>JBBQRV010000061.1:0-15574 GCA_038214475.1 Propionibacteriales bacterium | reverse complement strand
GGTGATGGGCAACCTGCTGCTCGAGGCCGTGGGCCTGGGCGTGCTCGCCTCCATCACCGGCTTCGGCCTGGGGATCGGGGTGGCCAAGGGCCTGAGCTGGCTGATGGACACCCTCGGCCTGGCACTGCCGTTCACGTCGCTGCAGATCGAGGCCAGCCAGCTGTGGATCTCGCTCGTGGTCGGCACCGGCGTCACAGTGTTCGCCGCACTCGTGCCGGCCCGGCGGGCCACCAAGGTGCTGCCGATCGAGGCCCTGCGCGAGTCGACCCCGGGGGCGGAGAAGCCCTCGGTGGTGCGGGCCGTGGTCGGCCTGCTCGTGGTGGTCGGCGGTGTGGTGGCGCTGCTCGAGGCGCTGTACGGCGGGGGCAGCATGAAGCTCTTCGGGCTCGGCCTGGCCGCGTCGATGGTGGGTGTGATCGTGGCCCTGCCGTTCGTCGTCCGCCCCTTGGCGGCCGCGATCGCGGCTCCGCTGCGGCTCCGGGGACTCCCCGGTGACCTGGCGAAGCAGAACGCGACCCGCAACCCCCGGCGTACCTCGGCCACGGCCGCGGCGCTGATGATCGGCCTGACCCTGGTGGTGAGCATGGGCGTCTTCGCTTCGTCGTTGAAGGCTTCCTTCGGCGACGTGCTCTCCGACAAGGTCGACGCCGACCTCTACGTCGTCACCTCGAGCGCCCAGGCGCCGGGCTACAGCCCGTCGGTCCTGGCGGCGGTGGAGTCCGTCGACGGTGTCGACCAGGTGGCGGCCGACGGGTGGGGGATGGCCCGGTTCGCCGGGGCCGACACCACCTACTCCGCGATCGACCCCGGCACCGCGGAGCAGGTCCTGCAGCTGAACGTGACGCAGGGCTCGCTCGCGGATCTCGGCAAGGACGCGGTGATGGTGACCGAGTCGGCGGCGACCAAGCCCGGCTGGCAGGTCGGCGACAGCATCACCACGGAGTTCGCGGAGAGTGGCTCACACGCACTTCGGGTGGCCGCGATCTACGGGGGCAAGGGTTGGATCAGCGACGACTACGTCGTGAGCCGGGCCGCGCAGCGCGCGCTCGCCGGGCCGCAGCTGGTGACGCAGGCCTTCGTCACCGTCGACGAGGGCGCCGACCGGGCCGAGGTCCAAGGTGCCATCGACGCGACGCTCGCCGACCACCCGGACGCCAAGGTGCTCGACCGGGCCGGCTTCGAGAAGGAGGCCAGCGGGTTCATCGACCAGCTGCTCACCTTCATGACCGTGATGCTGGCGCTGGCCGTGATGATCGCCCTGCTGGGCATCGTCAACACCCTGGCGCTGTCGGTCTTCGAGCGCACCCGTGAGCTCGGCCTGCTCCGCGCGGTCGGCATGACCCGCAGCCAGGTCCGTGCGATGGCGCGCTGGGAGTCGGCGGTGATCTCGCTGATCGGTGCCGTGAGCGGTGCCGCGCTGGGCATCGGGATCGGGTTGGCGATGTCGCAGGTGTTGAAGGACGAGGGGATCAAGTCGATCTCCGTGCCTGTCACGCAGATCGCCGTGTACGTCGTGGTGGCCGCGGTCGCCGGCGTCCTGGCGGCCGTGGGCCCGGCCAGGTCGGCCGCCAAGGTCGACGTGCTGCGGGCGGTCGTCAGCGACTGAACGGCGCCCGACCGGGAACGGGCCGGTTGCGTTCCCGCTCGGAACCGGAGGAGGGCCTACCGTCGTCGTCATGAGCAGTCGCGCGGACGCGCGCTTCGTCTGGCTCGTCTACCGAGGCGGCTGGGGGTTCGTCGGCGCCCTGTCGTGGACCACGGCAGCGGTGTACTTCATCAGGGACGTCGGCATGTCACCGCTCCAGCTCGTGCTGGCGGGCACCGCGCTCGAGGTTGCCTACTTCTTCTTCGAGATCCCCACGGCCGTGGTCGCCGATCTCTACTCACGCCGGTTGTCGGTGGTCGTCGCCGCGGTCGTGTCCGGGCTCGCCATGATCCTGATCGGGTCGGTGCCCGTCCCGGGGGTGGTGATCGCGGGCATGGCCCTCTGGGGCTTCGGGTGGACGTTCCGCAGTGGCGCCGAGGACGCCTGGCTGGCCGACGAGGTGGGGCCCGGGCACCTGGGGTCGTCGTACCAGCGGGGCGCGCAGGTGGCCCGGGTGACCGGACTGCTCGGCATCGGCATCGCGATCGGCCTGGCGCTGGCGCACCTGTGGCTCCCGTTCCTCGCGGCCGGCGCCAGCGCGATCCTGCTGGGTGGCTACCTGTCGCTGGCCATGCCGGAGCGCGGGTTCAGCCCGGTGCCGCGTGCCCAGCAGCTGCCCCGGGTGCAGGCGGTGCTGGCCACCGCCCGCGAGGGCACCCAGGTCGTGAGGGCCAGCCCGATCCTGCTCCTCATCGTGGTGATCGTGGTGCTCCTCGGCGCGTTCCAGGAGGGCTTCGACCGGTTGTGGGAGGCGCATCTCCTGCTGGACGTGGGACTGCCGCCGATCGCGGGACTCGGCGACGTGGTCTGGTTCGGGATCCTCGGTGCCGCCACGCTGGTGCTGGCGTTCGCGGTCGCCGCCCCGCTGGTGTCCCGGGTGGAGCGGCTCCGGGCCGCGCGGCTGGCCCGGCTGCTACTGGTGCTGCACGCCGCGCTGATGATCTGCGCGCTCGTCTTCGCGCTGGCCGGGTCGCTCTGGCTCGCGGTGTCGGCCTATCTCGCCACGGCCGTCATCCGCGACCTGGCCTCGGCCCCGTTCAGCACCTGGCTCAACGAGTCGATCACGGACTCGTCGGTGCGGGCCACGGTGCTGTCGATCACGACCGTCGCCGGAAGCCTGGGTGAGTGGACAGGCGGACCGGTGCTGGGCGTCGTGGGCAACCTGCGGGGCGTGCGCACCGCCCTGGGGGTCGGGGCACTGCTGCTGGCGCCGACGTTGTTGCTGTTCGGCCGGGCGGTGCGGCACCACGGCACCCTGGTCGAGCCCCCCGGCGACTCGGCGTAGCCGGCTCGGCGATTCGTTCCCCACGAGCTGGTCGCTCGCGGCGGCCTCAGGGATGGTCTAGTACGGCTTCGCGTTCTGGTTCTTCGTGGGCGGCCTGCGGGGTGCGCCCGCCTCTGTCGTGGGCAGCTTCCTGCCGCTGATCCCCGTCGTCGGGCTCGCCGCCGGCCGGGACGGAAGATCAGAGCTCCCGTACGTCGCAGCCGACGCCGGGTCCTCCACAGGTGTGACCTGCTCGGTCCAGCCCTCGTCGGTGGACGGCGATGATTCCGCGGACCCGTCCTGGTCTGACCTCACGACACCATCACCGCGCAGGGAGCGAGCCGACCATGTCCTTCCAGGCCTACCTCGACGCACTCGAGAAGAAGACCGACAAGACGCCCGAGCTGCTGCTGGCCGAGGCTCACGAGCGGGGGTACGACGCGACGACCAAGGCCGCCGAGGTCGTCGCCTGGCTCGCGGACGAGTACGACGTGGGGCGTGGTCACGCGATGGCCTTCTTCCACGTCCTCAAGGACGGGCCGACGATCGCCGACACGCACGTGGGCAGCACCGGCACCCACCGTGACGAGTCGGACACCCTGCGTCTCGACGGCCTCGCGAACCGCTGACGGGTGCGGCGCCGGCCGCTGCCTCAGGCGGGGAACAGTCGGGTGCGCTTGGCGCTGACCAGTCGCAGCGGACGGGGCCGCAGCAGGCCCTTGCCCGACGGCGTCTCGGGCTTCTGGCGCTCCGGCTCGGGCAGTCTGCCCACGTCGAAGGTCATTCTCACCAGCCGCACGAAGTCCGGTGCGCCCGGGTCGGCATCGACCGCTCCGGTCAGGCTGTGGCTCAGTCGGCCGAGGGGGTCGGCGATCGAGGACTGGGGTGAGCCCACCACGGTCACGACGGCGTGGTGCCGACCGTCCTCGGTCGGCTTGAAGACCCCCTCGTAGGCGCCGGTGTTGCGCAGCCCCGAGGTGTCGTCGGCGAACCCGACCGTCGTGACGGCGCCGCTGGGTGCCGTGACCACGGGCTGAAGGCTGCCCGACTTCTCTCTCCGGAGCAGGTTGCGCAGGATGATCTCGTGGGTGGGCGGCCATTGCCCGGTCTCAAGATCCTGCCAACTTCGGCTATTGCAGCCACGGCGGAGAGGTTGTCTACTGAGAGGACGAGGAGCACGAGTCCAGCCGTCTCGTGGTGCGGTGCGACTGGAGTCTTTCACTGTCGAGAACCCTTGCTGCGAGAGCCCTGAACGCGAGGATGCTGCACCAGAAGGCGCATCCTCGAGAGCCGAGATCACTATGGCCGCTGCTGATCTGGAACGACTTTCTGGGCTCCAGCCTGACGCTCGAGCGAAAGCGCGAGAGGCGTTCGCGACGGCTGCCGCCGAGGGCGTAGACGTGTTCGTCGTCAGTGCCCTACGAACGTATGCCGAGCAGACCAGGCTCTATGCGCAGGGCCGATCGGCTCCCGGGTCCAAGGTCACAAATGCGAAAGCGGGCGAGAGTTACCACAACTTCGGATTGGCCTTCGACTTCGCCGTGATCAGGGATGGCCGCGCCGTGTGGGACCAGAACCTTCAGGAATGGAAGCTTTTCGTAGCCATCTGCAAGAACTCTGGCTTTGAGTGGGGCGGCGACTGGCGAACGTTCAAGGACTACCCACATCTCCAGTTGTCGGAATCGCCGGCGCTCGCCGAGTTGCGCAAGTCCTTCCCGCACGGATGGCGCGGCACGCACGAGCGCTCCGTATGGCGCATCGCCACCGATCTCCCTGTCCGCAACGGTGACCGGGATCCCAACCCGGCAGGGCGGCACGGCGTGGTGGCGCAGGCGCAGCGAGTTCTCAACGTCGACGACGACGGCTACTTCGGAGACGTGACAGAGCGAGCCGCGAGGCAGTATCAGGACTCACATAACGCAGGGGGGCATGGGGTCCCGTCGGGCACCGGCCTCCCGGTGACCGGGGTCATCGACGCGCCGACCTTCTCCGCGCTCCAAGCCGCGGACGACAACGGCGAAGCCGAGGACGGCGACGCTCCTGGTGGGTGGCTCACGTCGCCCGAGATTGCCCAGGCGCTGGGTTCGGACCTCGGGAACGTCCGACGCAACTGGCCCCGCATCGCACGCGCCCTTCGGCGGGCGCGGATGACGACCGAGTCGGCCAAGATCGCTGCCACGGCCACCGTCATCGTCGAGGTCGGTCGAGGATTCGAGCCGATCAACGAGTTCGGCGACGACGACTACTTCACGCGCATGTACGAGGGCCGCGGCGATCTCGGGAACACACAACCAGGAGACGGCGCCCGCTACCACGGGCGCGGGTACATCCAACTGACCGGCCGGGCAAACTATCGGACCTATGGCGAACGGCTCGGACTGCCCCTCGAGGACCAACCCACGATCGCGCTCGACCCCGGCATCGCCGCGCGCGTGCTCGTGGACTACTTCAGCGAACGAGGCGTGGACGAAGCAGCTGCAGCCGGTGACTGGAAGCTGGTTCGACGCAAAGTCAACGGGGGGCTCAACGGGTGGCCCACCTTCAAGTCCGCCGTAGATGCCCTGAAGGCCGCCCACTGACTACCTCAGACCCCCTCAAGAACGTTCAGAGAGAGCCTTGGCCCGGGAGTTGCGCGCGCCGTGACACCGACTGCCACATCGCGCCAGGCCTGGCCTCCGCGCAGAGCGGACCGGCCGGAAGGGGGCGCCGGACCCGGGATAGGGCAGTCACGATCACCGACGTTGCCGTCATTCTGGATTCCTGGCCCTCGTCGGGGGCACAGTCAGAGGTCTGGCATGACCTTGCGCAAGTCGGCGACCAGCCACGTGTGGGAGTCGGACCCGGTGCGCTGGGTCCCGATGCGCTCCGCCGGCGCGACGAGCCCCAATCTTCGGTCCGCGGCCAGGATGTCCAGCCCGTGGTCGGCAATCACCTGCATGCCGTGATCCTCAAGAACCGGTTGGAGCGACCACGGGCGCACCGGGTCGCCGGGACGCACTTGGCGGTCGGACCCGAGTACGAGCCACCAGCCTTGCGCTTGGCACAGGTCGAGCACGTCCGCGGTGGACCGGACGGCGTTGCTGTAGGCCAGAACCAGCGGGTGTCGCGAGTCGGTTCCGGTCAGTGCTCTGTGGCCAGCCACCGGGTGCAGCGCGACGTGCGCGACGTTGACCCCGTCCCACTCGTAGACGGCCACGTTCACGTGGCGCTCCTTGCCCACTCTGTGGAACTCTTCCAGCGCGTCGGACACCTTGAACGTCAGGTGGCCCACGTACGGGTTGCGTTCACTCACCAGCAGGGGCACGTCTCTCGCGTCGCGAGTGGGCCCGACGTGGGAGCGGTAGCCGGCCAACCGACTCAACAACCGGACCGCCCGGTATCCCTCAGCCAGGTCGAACGAGTCACACCCGGAGTCCCTGAGGGTGGAGAAAGCGCGGTGCAGGTGTCGGCTGGCGGCGAAGACGTTGCCGTGGCCAATGCGTAGCGTGTCCATGTCTCTGCCCTCCATTGTTCTCGCCACCCAGGGCCTCATCTCGACGGAGCCACACGCCCTGCGGGATGCCGTGCGCCAGGCAGTCGGCACAGCCGAAGAACCATGGATACGCCCTGCTCCACGAGAGGAACGGAGGCGATCCCCGACCAGCCTCTCGCCCGGAGACGCCTCGGGTCAACGAGCCGCGATGCTCTGCTCGAAGCGGACGGGCAGCTGCAGGGTGATCGGCCAGGGGGCAACCCGGGCTCTACTTGCCCAACTGAGGGAGGAAGGCGGCCAAGAGGCTTGTCAGCAGCGGCGCGAGGATGCTGCTGACCGTCACGGGGGAACGAAACAGCGAGCTGTCGATGTCCAGGATCGCGGAGAGACGTCCGCGTGCGTCGGCCTGCGCGGCGGGGGCTGCGACGCTGGGCGGGAAGGCGCTGTCGAGCAGGGAGGTGGCGGTGCGGCGCCAGGCGAACATCAGCGGCAGAACCGCCAGGGACAGAAGGATGGCGAAGAACGCGCCGTACGCGATTACGGCTGAGGCAGGGAACTCGGGGTCCGCGATGAAGCGGGGTACGAGTGCGGCGCGGAGTGCGCCGGACATGAGCACGGCGGCGAGCACGAGACCGACCAGCCTCGAGACGGCTTTCGAGATCAGCCGCCGTACCGACAACAGTACGGCGAGCCGCGTGTCGAGCTCTTCTCGCAAGGCCTCGTCCAGCACGGGCCGCGGCGCTCCGTCCTGGCTGTCCGAGGCGTCGGACCGCACCCTGGACGCGCTGGATTCCGCTTCCAGGAGCGCGCGTTCCTTCGCAAGCAGGTCGTGGGACGACCAGACCAGGACGACCCAGGGGCCACCGGCGACCACCCCCAGGACGAGCAGGCACCTCGCGATCGTCGGCCAGGCGTCCACCGGCACGGGTGGGCCACCCTTCCCGCCGAACAGCAACGCGGCGACCGCCAGCCCCGCGAACGCGAGGTACCACCTGGCGTAGCGACCCATGGTCCGCGTCGTCAGCGTGTGGTCGCGATGCGTGGCTTCGTGGACACCGGCGACAGCGGTCTCGACAAACAGCACGACGGTGAGCGACGCGACCACGATCCACGCGCCGAAGGGGGCGCTGTCCGCGAGGGCCTGGTCAGTCCCGTCACCGAGCTGGGTCACCCATCTCAACAGTGCCGCGGTCGCGACCGCCACGCCGAGGAAGGCCAGCGTGGTGACGGCGGGGTCGAGGTTGCCGAGGAGGAGCACGACGGACCGGGACCGGTGTCGCACCTTTGTCTCGGGAGGTTCCGCATGATGCGGGAGCCGCATTCCACCACACTCCGCCGTACTCGAGTTGAAGCGGCCGTATGCGACAGATCTCGGACCCAGCCAACAGGGACCGAGTGGTCCGCAGCGCCACCATGGGGATGGCCGGCAACTGGAGGAGTCCGTCGTACCGGTGCAGATACCCCCGTCTCGGGAGGCACGCACGGCACCGTCGACAGTCGTGCGCCTTTGTCCGGCGGGTGCCGGTCCGGTGGGGTGGTTCTCCACAGGTTTGACCTTCTCGGGGTTTCCATCGCGGGCGGTGACCGGTTTGATGTGGGGAAGCCTTCATCCGGGACAGGGGGCGGCGATGACTGCCACGTTTGCCGATTCGCACGAGGGGCTGGTCGAGCGGCTCGACGCCCAGGTGCGGGCGCTGGTGCGTCGTGAGGGTGTCGATCCGCAGCGTGAGACCGGCGTCGTACGCCGGATCGCCGAGGGTGTGGTGCGCGAGCATGACGAGCGGAGCCTGACCGGGGTGGTGGCGCCGGTGCCCGACGGGGCGGCGATGGTGGGTGAACTGGTGGCCCGGGTGAGCGGGTTCGGCCCGTTGCAGCCGTTCCTGGACGACCCGGCGGTGGAGGAGATCTGGATCAACGATCCGACCCGGGTGTTCGTGGCTCGCAACGGGCGCCATGAGCTCACGAACCTGATGCTGACCACCGGGCAGGTCCAGGAGCTGACCGAGCGGATGCTGAAGTCGTCGGGTCGGCGCATCGACATCAGTCAGCCGTTCGTGGACGCCATGCTGCCGGAGGGACACCGGCTGCACGTGGTGCTGGAGGGCATCAGTCGCGGCTTCTCCGCCGTGAACATCCGCAAGTTCGTGCTCAAGGCGGCGCGGTTGCACGACTTGGTGGAGCTGGGCAGCCTGACCAGCCCTGCGGCGCAGTTCCTCGAGGCCAGTGTGCGGGCCGGGCTGAATGTGCTCGTCGCCGGCGGCACTCAGGCAGGGAAGACCACCATGCTCAATTGCCTGGCCGCGGCCATCCCGGGTGGTGACCGGGTGGTGTCGGCGGAGGAGGTCTTCGAGCTGCGGTTCCCGCATCCCGACTGGGTGCCGATGCAGACCCGGCAGGCAGGCCTGGAGGGCACCGGCGAGATCCGGTTGCGCGACCTGGTCAAGGAGGCGCTGCGGATGCGGCCGAGCCGGATCATCGTGGGCGAGGTGCGGGCCGAGGAGTGCCTCGACCTGCTGCTCGCGCTGAACGCCGGCCTGCCCGGGATGTGCACGCTGCACGCCAACAGCGCCCGCGAGGCGCTGGTGAAGATGTGCACCCTGCCGCTGCTGGCCGGTGACACCAACCCCATAAGTATGCGCATGTCCTGAGCGCAAGCCTGCACACTGCCCATGTTGGTCGTCATTGTCTGTCCGGGGTGATCAGCAAACGCAACTGCGCCGGCGGGCCCGCGGTCGGTCAGGTGTAGCAGATCGACGTCGGGGACTTGTACCAACCCTTGGCCCGCCAGGTCGTGATGTTTGCGACGGGAGTCCATGCGGACCACGGACCATATCCACCTAAGGTTCCGAAGCGGACGGCGTAGTAGATGCCGTACCGAGTGCTAGGGACCAGTTGCGACGGCGAGCCGGTGGCTTCTACCCCCAGCGAAGAGACCGTGTATGTGTTGACAGGACCGGCCCACGACTGGCCCGTGTTGAGGTCCTTCATCCAGTACGCGTACTGAATACTCTGTGTGGCGTAGGCGCGGTCCTTTATGAACGAGATGCTCAACGACACCGTGTGCGAGCCGACGTTGCACAGCGCGCTGGCGTCGGCCCATCCACCTCCGGGACTGTAGAGGGTCATGGCCGACGCAGGCTGCGTCGTCACGCCCAGGATCGCGGTCGCAGCGAGCGCGAGGCCAAGCAGCCGCTTCGTGAACCACTTCCCAGTGTGTGTAGTGCTCATAACGATCGACTCCTCATATCTCCGGGTCCGTAGGCCCTTGGGTTAATGAGATCGAGGGTGGCCCAGAGCGCTTTACGGACGCTGAAGGGTCGCTGTAGCCTTCACGCCAATACCGCCCGCGAGGCGGGCGTGAAGACGTGCCCTGCCTCTCTGCCGAGGACTTCGATCGAAACAAGCGCCCTAAGCCACCAGATGAAGCCTTCGCGAGAGGTGTTCTCAGCGAGCAGGCGGCTGCCGGTACCGGATGGCGGCGCGAGTTCGCCGGGCTGAGGTTTAGGTGGTGGGACCGACAGATGCTCCGGTTAGAGCGTGGACTGGAACGGGACGGGACAGTTGTCTGGAACGGGACGGGACAACTGTGTACGCGGCGCCCGGCGGGCCGTTCGCCGCTGTGGTGCTCGTTCAGAATCCAGTGCGCCGCGTCCGAGCAGCGGGAGCCGCGGGAACTGGGGGAACGCGCTACCGATTCGGCCTACCCGCCCCGGCCGGGAACCAAGGGAGCTCGACCGAGTCCGAACGGAACACATTCGTAGCTCTCACCCCGAAATGACGGGTGGTTCGGCGAGGATCTCGGCGGCGAGGGCCAGCGACTGCGTCAGCGAGAGGTCCACAGGTGTCGTGGCCTCGGCGTCCGTTGCGGCTTTTGCGGCCTGGGCGTCGGCCCGGATCGCGTCGACGACCGACAGTTCGTAGGGCTCGAACATCTGTGCCACGGAGGCAATCAGGTTAATGGCGGCGTTGGTGAGTCGCAGTGCTGCCGCGTGTTGTGAGGTGAGCGAAGCCAGCCGGGCGACCCCGAGCAGGTGGTAGGCGGCGTCCTCGGAGCCATTTTGGATCGCCCGGCCACCGGACTTACGCAGGCACTCGCGGGCGCGTTCGAGCTGCCCCAGGCCGAGGTGTGCCCACGCCAGGTTCATGAGCGTGTCGTTCGCCGCGTCGACCACGCCCAGCTCTCGGAGGTGGCCGAGCGCCTCCTCATAGATCACCAGCGCCCGGTCGAACTGGCCACGGTCGAGCGCCAGCAGACCGAGGTTGCCGAGGGTGAGCGCCCTGAAGTCGAGGTCGTCGCCTGCTTCGGTGAGGCCGAGGGCCTGCTCCCAGAACGACTCCGACTCGTCCGGTTTGCCCAACCAGAGAGTCGAACTGGCCACCGTGGAGTATGCCCTTCCCCGGGCGTTCGGGTTGTCGGCGAGGCGAGCCACTTCCGCGGCACCCAGCGCGAGTTCGACCGCTGCGGCGTACTCGCCGCACCGTTCGTGGAGCCTCGCCAGCAGGAGGAGCAGACTGCCCTTCGACGAGGGGCTCAGCGAGTCCTCGCGGAGAAGCCCCTCAACGAGGATCCGGCCCTCAGGAGACCCCGGGGAGGCGAGCCAATAGCGGAGCAGAGTGTCGACCAGACCTGCGGCGTCGTCGGCTCGACCGAACTCGCGGAGAGCGTGCACGGCGGCGGCGATGTCCTCGCGCTGCCGGTCGAGTCGGGCCAGCCAGGATGTGCCCTGTTCGGAGCGCAGGTGTGGCTGAGCTGCGCGCGCGAGGTCGACCATCCAGTCGGCGTGTCGCCCGCGGGCCGCGTCGAGCTCCGCCGCCGAAAGCAGCGTCGGGGTGTGTGCCTTGATGACCTGCAGCAGCGAGAACCGCGGCTCACCGTCCTGGTCCTCGCCCACCTGGATCAGACTCGCGTCACCAAGCGTCTCCACGGTCGCCAGCGCCGAGGACTCGTCGAGGTCGAGGACACTGAGCAAGGCTGGCACGTCGAAACCGCCCCGGAAGACGCCGAGCATTCCGAGAACTCGACGTTGACCCGGCTCGAGCAGGTCGACGCTCCACTGGATGGTCTGGTGCATGGACCGCTGCCGAGCGGGAAGGTCCGCCGGGCCGTCCCCGAGCAGCGTCATCGAGGCACGCAGCCGGCTGGCCAGCCCGCGAGGGCCGAGCATCCGGCAGCGAGCGGCCGCGAGCTCGATCGCCAGGGGTAGCCCATCGACGAGGGACACCACTTCGCGGGCGGCCAGCTCTTCGGCCTCGCTCCAGGGGCGGGACCCACGTCGAGCGTCCGTGCGGTCATGGAACATGGCCACGGCCGGGGACCGGGCAGCCCCAGGCTGGTGGTCGGTCGCGAGCGCGCCGAGGGGGTGAACGGTCTCGATCCGCACCTGCAACGCCGACCTGCTCGTCACGACCACCCGGAGGGAGGGGGCCTGGTCGAGGAGACTTGATACGTCGTTCGCCGCTGCGAGTACCTGCTCCAGGTTGTCGAGCACGAGGAGGCCGCCGTTGCGGTAGCGAGTCGCCACCACCTGGCCCGGGTCGCTGCCTGCCTCGCGTCGCGGCTCGAGCTGGTCGGCGTTGCGTGTCGTGACCACCGGGTGGTCCAGGACGGCCGTGAGGTCGACGAAGTCGACGGGTCCGCCTTGCCGGTCGACCGTGGCCCGTGCCACCTCGACCGCCAGCCGGGTCTTCCCGATCCCGCCGGGCCCGGTGAGTGTGAGCAGGCGCGCGCCCCCGGCGAGGTCGGCCAGGACCGACTCGATGTCCGCCTCCCGTCCGAAAGTGGTGGTCGGCGGCGCAGGTAGGAAGGTGGTTGGTTCGGTGACTTCAGGCGTGTCGTCGAGCGCGACGAAGGCGCCGTCCTGTTGAAGGACGGCTGCCTGCGCCTTGCGGAGCAGGAGCCCTGGCTCGAGGCCGAGCTCCTCGTCGAGGAGGGCACGGACTCGGTCGTAGACCGCGAGGGCGTCGGCCTGCCGGCCTGTGCCCGTCAGGGCCCGCATCAGCTCCGCGGCGACGGTCTCGTCCAGCGGATGCTCCGCAGCGAGGGTCTCGCTCGTCTCGATGGCCGACGCGTAGTGCCCGAGGTCGTTCTGGACGGTCGTTGCCCGGATCCGTGCCTCGAGGAGCGCTCGTTGCAGGGATGCCTGCGCCGGTTCGACGAAGGGGCTGTCGGGCATTGCGGATAGCGGTTCCCCGCGGTGCAGGGCCAGCGCTTCGGTCAGCAGGGTGGCGGCGCGGGCCGGGTGGCCGGCGCTCCTGGCCTCGTCGGCGCGGTCCACGAGTTGGCGGAACGCGTGGGTGTCGACGTTCTCCGGGGCGACGACGAGCTGGTATCCCTGCCCGGTGGTCACGATCGTCGAGGCGCCGAGTGTGCGGCGCAGCGCGGACACGTACTGCTGGATGATGTTGGTGGCGCGCCCAGGCGGGGTGCTCCACAGGGCGTCGACGAGCTGGTCCTGAGTTGCGGAGTGTTCGCGGGCGAGCGCCAGGTAGGCGACGAGGGCGCGTTGCATCGGGGCGGACAGGGCAACCGGCCCACCCTCGGTCGAAACGTAGAAGGGTCCGAGTAGCCCGACGGAGACCACGCATCGGACACTAGGTGCCGCCGCCGCGTGTGTCCATGCCGCGTCGGTGGGGGTGGTCCTCACATCCGGAGCCGGGGCATCACCCTGCCGGCGGCACTCGCCGTCGCGATGGCGACTTTCGGTGCGCGTCAAGGCGGCTACTTGAGGCGAGCGGACGCGGGTACAGCGGCACTTCAGCGGTCTTACAGCGACCTTCGACAACGTGGCTGTCATCCACTCCGGCCAAGTCACCGAAAGGGCCGTCATGAACAAGATCCGCCGCGTTTCCATCGCAGCGCTCGCCTCCAGGCCTGGGGTCACGTTGGTGGCCGGGACAGTCGCGGTCGCCGCCGTGGACCTGGTCACCAAGGCGGCGGCACCAGTGATGGTGCCCGTCGCTCCCTGGTTGTTGGCGCCGATGCCTAACGACGAGCTCAGCCTGGGGGTCGCTGGCTCGTCTGCGCCGGTGCTGGTCGCGGCGATGGCGGCTGGGCTCGTTGCTGCGGCACTGGTCGCGGTCCAGCTGATTCGGAGGGGCCGAGTCGGCGTGGTCGGGTGCCTCCTGGTGCTCGGTGGCGCGCTTGGGAACCAAGTCGACCGGGCCGCAACCGGCGCCGTGCACGACTTCCTGGTTGCCGGTCCGGTGGTCCTCAACGTGGCTGATCTCGCGGTCGTGGCCGGCGCCGTGTCGATTGCACGAGCGCTGCACCGCACTGGAGGCATGGCGGCCGGTGCCCCGGCCGCGTCCGCCCAACCTGCACCCCCACATGGGAGGAGGTGAATTCGATGACCAAGACACGCAGGATCCTCACCGCTCTCGCCGTGACGCTCGGCCCCGTGGCGTACCTCGTCCTGGAGACCGCCCCGAAGATTCGCTACTGACACCGGGCCGGGGAACCCGCCACCCAACCTGCACCCTCATGGGGGAGGTGAATTCGATGACCAAGACACGCAGGATCCTCACCGCTCTCGCCGTGACGCTCGGCCCCCTGGCGTACCTCGTCCTGGAGACCGCCCCGGAGATTCACTACTGACTCCGACAGCAAACGCCCCCGAGCGGGCCTCGCAACACACGCGGGGCCCGCTGGCGTACCGACGACCGAGCGTGGGCACGGTGACCTTAGCCGAGGGCTTTGCGCCGGTGGCGTGGGCCCAGCGGAGGAGTGCGGGCCAGGTTCGTGTCACGGTCTCCCGCAAGGGAGTCGGCGGCAGGACGCTGCCACTCTCGCGGCGAATGCTGCAGGTCGGCTGGTGACCGGCCCGCCTGTGGCATGCGGTGCTTGAACCTACAGAAGCGACGCTGACGCGCGGAAGGGAGCGAACCTGACGTTGGAGCCAATTGCGGTCTCCTGGCGACGCTACGTGGCAGAGTGGAGGTCGTGGGTCTACTTGATTCCTGGCGCGCGAGACGCCGCAACTCTGAGGCGAACGAGAACGCGGAAGTGCCAGGGAACGGGACTCTTTGGGCCGATCCGGTAGCAGCACAGGGGGCCGCAGACCGTGCATTGAAGGCTGAAGCAACCAAAGCCTGGGGCAAGGAAGTCGCCCGTCGAGCGAACGCGGTGGAGGCAGATTGCCAACCCGGACCGGGCGCGTCCGACGCGCTGGCTGCATGGCTAACTGACGTATCGGTTCAGCGAGCCGGTTCGCGGCCCGACACGCATCGCAAGAGACGAACACCGGCACTGCAGGGAGCGATTCCTGAATCCCCTTCCCCGCCGCCACCCCGAATGGTCAGGGATGCGAGTGAAGCCGAGGAGCACGCGACCGATTGGGTCCGTCACTTGGGCTGGCCCGATGCGCAGCGAACGCAAGCCAGCGGAGACGCTGGATTGGATGTTCTGGCGAGAAGCAACGGCGGCGTTGGGGCTCAGGTGAAGTTTGAGGCGCTGCCCGCTGGGCGTCCCGTTCTTCAGCAACTAGCTGGTGCATGCCTGGGCGCGGGTGTGTCTCAATCGATCTTCTTCGCGTCGGCTGGGTTCACACCCCAGGCGACTGCCTTCGCCGACGGCATCGGAATGGCGTTGTTCCGTTTCGCGATCAATGGCGACGTCAGAGCATTCAACCAGCCAGCACAGCGAGTGGTGGCGGAGCGATGGCGGTCCATGCAGCCCACCGTGCCGGTGGCCTTCAGTTCTCGTCCCGCGCGTACTGAGTCGCCACGTCAGCCGAAGTTAACCGCCACCGAACTCGATTACCTCAAGACGGTGACACTGGTGGATTTCTGCTTGTGCTGCGCACGAATCCCAGAACGACGGACTAGAGAGATCCTAGAGGCGCTGGAAATGGACGGTGGGGGGCCAATGATCGCTGTTCGCCACGACGAACTGGTCGAACTCCGATCAAGGCTGCTGTGGAGCAAACCAGAGGACTACGTCTGGGGGTCCAGCGTGACGAGAAACCTACGAGCGATGATGCGCGCAGACAGAAGTCAGGCCAACGGACCCGCGTAACGTTCCAGGGAGTTCCAGCTATTACCGAGCTGCCGTGAGCGGTGACGTCCCCTGTCGTGGTGTAACTCCCGGTCAGGTTCCTGAACGTTGAGGAGCCACCGTGTGAGGCTTCGTAAAGAACCCGCCAAGGAACTTTTCGAAGGAGAACCACACGATGGCCCTGTCCCAGTCTGCCTTGCT
>JBBQRV010000060.1:0-15593 GCA_038214475.1 Propionibacteriales bacterium | reverse complement strand
CGGCTTGTGCCCGCCGGCGCGGACCGACCACCCACCCGTCGGGTGAGGTCGCGGGCTGCCCGGGCCACGCGGTCGGCCAGCAGCACGCGGTCGGCAGGGCCGACGTCCGCCGCCGGGAAGGTGACCGCGATGCCGGCGGCTGGGTGCGCGGCGCTGTCGAAGACCGGCGAGGCCACCGAGGCGAACCCGGGGGTCACCTCGCCGTCCTCGAGCGCGTGGCCGCGCTGCCGGGTCTCGGAGAGCAGCGTGCGCAGGCTGCTCAGCGAGCTCGGGCCCCGGCCGTGCCGGTCCACGAACGTCCCCTTGTCGGGGTAGAGCACGCGCACCTGGTTGGCCGGCAGGGCCGCCAGGATGGCGCGGCCGCTGGCGGTGAGGTGGGCAGGCAGCCGGACCCCGACATCGGTCACCAGGGGAGGTCGCCCGGGGGCGCGCTCCTCCACCACGTAGAGCACGTCGCGTCCGTGCAGCACCGCGAGGTGCGCGCTCTGCCGCGTGTGGTCGACCAGCTCGGCGAGCGGGCGCCGGGCGATCCGCTGCAGCGGCTCCTGACGTGAGTAGCCGCTACCCACCTCGAAGGCGGCCACCCCCAGCCCGTAGCGGCGCTCCTCGGCGAGGTGCACGACGAACCCTTCGTCGATCATCGCGTTGAGCAGGTGGTAGGCGGTGCTCCGGGGAATCCCGACCGCGTGCACGATCCGGTCCAGCGGCACCGGGTTGGGCTGGCTGGCCAGGAACCGCAGCACCCGGAGGGCGCGCGACGCTGCGGGGACCTGGCTCACGTCAGCACCCTAGGGGCACCGGCCCCTGAGCGGCTCAGGTCCGGCGAGGGTGGGCCCGGTAGTGGTCGCGCCAGATCAGCCGGTGCACCGGCACCCACCGCGGGACGTCGCGCAGACCCGGGATGAACGGCACGAACGTCAGGGCCAGGGTCAGCACCATCATCAGCGCCCAGACCTCGGCGTCGGCGTTGTCGGAGGTGGAGAACGGCTTGACCTGGTACCAGAACGTGTAGAGCCACATCCACGGCTGGCCGGGGTAGTTGCCGGTCTCGTTCATCATTCCCCACTGGTCGCCGCCGAGCTGCTGGGCGACCGCGAGGTCCTCGAGGTAGGCGCCGTCGGAGAGCAGCAGCAGGCTCCGGGTCTGGTCGCCGCCGTAGAAGTTGCCCGAGGCGGTGAGGGCCCCCTCGAGCCCTCCGGAGCGGGCCAGGTCGAGGAAGCTCGCCGTCAGTGCGGGCACCGGGCCGTAGTCACCCGCGGGCACCGTGGCCGGGTCTCCGTCGGGCGACGCGGCGAGCGCGTCGGCGTACGCGGTGGCCCAGGCGGTCCGTTCTGCGGCGGTTCCGCCCTGCCACTGCGAGAGCGCCGTGCTCACCGCCGGGTCGCTGGTGCTCGCCTCCAGCGGCTGGAGGACGAGGTCGGCGCTGTCGACCGGGATCCGGACCCCACCCAGCTTCTGCAGAGGGATCCCCAGCACGGTCTGGCCGTCCGAGGCGTGGTTGTACGGCGGCCCGTAGGTGGCACTGGTCGTGGTGCCGGCGAGCTCCCCCGCCGCGGTGGCGACCACGTCGGTGGGATCGGCGGCGGCCCAGCCCTGCAGGGTGATCGCCTTCTCGTCCGGGGAGGAGAAGACCGCGGCGAGGGCGACCGACAGCAGCGCGATGATCGCGAGCGCGATCACGAACTCCTTGACCAGGTCGTAGGGACGCTTGGCGAAACCGTGGGAGTCGGGCGTCTGCGGGCGCGGGGTCCGGGCACGAGTAGCCATCTCACTCACCCTCCTTCGCGTCGATCGGAGGGACGACGCCGTGGCGCCGTACGAGCACGACGTGCCAGACGGCCAGGCCGCCGATCGCCAGCGGGAGCAGCACGACATGCCACATCAGCATCTGACCCGGGTTGAGCACGTTGAAGAAGGCTCCGGCGCCGATCGAGTTGATGCCGTCCTTGCCCTCGGCCCCGATCCACTGCGAGTCGAAGTTGGACTGCGAGAGGTAGCCGGTGAAGGCGGTCCCGATCGACGTGAGGAACGCGATCATGCCGGTGACCCACGTCAGCCCTCGCTTGCCGCGCCAGGCGGCCATCCAGAACTTGCCCCACAGGTGGATCACCATCGCGGCGAAGAACAGCTCCACGCTCCACAGGTGGACCGAGTTGACGAAGTGGCCGAACGACGACACGTGCCACCAGGCCGAGCCGCCGACCGCGAGCACGAGCCCGGAGCCCACCACGACGAGCAACGCAGCGAGGGTGGCCACTCCGAAGACGTAGATCCAGGACGAGACGTAGGCCGGCTGCTGGTCGGGGAGTGCCTCGCCGGAGGGGACCACGTGGGTGACGCGGTCGCGGAGACGGACCGTCCAGCTGCCCGAGTCCGCCTCCCGCGGCAGGGCGGTCATCGGGGGCCACCGCCGCGGCGCTGGAACGGGACGACCAGGGCCAGCACGAACACCACCACCATGATCGAGATGATGACCAGGTTGGTCAGGCTCACGCTGACCACGCCCCAGTGCAGGTAGTGGCCGGTGCTGGTGACGGCGAGGACTGCGGAACTCGTGGCTGGCATGGTGACCACCTCGGGGACGGGCGGGCGTCACGCTGGCGTCCGGACCGTTACACCATGAGCGCAGGTCGCCGAGGTCCGGCAGAGGCTTTCGGCCCGTCGTCGCGGGCCGGGAGTCATGACAGGTCACGCTCAACCCAGTGCGCCGGCCACGTATCACCGCGCGCGCCGCCGGTTCCTCCCTGTCATGGACACCCCTGGGTGCCGAGTCAGGTCGCCCGGGGGCCGCCACGGGAGGTGCCATGACCGGCGCGCGCAGTGCCCTGATCGTCGCGACGTACGAGCACGACGACCCGGGTCTCACGCGCCTCAGGGCCCCGGAGCGGGACGCCGAGGCGCTGGCGGAGGTGCTCTCGGACCCGCAGATCGGCGGGTTCGACGTGACCTCGGTGGTGAACGCCCGCTGGCACGAGGTCAACCTCGCGGTGGCCCGCTTCTTCCAGGACCGGAGGTCCGACGACCTGCTGCTCCTGCACTTCTCCTGTCACGGGCTCAAGGACGACAGCGGCGAGCTCTACTTCGCCGCGACCGACACCCGGCTCGACCTGCTGGAGGCCACGGGCGTGCCGTCCAGCTTCGTCAGCCGGGCCATGGACCGGTCCCGGGCGGGCCGGGTGCTGCTCCTGCTCGACTGCTGCTACTCGGGGGCCTTCGCCAGGGGCATGGTGCCGCGGGCGGCCGGCGCGGTCGACGTGAACGAGCGACTCGGCGGACGGGGCCGAGCGGTGATCACGGCGTCGTCCGCGCTGCAGTTCGCCTTCGAGGGGGATGCCCTGGCCGACGGCGACGTGGAGAACGCCGGCCCCTCGGCGTTCACCAGCGCCCTCGTCCGGGGGCTGCGCACCGGCGAGGCGGACAGGGACCTCGACGGCTGGGTGTCGCTCGACGAGCTCTACGCGTTCGTGCACGACGAGGTGGTCCGGATCTCGCCGGCGCAGACGCCCAAGAAGTGGGCCTTCGACATCGAGGGCGACGTGTACGTCGCACGCCGCGGTGGGCCGGTGACCACGCCGAGCGAGCTGCCGGCCGAGATCCTGGAGTCGATGGGCAGCCTGCTGACCTGGGAGCGAGAGTCGGCGGTGCAGCCGCTGAGTGCCCTGCTGTCGGCCGGGCACCCCGGCCGGGCCCTGGCCGCTCGGCTGGCCCTGGAGCAGCTGGCAGAGACGGACGACAGCGACCGGGTGCGGACCGCAGCGCGCTCTGCTCTCGCGGAGGCCGGTGCGCCCGCGCCGGCACCCGCGCCGGCACCTGCGCCGGCACCCGCGCCGGCACCCGCGCCTGCCCCCGAGCCGGACCCAGAACCTGTCCCGGAACCGGACCCCGATCCGGGCCTCGCCCCGAGTCCGGAACCCGTGCCCCCGTCCTCGTGGGTGGACCGGCTGCGGTCCGCCGTGGCCGGACGACAGAAGGCGGTCGGGGGTGCTGCCGCTCTCGCCACGGCGCTGGTGGTGGCGGGCGGATTCCTCGTGTTCCGCCCCGGGGGCGACGGCGGCTCCGCCGGCACCAGCTCCACCGACCCCAGCTCCACCGGCACCAGCTCCACCGGTGACCCGGCGCTCGCGAGTCTGCCTGAGACGGCGGTGCTGCTGACGCGACTCGACGCCGACGGGCACCGGCAGCTGGTGCAGGTGGACACCGACTCCGGTGCCGTGTCGCCGCTGCCGGACGTCGACGCGTCGTACGGGCTGCCCACGATCTCGCCGGACCGTCAGTCCCTGGTGCTGATGAAGCACGTGGGGCGCCGCCTCGTGCCCTACCTGGGGCACGTCGACGGCACCGGTCTCGTCGCGCTGCAGGGCCCGGCAGAGGCCGAGGAGTGCCCGTCCACGTCGCGCCCGAGCTGGCGTGCCGACGGTCGGCGGCTGGCCTACGTGTGCATGGATGCCCAGGGCGCCCCGACCGGCCTGCGGGTGATCACGAGTGCCGGCGTGCTGGTGCGCGAGCTGGTCGACGGCAGCGGGCCCATGGAGGCGCCGAGCTGGGGCGAGGACGGCAGGATCTACTACCGCTCGCACGCAGACGACGGCTCCCCGGACAAGCTCTGGTCGGTGCGCGCGGACGGCTCGGGGGACGCCCGGTCGGTGACCACCGGAGCGGGCTGGGACAGCCACCCTGACTGGGTGGACGGATCCGTGGTGTTCCAGCGAGGCACGACGGAGAAGGCGCCGGGCGGAGAGATCCTGTTGGTCGACCCGACCGGCCCGCTCGACGACGTGCGGCCCACCGGGCACGAGGGCGACTCGCCGACCTCGGCACCCGACGGGATCGAGGGTGGCGTGTGGCTGCAACGGGGAGCCGACGGCACTTCGACCCTCTGGGTGCAGACCGGCTCGGACCCGGCGCAGCGCCTGCCGGTGTCGGGGGGCCTGGGCCCGCCGGCGTGGGGGAGTCGCTGAGGCCTCAGCCGGCACCCGGTGGCGCGACCCGCGCGAGGAACGCCTCCACGAGTGCGGCCTGCTGGTCCTGGGTCGGGGTCAGCTCGATCGTCTGGCCGTCCACTGTGATCCGCATGCTCGTGCCGACGGCCTTGCTGGTCTGTCCACGGCGGAGCCAGGAGCGCACCACCCCGACGATCTTGGCGAGCGCCTCGACGCCCGGCTCGACCGCGACCACCAGGGCCCCGACCGCCGCCACGTCGAGTCCCCGGGTGCCGTCGGGAGCCGGCCCCGACGACGCCCGGGCCACGCTGCCGACCTCGGACAGCTCGAGGAACTCCTCCCGCAGCGTGCCCGTACGTCGCTCGAGCTCCTCGGCCGACTGCTCGCCCTCGGTCAGCTCGACCAGCACCTGGATCGTGGGTCGGTCGCTCATGCGTACCTCCTCGAGAAGCCCACCACCTCGAGGATAGGCACCGGCCGAGGCCCTGGGAAGGCAGGACGCCGACTCAGGACCGTCCCTCAGAACCGCTGCGGGACGAAGGTCTGCTCGTGCATCGGGGGCCGCACGTAGGGCAGCTCACGCATGCCCGGCAGCTCCACGACGTCCGGCGCGACGTCGACGTACTCGAACTGGCTGAGCAGGTGGGTGATGCAGTTGAGTCGGGAGGCCCGCTTGTCGTCGGACGGTACGACGTACCAGGGCGCCTGCTTGATGTCGGTGTACTGGAAAGTGGTGTCCTTGGCCATCGAGTACTTCACGTAGAGCTCGTGCTCGGCCAGGTCCATCTCGGAGAGCTTCCAGCGCTTGAGCGGCTCGGCGTTGCGTGCCTCGAAGCGCTTGCGCTGCTCCTCGAACGAGACCGAGAACCAGTACTTCAGCACCGTGATGCCCGAGCGCACCAGCATCCGCTCGAACTCGGGGCAGCTGCGCAGGAACTCCTGGTGTTCCTCCTCCGAGCAGTAGTCCATCACCCACTCGACGTTGGAGCGGTTGTACCAGCTGCGGTCGAACAGAACCATCTCGCCCGCGGCCGGAAGGTGTTCGACGTAGCGCTGGAAGTACCACTGGGTGCGCTGGCGCTCCGTGGGCTTCGGCAGCGCCACCACCCGCACCGTGCGCGGGCTGGTGCGCTCGGTGATCCGCTTGATGACGCCGCCCTTGCCGGCCGAGCCGCGCCCCTCGAAGATCACCAGCACCTTGAGGCCCTGGCTCTGGATCCAGTACTGGAGCAGCACCAGCTGCTCCTGCAGGCGCTCCATCTCGGCCTCGTAGACGACCGACTTCAGGCGGCCGCCCCCGGTGTAGCGGGTGCGGTCGAGGGTGCGGTCGCTGCTGCCTCCGACGTCGTCCGCACCAGCCGGTGGTGCGGTGTGCTTCTTCATCGCCCGGGCCGCCCTTCGTCGTTGATCGCCTGGATCGTCGTGGATGGCCACCGTGACGCGTCCCGGTGCTGGTGGCAAGGGGACGAAGGCCCTGCGCCCGATCAGCCGGCGTGGTCGCGTCGAGGCACCATCGCGATCGCCGCCAGCGGGAACAGCGCAGCGAGCGCGAAGACCGCGGCGAAGCCCCAGGCCTCGACGAGCAGGCCCGCGAAGGGCGGGATCGCGGCAGCGGTGACGTACTGCGCGGTGTTCTGCACCCCGAGCGCCCGACCGGACCAGAACGGCCCGCCACGCTCGGCGACCGCGGTGAAGGCGAGGCCGTTGTCGGCGACGGTCACGGCGGTGGCCACGACCATCAGCGGGACCGCGACCCGCCAGTCCTGCCACGTGGCCAGCCCGAGCCCGGCCATCGTGATCATGGCGGCCACGGCCACCCAGCGCAGCGGGCGCATCCGGCTGCCGACCACGTCGGAGAGGTGTCCCGAGGCGATCCGGCCGAGCGCGCCGAGCAGCTGGCTCAGCGCGACCGCGGAGCCGGCGGCGGCCGGCGACCAGCCCCGGTCCTGCACCAGCCAGACCAGGGCGAACGTCCACACCACGAACTGGGGCACCACCAGCAGCACGGACACCGCGTGGATCCGGGCCAGGAACGAGTCCTCGCGGTAGGGGCTCGGCGCGTCCCCCGCCCGGCGCTCGGGACGGGGCGGGTCGATCACGACCAGGGCGACCGCGAGCGCCGCCACCGCCGTGATCACAGGGGGTACGACGAGCGCGGTCGCCACGCCGTACCGGTCGGCGAGGGTGGCCAGGCTGATCGCGGCCACGCCCACCCCGAACGGCTGGGCCATCTGCCGGATCCCCATGGCCAGACCGCGCCGCTCCGGTGGGAACCAGGCCACCACCACGCGGCCGCTCGCCGAGTTGGTGCTCGCCGCGGCGGCGCCGGCCAGGAACAGCAGGGCCGCGAGCGCCACGGGCGAGCCGGTGAGGATGGCGCCGAGGCCCGCGGCCGTGGCGCCCGCGAGGCCGGCGAGCAGTGCGAAGCGCTCCCCGCGGCGGTCGACGACCGCGCCCCACGCGACCAGCGTGAGCATCACGCCCACCATCGGGGCGGCGGCCACCGCGCCGGCCTGCGGCAGGTTGAGCCCCATCCGGTCGTGCAGCGCCGGGATCAGGAAGGCGGGCCCGTGCACGGTCACCGCAGACGCGCCCTGGGCGAACGTCCCGACCCCGAGCATCGCCCAGCGCCGGGAGGCGCCGACGGTGCGGACAGGACGGGACGTGGTGCTCACGGGGCCCAGTCAACGCCCGCACCGGGGGCGGGCCACGCGGTGTCTTGCCTGTCGGCCTGTGATCTTCTTCTCGGCGGGCGCTCTCCGGGAGGGGACCCGTCAGGCCCGGTGGGAGCCGCCCTGGTCATCCTGCGTGGGCTCGGTGCTCGTCCGGCCGGGATCGATCTCGGTGGTCTCGGGTGCGTAGTCGTCGGCCTGCTGGTCGACGGACGGGTCGAGCCGGTCGGCCTCGCGCACCCGGTCCTCGTAGGTCGCCTCCTCGGCGCTCAGCCCCTGCTGTGCCTGGGCCGCCGTCTCCTCGGCGCGCTGCGCCTCGAGCCGGGCCCGCTCGGCCTCGACTTCGGCCTCGCGGGCGCGCACCTGGGCCTCGGGGATGGCCGCGGCACCCGCGGTCGCCTCCTGACGCAGCCCGCGGGCCCGGTCCGTCCGCTGCTGCTCCTGGCGGCGGGTGAGCATCAGGGCGACCACGACGACCACGGCGACGATGATCACGAACAGGAGCAGGATGAGGAGCAGGGCAGCTGCGGACACGGGACTCTCCGGTCTTCTCGGGGACAGGCCGGGGGTCTCGACCTGTGACAACTGGGGAACGTACCCGCGATCGCCTCGCGCATGCGTGTGGGAGGCGGCGCGCCGAGGACAAGTCTCGAATCCGAGACGCGAAGGACGGTTCCGCCCTGTTCGATCACGTCCGTGCGGGCGTTGGATGAGGACATGACAGACCTGGTCTCCACCCCCGAACGGACCGCTCCGCACGCGGTCGCCCTCGGCACCGGGCCGGTGTCGTTCGCCGAGGTCGTGGCGGTCACCCGCCGGGGCGCCGGTGTCCGGCTCACCCCGGAATCCGTGGACGCGATCGCGCGGGCCCGCGCCGTCGTCGACGAGCTCGCCGCGGCGCCCACCCCGGCGTACGGCATCTCGACCGGCTTCGGTGCCCTCGCGACCCGGCACATCCCCACCGAGATGCGGGCCCAGCTCCAGCGCTCGCTGGTGCGCTCGCACGCGGCCGGCTCGGGCCCCGAGGTGGAGCGCGAGGTGACCCGGGGGCTGATGCTGCTGCGACTCTCCACGCTCGCGACCGGGCACACCGGCATCCGGGTCGAGACCGCCCAGCTGCTCGCCGACCTGCTGACCCACCAGATCACCCCGGTCGTGCACGAGTACGGCTCGCTCGGCTGCTCCGGTGACCTGGCACCGCTCTCGCACTGCGCCCTCGCCCTGATGGGGGAGGGCGACGTCCGCGACGCAGACGGCGTGCTGAGGCCGGCCGCCGAGGCGCTGGCGAACGCCGGTCTGGCTCCGGTCGAGCTCGCGGCCAAGGAGGGGCTGGCCCTGATCAACGGCACCGACGGCATGCTCGGCATGCTGGTGCTGGCGATCGAGGACCTGCGGCGGCTGCTGCGCACCGCCGACGTGGCCGCCGCGATGTCGGTGGAGGGCCAGCTCGGCACCGACCGGGTCTTCGCCCCGGAGCTGCAGGCGATCCGCCCGCATCCCGGCCAGGCCGCGTCCGCGGCCAACCTGGTGCGACTGCTCGCCGACTCCGGCATCGTCGCCTCGCACCGCGGCCCCGACTGCAACCGGGTCCAGGACGCCTACTCGCTGCGCTGCTCGCCCCAGGTGCAGGGCGCCGCCCGCGACACCGTCGAGTACGCCGCGCAGGTGGCCGGCCGCGAGCTGGCCAGCGCGGTGGACAACCCGGTCGTCCTCGCCGAGGAGGGTCGCGTCGAGTCCAACGGCAACTTCCACGGCGCCCCCGTCGCCTACGTGCTGGACTTCCTCGCCATCGTGGCCGCCGACGTCGCCAGCATCAGCGAGCGACGTACCGACCGGTTCCTCGACAAGGCCCGCAGCCACGGGCTCCCGCCGTTCCTCGCCCACGACCCCGGGGTCGACAGCGGCCACATGATCGCGCAGTACACCCAGGCCGCGATCGTCTCCGAGCTCAAGCGGCTCGCCAACCCGGCCTCGGTCGACTCGATCCCCTCCAGTGCCATGCAGGAGGACCACGTGTCGATGGGCTGGTCGGCGGCCCGCAAGCTGCGCCGCTCCGTCGACGGGCTGACCCGGGTGGTCGCCATCGAGGTGCTCACCGCCGCTCGCGCCCTCGACCTGCGCGCCCCGCTCACCCCCTCGCCGGCCACCGCGGCCGTCGTCCGGCTGCTCCGGGAGTCGGGCATCCAGGGCCCGGGGCCCGACCGCCACCTCTCGCCCGAGATCGAGATCGCCGTCGGGCTGGTCGACTCGGGTGCCGTCCTCACCGCCGTCGAAGAAGTGATCGGAGACCTCGCATGACCGTGCCGTCCGGCAACCCCCGCCTCCCCATCCACGCCGCCACCGGCACCGAGCTGACCGCGAAGTCGTGGCAGACCGAGGCGCCGCTGCGGATGCTGATGAACAACCTCGACCCCGAGAACGCCGAGCGCCCCGAGGACCTCGTGGTCTACGGCGGCACCGGCAAGGCCGCCCGCAGCTGGGAGGCGTACGACGCCCTGGTGCGCACCCTGCGCGACCTCGAGGACGACGAGACCATGCTCGTGCAGTCGGGCAAGCCGGTCGGCGTGATGCGCACCCACACCTGGGCGCCGCGGGTGCTGATCGCCAACTCCAACCTGGTCGGCGACTGGGCCAACTGGGAGGAGTTCCGCCGTCTCGAGGACCTCGGGCTCACCATGTACGGCCAGATGACCGCCGGCTCGTGGATCTACATCGGCACCCAGGGCATCCTCCAGGGCACCTTCGAGACCTTCGCGGCCGTCGCCGACAAGCGCTACGGCGGCACGCTGGCGGGGACGATCACCCTGACCGCCGGGCTGGGTGGGATGGGCGGGGCCCAGCCGCTGGCCGTCACCATGAACGACGGCGTGGCGATCTGCATCGAGTGCGACCCGGCGCGGATCACCCGGCGCATCGAGCACCGCTACCTCGACGTGCAGGCCGACTCGATGGAGCACGCGGTCCAGCTGGCGGTCGCCGCGCGCGACGAGCGCCGAGCGCTGTCGATCGGCGTCCTCGGCAATGCCGCCGAGCTGGTGCCGGCCCTGCTGGAGTCGGGGGCGCCCATCGACATCGTCACCGACCAGACCTCCGCGCACGACCCGCTGTTCTACCTCCCGGTCGGGACCCGGTTCGAGGACTGGGAGGCCGAGCGGAAGGCCGACCCGGTCGGGTTCACGAAGCGTGCCCGGGAGTCGATGGCGATCCATGTGCGCGCGATGGTCGAGTTCCAGGACGGCGGCGCCGAGGTCTTCGACTACGGCAACTCGATCCGTGACGAGGCCCGCAAGGGTGGCTACGACCGGGCCTTCGAGTTCCCGGGCTTCGTGCCCGCCTACATCCGACCGCTCTTCTGCGAGGGCAAGGGACCGTTCCGCTGGGCGGCCCTGTCGGGCGACCCGGCCGACATCGCCGCCACCGACAGGGCGATCCTCGAGCTGTTCCCCGACAACGAGCGGCTGCACAAGTGGATCACGATGGCGGGTGAGCGGGTGGCCTTCCAGGGCCTGCCCGCCCGGATCTGCTGGCTCGGGTACGGCGAGCGGCACCTGGCCGGCCTCAAGTTCAACGAGATGGTCGCCTCGGGCGAGCTGAAGGCGCCGATCGTGATCGGGCGCGACCACCTGGACTGCGGATCGGTGGCCTCGCCCTACCGCGAGACCGAGGCGATGCTCGACGGCTCCGACGCGATCGCCGACTGGGCACTGCTCAACGCCCTGGTCAACACCGCGTCCGGTGCCACCTGGGTCTCGATCCACCACGGCGGCGGTGTCGGCATGGGGCGCTCCATCCATGCCGGCCAGGTCTGCGTGGCCGACGGCACCGCGCTGGCCGCGGAGAAGATCGAGCGGGTGCTCACCAACGACCCGGGGATGGGCGTGATCCGGCACGTCGACGCCGGCTACGACCGGGCCGTCGAGGTGGCCGAGGAGCGCGACGTCCGGATCCCGATGCGCGAGGGCTGAGGGTGGGGGTTGACGGGCGCCGCCGGGCGCTACCGGGAGCCGGCGTGCGGGCGGCCGCGGAACGTGGCCCGGTACGCCGAGGGCGAGACGCCCACCTCCCTGCGCAGCAGCACCCGCAGGTTGGTGGCTGAGCCGAGTCCGGCCCGCTGGGCGACCAGCTCGACGCCGTCGTCGGTGGTCTCCAGCAGCCGGCGCGCCAGCAGCAGCCGCTGGGCGGTCAGCCAGGCCAGCGGGGTGCGGCCGGTCTCGGCGACGAACCGGCGGGCGAAGGTGCGCGGCGCGTAGCCGGCATGCCGGGCCAGGCCGGCGACGTCGAGTGGCTCGGCCAGGTGCTCGATCGCCCAGTCGCAGGTGCGTCCGAGTGTGGGACCGGACGTGGGCAGCGGCCGGTCGACGTACTGTGCCTGCCCCCCGTCGCGATGCGGTGCCACCACCATCCGGCGGGCCACCCGGGCGGCCGCCTCGGCACCGTGGTCGAGGCGGTAGACGTGCAGGGCGAGATCGAGGCCGGCCGCGATGCCGGCGCTGGTGAGCACGTCGCCGCCGTCCACGAAGAGCACGTCGGGGTCGACGGTGAAGGTGCCGAACCCGGCCAGCTCCTCGGCCTGGCGCCAGTGCGTGGTGGCGGTGCGGCCGTCGAGGATGCCGGCATGGGCGAGCGCGAAGGCGCCGGTGCAGATCGACATCATCCGGGCACCGCGGGCGTGCGCCCGGCGCAGCGCGTCGAGGGCCTCGGCAGAACAGGTGCGCGGGCTGAAGCCGGGCACCACCACCGAGTCGGCGGCGTCGAGGGTGTCGAGTCGGTGCGGGGTGCCGAGGGTGAAGCCCGTGGTCGTGGGGACGACCGGGCGCTCGGCGGCCACCACCACGTCGTAGCGCGTGCGCTCGCTGACGTGTCCGAACACCTGCATGGGGATGGCGAGGTCGAAGGCGACCACGTCGGGCAGGGCCAGGACGGCCATCCGGTGCATGGCAGCATCCTTGCGCACAACGGCAGTCCTGCCAATTCCCTCGGTGCGCGGCAACGGCGAGGCTGGGGGCCATGACGCGACGCATCGGCATCCTGGCCTTCGACGACATGGAGGAGCTCGACGCCCTCGGGCCCTACGAGATCCTGGCCGCCTGGACCCAGCGGCACCCCGACGACGGCTGGGGCGTCGTCCTCTTCAGCGCCAGCGGTGGGCCGGTGACCTGCGCGAAGGGGCTCTCGGTCAACGCCCAGGCCTCCGCGGCCGACGTGGGTCCGCTCGACGTGCTCCTGCACCCCGGTGGCCAGGGCACACGCAGTCTCATGCGCGACCCCGCTCACCTGGCCTGGCTCCGCGGCCTCGACGTGCCGTTGCTGACGAGCGTCTGCTCAGGGTCGCTGGTGCTGGCCGCCGCGGGACTGCTCTCCGGGCAGCCGGCGACGTCCCACCACGAGGTCCTCGACCTGCTGGGCTCGGTCGACCCGACCATCGAGGTGCGCCGCGACGTGCGCTACGTGGACGCCGGTGACGTGATCACCTCGGCCGGCGTCTCGGCCGGCATCGACATGAGCCTGCACCTCGTTGCCCGGCTGGTGTCGGCTCAGCGCGCTGCCGAGGTCGCCCGCTACGTGCAGTACGACTACGGCGAGCACGGGATCGCGGGCGCACCGGCCTGACCGGGACCGGACCACGGATTCTCTGGTCGGTCCACCGGGATCGTGACACGATCCCGGCATGGAGAAACAGCCAGCTCGGGCCCGCGTCGTGCTCACCGGAATCAGCTCTCGCACCTGGGAGCACCCGGCCGACCGGGGCGCCCTGGTCGCGCTGCGCAAGCTCAAGGGCTTCGACACGGTCCTCAAGGCATTGTCGGGGCTGTTCAACGAGCGCGCGGTCCGGCTGGTCTACCTCGGCTCCGCGGTCCGCGTCGACGAGCGCCAGTTCCCGCAGCTGCACTTCCTGCTCACCGACGTCGCCCGGGTGCTCGATGCGCCGGAGCTGCCCGAGCTGTACGTGTCGGCCAACCCGGGGTTCAACGCCCTCACGATCGGGATGAACAAGCCGTTCATCGTGCTCCAGTCGGGCCTGGTCGACCTGCTCGACGACGAGGAGCTGCGCTTCGTCCTGGCCCACGAGCTGGGTCACGCGATCAGCGGGCACGCGGTCTACCAGACCCTGTTGCAGCGGCTGATCCAGCTCACCGGGGTGCTCAGCTCGATCCCGATAGGCGGCCTCGGCGTGCGCGCGATCATGGCCGCCCTGATGGAGTGGTCGCGCAAGGCCGAGCTGTCGGCCGACCGGGCCGGCCTGCTGGCGACGCAGGACCCCACGACCGCGCTCCGGGTGCACATGCAGCTGGCCAGCGGCGGGCACCTCGAGGACCTCGACCCGACCTCGTTCCTCGCCCAGGGCACGGAGTACGACGAGTCCGGCGACCTGCGCGACTCGGTGCTCAAGCTGCTGCTGGTCGAGGCGCGCTCGCATCCCTTCGCGGTGGTGCGCGCCACCGAGCTGCGGCGCTGGGTCGACTCGGGGGACTACACCCGGATCCTGTCCGGCGACTACCCGCGCCGCGACACCGACGACCAGGCGACGGTCACCGACGCCGCCAGGCAGGCCGCGGACTCCTACGCCGAGACCTTCCGGCAGAGCCAGGACGCCGTCGGCAGGCTGGTGCACGACGCCGCCGGCTTCCTGGGGTCGGCGAAGATGTGGATCGACGACCGGCTGCGCCCCTCGGACTGAGGCGTCAGGCCGGCGGGTCCGGCTCGCCGAGCACCCGGGCGGCGATCCCGAAGGCCGTGTTGGCCGCGGGCACGCCGCAGTAGATCGCGGTCTGCAGCAGCACTTCCTTGATCTCGTCGTCGCTCAGGCCGTTGGCGCGGGCCGCCCGCAGGTGCAGCACCAGCTCCTCGTGGTGCCCGCCCGCCACCAGCGCGGTCAGCGTGATCATCGAGCGGCTGCGCCGGTCGAGCCCGGGTCGGGTCCAGATGGTGCCCCACGCGTACTGCGTGATCAGGTCCTGGAAGTCCCGGGTGAACTCCTGGGTGAACTCGGTCGCGCCGGCCGTGACCCGGTCGACGTGGGCGTCGCCCAGGACCTCGCGTCGTACCTCCAGGCCCGCGGCGCGGGCCTCGCTCGCGGTCGGGTCGCTGCCGGAGGCGGTGCTGTTCATGAGGTCTCCTCGAGGTAGGGCCGGGCCCGGGCCAGGACCTCGTCGATGATCAGGTTGCTGGCGCCGACGTACGACGCCGGCTGGGTGCCCGGTCTTCCGGTCAGCGACTCCTGCTCGGCGAGCAGGTCGCTCGCCGCCGCGTCGACCGTGGCCGCCATCGCCTCGGTGTCGACGCGCAGTCCCGCGACCAGCTCGGTGGCCTGCGCGCCGGCCACCACTGCGTGCCGGCCGAGGTTGCGCAGCGGGGACCACTCGACGTGCCAGGCGCCGTCGGGCCGCTCGTCGACGCAGGCCGCCGCGGCCAGGTGCAGCTGGGCGGCCTCCAGGGGGGCGGCCAGCGCCGCCCGGCGGATCAGCACGGAGAGCACCGGGTTGGTCTTGTGGGGCATCGTCGAGGAGCCGCCGCGACCCGCGGGCTCGGCCAGCTCGGCGATCTCGGGACGAGACAGCACGAGCACGTCGTTGGCGATCCGGCCCCAGGCGTCGGTGCAGCGCACCAGCGCGTCGCCGAGCCGGGTGATCGCGGCCCGCGAGGTGTGCCAGGGCGGTGCCGGTGCCAGGCCGAGGTCGACCGCGGCCCGCCGTGCGAGGTCCACCGCCACCCGGCCCCGGTCGGCGAGCCCCGCGGTGTGGGCCAGCTCGGCCGTGGCGGCCAGGGTGCCGGCGGCCCCGCCGAACTGGGCCGGCAGCACGAGCCTGTTGAGCTCGTCGGCCGCGTCGAGCACCCCTTGCAGCCACTGGGCTGCCTTGAGCCCGAAGGTGATCGGCACCGCGTGCTGGGTGAGCGTGCGGCCGGCCATCAGTGAGCGCCGGTGCCGCTCGACCAGGTCGGCGAGCAGAGTCACCTGGGCCTGCAGGTCGTGGGTCAGCCG
>JBBQRV010000059.1:0-15716 GCA_038214475.1 Propionibacteriales bacterium | reverse complement strand
GGAACAGACACGTTCAACCCCTGGAGCGTGGTGCACCTGGTGTTCGAGCACCTCTGCGAGCACGGGCTGCACCCGACCCTCGGTGCAGGGGGCGACCCGGCCGCGCCGGCGGCCGCCCTGCTGGCCGCGCTGTCGATCCATCCGACCCCGGAGGGCAACCGCGAGGTGGTGCGAGCGGTGCGCGCCCACCTCGACGAGCTCCGTGCCGCGGTGCTCGACGAGCCCACGTGAGTCGGACCCGACTCGGGCGCCTCGTCTCAGAGTGAGACGTAGGTCACCTTGCGGCCGAGGTCTGATGGTCCCCGACGGGCCTGAGAGCCGAAGGAGAAATAGATGAGTCGTCAAAGCGTTGCGAAGGCGCACGAGAAGATCCAGGAGCTGGCGTGGGAGCCGCTCTACCACGATCCCGTGTCGCAGTACGGCACGGACTACACGTTCCAGAAGGCCAAGAAGAAGGACCCGCTCAAGCAGGTCCTGAGGTCCTACTTCCCCATGCAGGAGGAGAAGGACAACCGCGTGTACGGCGCCTCCGACGGTGCCATCCGCGGCAACATGTTCCGCCAGGTGCAGGAGCGCTGGCTGGAGTGGCAGAAGCTGTTCCTCAGCATCATCCCGCTCCCCGAGATCTCCGCGGCACGTGCCATGCCGCTGCTGTTCCGCACGGTGCCGAACCCCGAGCTGCACAACGGGCAGGCGATCCAGATGATCGACGAGGTCCGGCACTCGACGATCCAGCAGAACCTCAAGCGCCTGTACATGAACAACTACATCGACCCGGCCGGCTTCAACAGCAGCCTGAGGAACTTCCAGAACGACTACTGCGGCACCATCGGCCGCCAGTTCGCGGAGGGCTTCATCACCGGTGACGCGATCACCGCGGCGAGCATCTACCTCACCATCGTGGCGGAGACCGCCTTCACCAACACGCTCTTCGTCGCGATGCCGGCCGAGGCCGCCGCCAACGGCGACTACCTGCTCCCGACGGTCTTCCACTCGGTCCAGTCCGACGAGTCGCGACACATCAGCAACGGCTACGCGACGCTGCTGATGGCGCTGGCCGACGAGGGCAACCACCAGCTGCTCGAACGCGACCTGCGCTACGCCTGGTGGAACAACCACCGGGTCGTCGACGCCGCGATCGGCACCTTCATCGAGTACGGCACCAAGGACCGGCGCAAGGACCGGGAGAGCTACGCCGAGATGTGGCGTCGCTGGATCTACGACGACTACTACCGCAGCTACCTGGTGCCGCTGGAGAAGTACGGCCTGGTCATCCCGCACGACCTCATCGAGGAGTCGTGGAACCAGATCTGGAACAAGGGCTACGTGCACGAGGTGGCCCAGTTCTTCGCCACCGGGTGGCTGGCGAACTACTGGCGGATCGACCCGATGACCGACAAGGACTTCGAGTGGTTCGAGTACAAGTACCCGGGGTGGTACGACAAGTACGGCGCCTGGTGGGAGAACTACTCCCGGCTCTCGATGCCGAACGGGCACCACCCGATCGTCGCCGAGGACGTCAACTACCAGTACCCGCACCGCTGCTGGACCTGCATGGTCCCGTGCCTGGTCCGCGAGGACATGGTGATGGCCGAGGTCGAGGGGCAGATGCGCACCTACTGCCACGAGGCCTGCCGCTGGACCGACGTCGAGGCCTTCCGCCCGACGTACCAGGGCCGGGAGACCCCCAACATGGGTCGCCTGATCGGCAAGCGCGAGTGGGAGACGCTCTACCACGGCTGGAACTGGGCCGACGTCGTGTCCGACATGGGCTACGTGCGTGACGACGGCAAGACGCTGGTCGCGCAGCCGCACCTCAACCTGGACCCGAGCAAGATGTGGACGCTCGACCACCTGCGCCGGATGGGTCCGGTGCTGAGCCCGAACGTGCTGCTCAACGAGATGACTCCCGAGGAGCAGACGGCCTTCCACGCGAACTACATCAAGGGTGGCCCGGCGGGCCGTCCCGCGCCGGCCGACGCCTGAGCGGTCACCCGTCACGACGGACGGGAGTCCGGGCCCACCGGGCCGGGCTCCCGTCCGCCCCCACCACCGTGAGAGGAACGTCGGATGGGCGAGAAGCACACGGTCCGGTTCGAGCCGGTCGGGATCGAGATCGAGGTCGACGAGGACGTCACGGTGCTGCGCGCGGCATCGGAGCAGGGCCTGATGTTGATGCACGGGTGCAAGGAGGGCCAGTGCGCTGCCTGCAAGTCGTTCGTCCTGGACGGCGAGGACATCGAGCTGGACAAGTACTCCACGTTCGCCCTGCCCGACTTCGAACGCGACGAGGGCTACACCCTGCTCTGCCGGGCCCACATCTACGAGGACGTCACCATCGAGCTGCTCAACTACGACGAGGACATGATCCGGTCCGGCTTCCCCATCCAGGACGTCCGGGCCACGGTCGTGGTCAACGAGCCGGTGACGCACGACATCCGGCACCTCGTCGTCGAGCTCGCCGAGGGGCAGACGTTCTCCTTCTTCCCGGGGCAGTACGTCGACGTCACCATCCCGGGCACCGAGCACTCCAGGTCGTTCTCGATGGCCAACACGAGCGCGTCCTCGCAGGAGACCAGGCGCCTCGAGTTCGCCATCAAGATCTACCCGGGGGGCCTGTTCTCCGAGTTCCTGGCGACCGGGCTCCAGATCGGCGACGAGCTCGACCTGTCCGGGCCCTACGGGGTGTTCACGCTCCGTGACGGCCGGTCCAGCGACCTGGTCTTCGTGGGCGGCGGGGCCGGCATGGCCCCGATCCTCTCGGTGCTGCGCCAGCTGGCGGAGCAGGGGAGCGACCGCAAGGCCACCTTCTACTACGGGGCCCGCAGCCGGCGGGACCTCTGCTTCGAGAAGGAGCTGCTCCAGCTCGAGCAGGCCCTGCCGAACTTCCGGTACGTGCCCGCTCTCTCGGAACCGGACGACGAGCCCTGGGACGGCGAGACGGGCATGGTCACCGCCGTGGTGGCCGCGCACGAGGGCGACCTGAGTGAAGCCGACGCCTACGTCTGCGGACCCCCTCCGATGGTGGAGGCGGCGATGGAGACCCTGACGGGCCTCGGGGCCCCCGAGAAGCACATCTACTACGACAAGTTCACGACCACCGGTTCCGCGGAGGTCGACACCGAACCCAACGAGGTCATGTCATGACGATCACCGAATCAGCCGAGAACGCCAGCGCCGAGCGCAACCTGCCGAGGCCGGAGTTCACCGACGCCGAGGCCGGAGCCAAGGTGTTCCCCGACTCGACGGCGCGCAACTACAACTACTTCACCCCGAAGAAGCGCAAGCAGTCCCACTACGAGGACGTCACCGTCGAGGTCCAGCCGGACCCGCGGCACTACCTCGCCCAGGGCTGGCTGTACGGGTTCGCGGACGGCCAGGGCGGATACCCGCTGCAGTGGACGGCCCTGAAGGCGTGGGGCTCGGACCGGCCGATTCCCGAACGCTTCCCCGGCTCCGGTGGCAAGGGCTACGAGTGGCCGGCGCACGGGTGGCACGAGTTCCGCGACCCCAACGAGGAGTGGGAGCTCACGTTCTACCGCTACAACTCCAACGTGGTCCGCCAGGTCAACCAGAACATCGACAGCGCCCGCGAGACCAAGGCGTTCGAGCAGTGGAACCCCAACTGGGTGACGTTCGTGGAGCGCAACGTGGGCGCCTGGATGCACGTGGAGCAGGGGCTGGGCCTCTACCTCTTCGCCAACGCCAACCGCCGGGCACCCACCAACATGCACAACAACGCGATCGCCGTGAACAGCATGCACCGGATCCGGTTCGCCCAGGACCTGGCGCTCTACAACCTCACCCTGAGCGAGGAGATCGAGGGTTTCGACGGGTCGGCGCACCTCGACGCCTGGAACAACGACCCGGCCTGGCAGGGCGTGCGCGAGGTGGCTGAGCAGCTCACCAGCATCGGCGACTGGGCGGAGGCCATCTTCGCGGCCAACATCGTCTTCGAGCCGCTCGTCGGCGAGCTGTTCCGCAGCGGCCTGGTGCAGCAGGCCTCGCCGGGCAACGGCGACTTCGTCACCCCGACCGTCGTCGGTGCCGGCGAGCACGACTACGCCGAGCGGGACCTGCGCTACACCATCGCCATGTTCGAGCTCCTCGTCGACGACAAGGAGTTCGCCCAGCACAACGTCGACCTCATCAACGGATGGCTGTCGACCTGGACCGAGCGCTGCCTGGTGGCCGCGCGAAAGCTGCAGCCCCTGTGGTCGCAGCCCGACAGCAAGCCCCCGCGCTTCGAGGACTCCCTCGACCGCGCCAAGCGCCGCTTCAGCGGCATCCTGTCCGACCTGAACCTGAGCGACCCGAAGGAGCTGACCCAGTGAGCGGCTACCAGTCGACCCCGACCCGCTACCCGACCACCGACAGTGCGTTCAAGGCGGACAACACCGCCTCGAACCAGTGTGGGGTGACCTTGATGAACAACCAGGTGGGGGCCGTCGTCGCCGAGGTGATGGCGACCAAGGAGGGCGTGAGCGTCCGGCACCTGCCCTCGATGATCCGCGTCGACGGCATCAACCGGATGGACTTCGTCTACGACGAGATCTCGGAGGCCCTCGGCGAGGAGGAGGGCTTCTACGACGCGGCGCAGTTCGAGGAGAACATGTCGACCCACTACGGCCGGATGATCCACGAGGACGACCGCACGATCATGTTCGCCAACCCCGAGGATGCCGCCGAGTACATCGGTTTCGACCTGAAGACGCTGTAGCAGCAGTCCGCACGACTCACCGAGCGATCCTGAGGAGGACCCGTGTACGAGAAGAACGGCGACAAGTACTTCATCGTGGACAGCCACATGCACTACTGGGACGCCAGCCCCGGCAACTGGGTGCCGGGCCACGAGAACTACGCCAAGGGCTGGATCGAGTGCTTCCACGCCTACCAGGGCCTCGGCCCGGCGGAGACCCACTGGCCGATCGAGAAGTTCATGGACTACGGCGAGGAAGCCCTGATGAGGGACGTCTTCGACGAGGGCTACGTCGACATCGCGGTCTTCCAGCCGACGTACCTGAAGGAGTGGTACAAGACCGGCTTCAACACCACCGAGCGCAACGCCGCCCTGGCGGCCAAGCACCCGGGGAAGTTCGTGGTCAACGGCCGGTGGGACCCCCGCGAGGGTGACGCCGGGATCGCCCAGCTCGAGGCCGACGTCGAGCGCTACGGCATCAAGGGCGTGAAGATGTACACCGCCGAGTGGCGCGGTGACTCCCGCGGCTGGACGCTCAAGGACCCGGAGGCCTACCGGTTCCTGGCCAAGAGCCAGGAGCTGGGCATCAAGAACATCCACATCCACAAGGGGCCGACGATCTGGCCCCTGGACAAGGATGCCTTCGACGTCGCCGACGTCGACCACGCCGCCACGGACTTCCCGGAGCTCAACTTCATCGTCGAGCACGTGGGCCTGCCCCGCATCGAGGACTTCTGCTTCATGGCGACCCAGGAGCCCAACGTGTACGCCGGCCTGTCGGTGGTCATCGGCGGCCTGATGCACGCCCGTCCGCGGTTCTTCGCCAAGGTGATGGGGGAGCTGCTGTTCTGGGTGGGCGAGGACAAGATGACCTTCGGCAGCGACTACGGCATCTGGGAGCCGAAGTGGCAGATCGAGGGGTTCGTCGACTGGGACTACCCCGACGACGAGGTCTACTCCGACTACCCGCGGATCAACGTGGCGTCGAAGAAGAAGATACTCGGTCTCAACGCCGCGAAGCTCTACGGCATCGAGGTGCCTGCCGAGTGCCAGCTCCCTGCCGAGGCCGGTGAGCCTGCTGCGCAGGACGCCGCGGTCGGGGTCTCGGCGTGACTCAGGCGGCCCAGGTGCTCGCCGCCCTCGACACCGTGCGGGACCCGGAGCTCGACGAGCTGCGTGCGCTGTTCCTGCGCAAGGCCGTGCTGGCCGGCGCCGACCTGGTCTGCCGCCCGTTGCTCTCCGCGGGCCGCTCGGTGGCCGATCTCGCCGACCTCACCCTGGGCGACGTCCCGCCGAGCGAGGAGCTGACCAGGCTCCGCGCCAGGCGGGCGGAGCTCGGGCTGCCCTCCGGCGACGAGTCGCCGCTGCTCGTCGACGCCGTCACGGGAGAGCCGATCGCCCGCGACGACCTCACCCTGCACCTGGGCAAGGCCCGGCTCACCCGCGTGGGGGTCGAGGCCAACACCGGGATCTGCCGGGGCCTGCTCCACGAGCGCTACGGGGCGTCGCCGTCCCGCGACACGCTCGTCCACCACGGGAAGGAAGCACGATGAAGGCTGTCCGTCTGCACGGGTACCACCAGATGCCGGTCGTGGAGGAGGTGCCCGAGCCCACGGTGAGCGGTCCCCTCGACGTCGTCATCCGGGTCGGTGGCGCCGGAGTCTGCCGCACCGACCTGCACATCATGGAGGGGCAGTGGGCCGACGCCATGGGCGTGGGCCTGCCCTACACCCTCGGCCACGAGAACGCCGGCTGGGTCCACGAGATCGGCTCCGCGGTGACCAACGTCGCCGTCGGCGACACCGTGATCCTGCACCCGACGCCCACCTGCGGCCTGTGCCGCGCGTGTCGGGCCGGCCAGGACATGCACTGCTCGCAGAGCTCGTTCCCGGGGCTGGACTCCGACGGCGGGATGGCGGAGTACCTGCTCACGTCGGCCCGGGCCTGCGTCAAGCTCGACCCGAGCACCCGCCCCGAGGACGTCGCAGCGCTCGCCGACGCCGGGATCACGGCGTACCACGCGGTCCGCAAGGCGGTGCCGCTGCTCTACCCGGGCACCACCTGCGCGCTGATCGGCGCGGGCGGCCTGGGCCACATCGGCATCCAGTGCCTGCTCGCGCTCACCGCGACCACGGTGGTGGTCGTCGACGCCAATCCCGAGGCCCTGGAGCTGGCCGCGAAGCTCGGCGCACACCACACCGTGCTGGCCGGCGACTCGGCAGTGGCCGACGTCGCGGAGCTCACCGACGGCAACGGGGCCGACGTGGTCCTCGACTTCGTCGCGGAGATGGGTGCCGAGCAGGCGGGCTTCGCGATGACCCGGCCCGGCGGCTCCTACTTCGTGATCGGCTACGGCGGCACCCTGAACGTTCCGACGCTCGACATCATCTCCACCGAGCGGAACATCGTCGGCAACATCGTCGGCACCTACAACGAGCTGGCGGAGCTGATGGTGCTCGCCGAGTCGGGTCGCGTCACCCTGCACACCCGCACCTATCCGATGGACGCCGCGGAGGAGGCCCTGCGCGATCTGGACGCCGGGCGGGTCCGCGGCCGGGCGATCCTCGTCCCCTGATCTGACCCGCAGCACCCTTTTCCAACTACAGGAGGACCCATGGCCAAGGAGCTCCGATTCGGTGCAGACGCGCGTGCGCTGCTGCTCTCCGGCGTCGACCAGCTGGCGGAGGCGGTGAAGTCGACGCTTGGACCCAAGGGCCGCAACGTCGTGCTCGAACGCATCACCGGCTCACCCGTGATCACCAATGACGGCGTGACGATCGCCCGGGAGGTGCACCTGAGCGACCCGTTCGAGAACATGGGTGCCCAGCTGGTCAAGGAAGCCGCGATCAAGACCAACGACATCGTGGGCGACGGCACCACGACCGCCACCGTGATCGCGCATGCGATCATCCGGGAGGGCTCGGCGGTGATCGCCAAGGGCGGCAACCCGGTCCTGGTCAAGCGCGGGGTCGACCTGGCGGTGTCGCGACTCGTGGAGCACCTGGCGAAGGTGGCGCACCCGGTGGTGAGCGAGCAGGACTTCATGCGGGTCGCCGCGATCTCGGCCAACGACGACAACGCGGTGGGCGCAGTGCTGGCCAAGGCGCTGCACACCGTCGGTGACACCGGCACCGTGACCGTGAGCGAGTCCACCGAGCACGGCATGAGCGTCGACTTCGTCGAGGGCTTCGAGTATGACAACGGCTACCTCTCCCCCTACCTGGTCACCCACCCGGCCAGCCTGGAAGCGGTCCTCGACGACCCCTACATCCTGTTGTGCAGCGAGAAGATCACCAAGGTCCAGGAGCTGATGCCCCTGCTCGACAAGGTGATGCGCGACCCCCGGCCGTTCGTCGTGATCGCGGAGACGGTGGAGGGCTCGGCCCTCAGCATGCTGGTGCACAACCACGTCAACGGCGCGATCCGGTGCGTGGCCACCAAGGCTCCCGGCTTCGGCGACCGGCGCCTGCACAAGCTGGAGGACATCGCCACCATCACCGGCGGGAAGGTCTACAGCAAGCACTCCGGGTTCAGCCTCGAGACGATGACGCTCGCCCAGCTGGGCCGGGCCCGCCAGGTGCGGGTCACCGCCGACCGCACCACGATCATCGACGGTGCCGGCACCGCCGACGCGATCAGCTTCCGGGTGGCGCAGCTGCGTGCCGAGATGGGCCGGGCCACCTTCGGGGTCGACGAGGAGGTGCTCACCGAGCGGATCGGTGCGCTGTCGGGGAAGGTGGCCGTGATCCACGTCGGCGCCCCCACCAACGCCGAGCTCGCCGAGCTCCAGCACCGGGTCGAGGACGCGCTGTCCGCGACCCGCGCGGCGATGGCCGAGGGCATCGTGGCCGGGGGCGGCAGCGCGCTGGTCCATGCGGCTCACGTGCTCGACGAGCTGGTGGTCAACGACGACTACGCGATCGGCGTCGACATCGTGCGCCGGGCGCTCACGGAGCCGACGTACCTGATCGCCACGAACGCCGGGTACCCCGGCCACGAGGTGGTCGCCAAGGTCACCGAGATGGGGGTCGACGACGGTTTCGACGCCCTGGAGGGTCGCTATGGCAACATGATCGAGATGGGCATCATCGACCCGCTACGGGTGTGCCGGTCGGCGCTGCAGAACGGCGCCTCGGTGGCCGGCCTCCTGCTGACGACCAACACGCTGATCGCCGAGGAGCAGACCCCCTGGGGTGGCAGCCGGGCGCTGATGACCGAGTTCGGGTCGCTCGACGAGGGGCTCTACCAGCCCTCGCCGGACTCGAGCACGCCGCAGTCCCTCGGCCTGGGCCCGTCGGTCGGCTGAGCGGTGTTCCGGGCCGCGCCACCTCCTCAGCCACCGCCCCGGGTCCTCGGCCGGGGCACGACCGAGGTGCTCGACGCCCCGACGATGTCGCAGCTCGCCGAGGCGCGGGGCTGGGGCCGGGTGCGCACGGTTGCCCTGCTGCTGGGGCCGGCCTTCGTGGCCGCGGTCGCGTACGTCGACCCGGGCAACTTCGCCACCAACATCTCGGCGGGCGCCCGGTTCGGCTACACGCTGGTCTGGGTGGTCGTGGCGGCCAACCTGGTGGCGATGCTCGTGCAGTACGAGTCGGCGAAGCTCGGGGTGGCGACCGGCCACGACCTGCCCGAGCTCTGCCGACGGCACTTCCCGGTCTGGGTCTCACGCGGGCTGTGGGTGCAGGCGGAGCTGGTGGTGATGGCCACCGACGTGGCCGAGTTCGTGGGGGCGGCCCTCGGGCTGAACCTGCTCTTCGGCATCGGGCTCTTCCCGGCCGGGTTGCTGACGGCGGTGGTCGCGTTCGGGATCCTGGCCTGTGCCCGGCGCGGCTACCGTCCCTTCGAGCTGGCCATCGGGGGCCTGCTCGCGCTGGTGCTCCTGGGGCTGCTCTACGACCTGGCCACGGTCGGTACCGATCCGGTGGGGATCGCCGGAGGACTGGTGCCCCGGCTGGGTGACTCCGAGATGGTGCTGCTGGCGGCCGGCATCGTGGGGGCCACGGTCATGCCGCACGTGGTCTACCTGCACTCGGCGCTGACCAAGGGCCGCACGCAGTGCGGTGACGACGAGGACCGTCGGCGGCTGATGCGCTACCACCGGCTCGACGTCGTGGTCGCCCTCACCGTCGCAGGGCTGGTCAACCTGATGATGATCTTCCTCGCGGCCTCGCTCTTCCACGGTGCGGGAGGCCTCGACGCGGGGATCGAGGAGGCGCACCTGGAGCTCGGCCGGGTGGTCGGCGGCTCGGCCGCCCTGGCCTTCGCGGCGGCCCTGCTGGCCTCGGGCCTGTCGTCGTCCAGCGTCGGCACCTACGCCGGCCAGGTCGTGATGCAGGGCTTCCTGCGTCGCCGGATCCCGCTGTTCGTTCGCCGGGGGGTGACGATGCTGCCCGCCCTGGTGATCCTGGCGCTGGGGCTGCCGATCACCACCAGCCTGGTGCTCTCCCAGGTGGTGCTGTCCTTCGGCATCCCCTTCGCGCTCGTCCCGCTGGTGCTGCTCACGAGTCAGCGCCGGGTGATGGGGTCGTTGGTCAACCAACGGTCGACCACGGCGGCCATGTGGGCCGTGACCGTGGCCATCAGCGGCCTCAACCTCGTCCTCGTCTGGAGTGTCATGTCATGGTGAACGGAACCGAGCAGGACTCCGCGGTCACGATCTGGAGTCTCAACCTCCCCTCCGCGCGTGCGCTGGCGCGCGACGCGGCCCGCTTCGAGGACCTGCAGTCGGTGCTCCAGTGCTGCGAGCGCCTGCTCGCCGAGCTCGGGGGGCCGGCGGCGAACGAGCCCGGTGTGGCTGCCGTGGTCGACGCCTTGTGGTCGACCACGCTGGCGGCCTACCAGCGCTGCTTCGCCGAGGGCGAGGCGGGCACCCCGCTGACCGAGCAGGACGTGCTCGACGCGCACCCGGACCATCCGGAGGTGAAGAACTGGCACCAGGCGCTGCTGGCGCTGCGTTCCCTCGACGAGGCCGCGGCGGCAGCAGCACCGGAGCCCTTCGCGGTCGGCGTGGTGCGCGACGACGCAGGCGAGGCGGCCGGCGTCGCGATCACTGCCGGCGCCCGGCCGCGTCCCGACGAGGTGACGGTGCGCAGCGCGGGGACCATCGCCTACGCACTCAGCGGTGTGGTCGACAAGAGGCTGGTGGACCAGCAGGCCGCGCTGCTGCTCGATGTCCAGACCCGGCCCGCGTCCGAGCTGGACGCACTGCCGCACTGGGAGGCCGCTGCCGCCGGCTGAGGAGAGTCCACGGCGTGGGGACGCGGACGTGGCGAGTCGGCGTGTCAGCATGGGGCCCGTGAGCGCCTCGGAGTCGGTCCCGCACCCGTCGGGGGAGAGCCGCGCCGAGCCGGCCACCGGGCGTGGCGACACCCCGATGGCGCTGTCGCTGGGCGGTTTCCTGGCCGGGTGCGGCTACGTCGTGGTGGTGCCGGGCGTGATGGTGTCGGTCGGCCACGCGCTCTGGCCCGAGTACGCCGGCCCCGGCCTCACCTTCACCGCACTCGTGACCCTGGGTGTGCCGCTGGGCCTGCTGGTCCCGGCCCGGACCCGGCGCTTCGGCACCTTCATGCTGGTCGGTCTGGCGGTCACCCTCCTGGTGGTCGCCGCGCTGGTCGGGGTCGTGTGGATGCTGCTGAACTCCGGGACGTCCTGACCGGCATTTCGGCGGATCGCCGTGGCGGCGCGACAATGGGGGAGTGACCTCCGAATCGCCCGCACCGTCCGACGCGCGCCCGCCGCTGCCCCTCGTCTTCGACGAGCCCCGCGGTCGTAAGAAGCCGCCGCCGCACCTGGCCGACCTCGACGAGGCCGGCCGCAAGGCGCTGCTGGAGTCCCACGGGCTGCCCGGGTTCCGGGCCAGGCAGCTGTCCACGCACTACTTCTCCCGGCTGGCCGACGACCCGGCCGAGATGACCGACCTCCCGGCCGCCCAGCGCGAGGAGCTGGTGGGAGCCCTGCTGCCCTCGCTGATGACGCCGCTGCGCACCCTCGAGGCCGACAAGGGCAGCACCCGCAAGACGCTGTGGAAGCTGTTCGACGGCGCGCTGGTCGAGTCGGTGCTGATGCGCTACCCCGACCGGGTCACCATCTGCGTGTCCAGCCAGGCCGGCTGTGGCATGGCCTGTCCGTTCTGCGCCACCGGCCAGGGCGGACTGCAGCGCAACATGTCGACGGCCGAGATCGTGGAGCAGGTGGTGGCCGGGGCCCGGGCGCTGGCCCGCGACGAGGTGCCCGGCGGCCCCGGCCGGGTGTCCAACGTGGTCTTCATGGGCATGGGCGAGCCGTTGGCCAACTACAAGGCGGTGATCGGTGCCGTACGACGCCTCACCGACCCTGCCCCGGCCGGGCTGGGCATGTCGGCGCGCGGCGTGACCGTCTCGACCGTGGGCCTGGTGCCGCGGATCCGGCAGCTCACCGAGGAGGGCATCCCGGTCACGCTGGCGCTGAGCCTGCACGCCCCCGACGACGAGCTGCGCAACGAGCTGGTGCCGATCAACACCCGCTACTCGGTCGCCGAGACCGTCGAGGCCGCCTGGGACTACGCCCGGGTGACCAAGCGCCGGGTCTCGATCGAGTACGCCATGATGCGCGGCATCAACGACCAGGCCTGGCGTGCCGACATGCTCGGCGACGTCCTCAACTCCTACGGCGACTGGGGCTGGGTGCACGTCAACCTGATCCCGCTCAACCCCACGCCCGGCTCGAAGTGGACCGCCAGCGACCCTGCCGACGAGCGCGAGTTCGTGCGCCGGCTCGAGGCCAAGGGCATCTCGACCACCGTGCGCGACACCCGTGGCCGCGAGATCGACGGCGCATGCGGCCAGCTGGCTGCCCTGGAGTGACCGGCGGGCCAACGGCGGGTTGACCGGGGGGCCGAGGCGTCGGCCCCGGTTCACGTGTCGTCCACACGCACATCCGGGTCCGTTCCGGCGCGCTCCCTAGCGTCCGGGGCATGGCAACCCTCAGGCACGACCACCTGGCCACGCTCGACCGGATCCCGACCGACCGCCTGCGGGTGCTCGTGGTGGCCGAGTCGTTCCTGCCCCAGGTCAACGGCGTGACGAACTCGGTACGTCGGGTGCTGGAGCACCTTGCTGCCCACGGCCACCAGGCGGAGCTGGTGGCCCCGACCGGCCCGGCGACGTACGCGGGGTTCCCGGTGACCCTGGCCCGGGGGGCCCGGTTGCCGTTCTACAGGGACTTCCGGATCGGCCTGGAGTCGCGGCGGCGGCTGCGGGCCGCGATGCTGCGCTTCCGTCCCGACGTGGTGCACATCGCCAGCCCGGCCACCCTCGGCTACCAGGCGGTGAGGGCGGCCGGGGAGCTGGGGCTCCCCACGGTGGCGATCTACCAGACCGACCTGGTCGGCTTCGCCGAGCGCTACGACCTGCCGGGCGGCCGGGCGGCGATGACCGCGCTGACGCGCAAGATCCACACCCAGGTCGACCGCACCCTGGCACCGTCGAGCGCAAGCCTGGCCCAGCTGCGGGAGCTGCGGATCCCCGGGCTGAGGCTGTGGCCCCGTGGCGTGGACCTGGACCAGTTCGACGCGGCCCACCGCGACGAGCAGCTGCGCAGCCGGCTCGCGCCCGGCGGGGAGCTGCTGGTCGGCTACGTCGGCCGGCTCGCCCCCGAGAAGGAGCTGGCGCTGCTCACCCACCTCGACCGGGTGCCGGGCATCCGGCTGGTGCTGGTGGGTGGTGGTCCCGACGAGGCGGAGCTGCGTCGGCTGCTGCCGGGGGCGGCCTTCCTCGGGGTCGTGCAGGGCGCCGAGCTCGGCGCGGTCCACGCCTCGCTCGACGTCTTCGTGCACACCGGCCGGCACGAGACGTTCTGCCAGTCCGCCCAGGAGGCGCTGGCCAGCGGGGTGCCCGTGGTCGCCCCTCGGTCCGGCGGGCCGATCGACGTGGTGGCCGACGGCATCGCGGGCTTCCTCTACCGCCCCGGCGACGGCGCCGACCTGGCCGCCTACGTCGCCCGGCTGTGCGCCGATCCGGACCTCCGCCGCACCATGGGTGCGGCGGCCCGGGCCAGCGTCGAGGGCCGCTCCTGGGAGGCCGTCACCGCGGCCCTGGTCGAGCACTACCGCGACGTGGTCGCGGCCCGCGCCGACGCGCGTCGGGTCGCCTGACCCCGGCGCGCCCGGGTCAGCCGTCGCCGTTCCCGACCGCAGCCAACGCCTCCTCGACCGTGTCGACCAGGTGCACCAACGGCGCCATCGCCCGCCCGTGGGCGAGCGCGGCCAGCAGTGCCCAGGCCGGGTACTCCTCGGTCCAGTAGCGCCGCCCGACCAGCACCATCGGGGCGACCGAGGACTCGTCGGCGTAGAAGTTCTCGCAGGCGTCCTGGAAGATCTCCTGGACCGTGCCACCCGCCCCGGGCAGGAACACGATGCCCCGGTCGCAGAGGGCCAGCAGGGTGGCCTCCCGGGTGGCGTTGCGGAAGTACTTGGCGACTGCGGTGGCGAAGGCGTTGGGCGGCTCGTGGCCGTAGTGCCAGGTGGGGATGCCCAGCGAGTCCCGCCCGGCCGGCCACCGCTCCCGCACCGCGAACGACGCGGCCGCCCAGCCGCCGAGGTCGGGACGGAAGGAGGCGGTGCCGGCGAGCAGCTCGAGCGCCGGCTCGATCGAGTCGGGGTCGGCGAGCCAGGCCCCGAGGTTGGCGGCCTCCATGGCGCCGGGGCCACCTCCGGTGGCGACGGTGGCCGACGTGGCCAGGCCGTGGCCGAGCCGCACCGCGTCGCGGTAGGCCGGTTCGCCCCGGCGCAGCGCGTGCCCGCCCATCACCCCGACGAGCCGGCGGCCGCGTGTCCAGTCCGCGAGTGCCTCGTCGATCGCGTGGTCGTGGAGGGCCTGGGCCATCCGCATCTGGCGGGTCGCGGGCTGGCGGGACCAGCCGTAGACCCGCGCGTCCAGGGACCCGGCGTAGCTGCCGCCGGCCAGCAGGTCGTCGTACAGCTCGGTGGGGGAGTAGAGCGAGCCGCGGTAGGTGTCCATCGGCACGTCGGGCACGCTCGGGAAGACGATCGCCCCACGGGCGCGGACGTCGGCGGCCAGCTCGTCGGGGAGCCGGCAGCCGAGGAAGATCGCCCCCGCCACCGACACCTGGCGCAGCCGGTCGCCGAAGCCGTTGAGGTCGAGGTCGACCAGGTGCCAGCCCGAGAGGTCGCTGGCGCCCGCGGAGAGGCGGGCGTCCAGCTCGGCCGGTGACTCGACCTCGACGACCCGTCCCCGCTTCTGCCTCACACGCAGACGGTAGCGGGCGCGGGCCACCGACTCCTCAGAACGCCTCCGCCAGCAGCTCGGCGTACAGCGCGTGCTCGTCGACGTCCAGGCCGCGAGCGCGGAACCAGGCGCAGACGTTCGCGCAGTCTCGCATCAGGAAGTCCGGGCCGGACAGGTTGCCGACCAGGTCCACCGCCTGCGGCAGGTCGATGATCACCAGCCGCTCGCCCGCGGCGAGCAGGTTGTACGGCGACAGGTCACCGTGCGCGATCCCGTGCCCGGCCAGCACGGCCATCGCCGCGCGCAGCTGCTCGAAGTACGACGCCAGCAGCTCGGGCTCCGGACGGGTCTGCGCGAGCCGAGGGGCCGGCTCACCGTCGACCTCGATGAACTCCATCAGGATCTCGGTGCCGTCGATCTGCACCGGGTAGGGCACCGGCACTCCCGCCGACCAGAAGCGCTTGAGCGCCTCCCACTCGGCGTTGGCCCACTGCCCGGCGGCGACCTCGCGGCCGAAGGTGCTCTTGGCCTTCACCGCGCGGGCATCCCGGGAGCGCCGGGTGCTCCAGCCCTCGGTGTAGGCGGCGCTGCGGTGGAACGAGCGGTGCTCGCGGCCGCGGTAGCGCTTGGCAGCCATCACGACCGACTCGCCGCCGGGCTCGGCCCGCTCGAGCAGGAAGACCTCGGCCTCCTTGCCGGTCTTCAGGATGCCCAGGTCGGTGTCGAGCGCGCCCTGGGAGGTGACGACCCAGTCGGGTCGGGGCTCCGGTCCACGGCACAGCGGCTCCACGGAG
>JBBQRV010000058.1:0-15904 GCA_038214475.1 Propionibacteriales bacterium | reverse complement strand
GCCGCCCACCGCCGCCCGCGACCAGCCTCTCCCCGCGCGCCGCCCCCCGGACCGTGGCGCCCGCGCCCCGCCTCGCGCAGGCGGGCGGCGCCCCCGGGGACCGGTTGCGCTCGCCGTGGCCGGCGCCGACCCCACCGAGATCGCGTCGCTGTGCGACGCCCTGGACGACCCCGGTCCGGGCGACGACTACCCCTACTCCGAGGTGGCTCGCGCCCGCTTCCGGCTGCTGTCGGGCGAGCTGCGCTCGCTGCGCACCCACACCGGCGAGCCGCTGCTCGACCTGGTGCGCCGCATCATCGACGTCACCGGCATCGACGTCGAGCTGGCGTCCTCGGTGTCGCCGGCGGCCGCGGCCCGTCGCGACAACCTCGACCTGTTCGTCAAGGCGGTCGCCGAGTTCCAGGCCGTCGACGGTGCGGTCACCCTGCCGGCGCTGCTGGCCTACCTCACCGCCGAGGACGAGATGGGCACCGGCCTCGACATCGCCACCCCCAGCGAGGCCGACTCGGTGAAGCTGCTCACCGTGCACCGGGCCAAGGGCCTGGAGTGGGCGGCGGTGTTCCTGGTCGGCGTCTGCGAGGAGAAGTTCCCCAGCGGACGGGCCCGCAGCCAGTGGACCACCGGCTCCTGGGTGCTGCCCGCACCGCTGCGCGGCGACGCCCGTGACCTGCCCCAGCTGCGCGGCCACGACAAGGCCGACGTCGAGCTGCTCAAGCGGGAGGCCAAGGCCCACGAGGCGCTCGAGGAGCTCCGGCTGGGGTACGTCGCCTTCACCCGCGCCAAGCACCTGCTGTCGGTGTCGTCCTACCTGTGGCACGAGTCCCGGTCCACCCCGGTGGGTCCGTCGGCCTACCAGGTCACCGTGAAGGACGCGCTGGAGTCGTGGGGGCTGGCGCCCGAGTCATGGCTGGAGAAGCCCGACAAGGGCACCGCGAACCCGCTGCAGGCCGGCGTGGTGGCCCGGCCCTGGCCGGTCACCGTGCACACTGCTGAGGCGTTGCGACGACTGGAGGCCGTCGAGCTGGTCGCCCGGGCCCGCAGCGAGGGACCCGGTGCTGCCGACGTCGACCTCGACATGGTCGAGGCCGCCCGGGTCGGCGACTGGGACGACGAGCTCGACCGGCTGCTCACCGAGGCCCGCCGCGACCGGTCCGGTCAGGTCGAGGTGCCGCTGCCCTCCAGCCTCAGCGCGACCGCGCTGGCCAGGCTCCACGGCGACCCGGCGGAGTTCGCCCGAGAGCTGGCCCGACCGATGCCGCGCCAGCCCTCGCCGGCGGCCCGGTTCGGCACCCGCTTCCACGCGTGGGTCGAGGCCCGGTTCGGCCAGCAGGATCTCTTCGACCCCGAGGAGCTGCCCGGCCAGGGTGACCGCGGCATCGACAGCGAGTCCGACCTCGCCGAGCTGGTCGCGGCCTTCGAGGCCGGCCCGTTCGCGGACCGCCGCCCGCACGCCGTGGAGGCGCCGTTCGCCCTGGTCCTCGACGGCCAGGTGGTCCGTGGCCGGATCGATGCGGTCTACGCGGAGGACAGCCCCGACCACGCCGCCGACGGGCCCGGCTTCCTCGTGGTCGACTGGAAGACCAACGTGCGCGCCACTGCCGACGCCCTCCAGCTCGCCGTCTACCGGGTGGCGTGGGCCGAGCTCGCAGGAGTGCCGGTCGAACGGGTGCGGGCCGCGTTCTTCTACGTGCGCACCGGAGAGCTGGTGGAGCCCGCCGACCTGCCCGGGCGCGACGAGCTGCTGGGGTTGCTCAGCCCTGGGTGAGGCCCGGTCATCACCCGTCGCCCGAGGCCGCGCGGTGCAGCTCCTGGAGAGCGTTGATCCGCTCTGCCAGAGCCGCCGGGACCACGTTGTCGGAGTCCCGCAGCCCGTGCACCGCCCGGCGGGCGTCCACGAGGCCGGCATACAACGGAGGGCACGTCTCGCATCCCCGCAGGTGCGCGAGCAGCTGTGAGCGCACCTCCGGGGCGAGCTGGTCATCGAGGAAGTCGGAGATCTTGCTCCGCGCGGTCCAACAGTGCAGAGGCACGTTCGGCATCGTGCGTTCACCTTCCTGGGCGAGTGCGGAGACGAGCATCATCCGTCCCCGGCGCAGTCGCTGCTTCGTCGCGGGAAGCCCCGCGTGCTGGATGTCCGCGATCTCCGAGACCGACAGCTCCTCCATGTCGTGGAGGACGAGGACCGTGCGGTACATGACGGGCAGTCGCATCAGCGCATCGAGCAGCTCGTCGCGAGACTGCGAGCGCGCGAGCACGGACTCCGCGTCGACCGTGTAGGCGGAGTCGCGCCACGCCGCCTCGACACGCTCTGCGACGTCCTCGGTGGGCTCTGCGCTGGTCAGCCGGACCTGGTCGACCGTGAGGTTGTGCAGGATCCGGTGCAACCAGGTCGCGAGGCCGGAGTCTCCACGGAACGAGTCGAGCCGCTCGAGTGCCCGCACCATGGTGTCCTGGACCAGGTCCTCGGCCAGCTGCTGGTCGCGCACCAGGGTCCGGGCGTATCGCAGCAGTCCGGGCACGTGCTCCCCGAGGTCGGACGCAGTCACGTGGCCGGGCATGTGGTCGGGCATGTGGTCGGGCATGTGGTCGGGCATGTGGCCGGGTATGTGGTCGGGCATGTGGGTGGAGCGACCGTGGATGCTCAGGCGCCGGGGCGCGTCGAGGTCCGGTCGCGGGTGCTCAGGCCGGCGACGCCGTAGATCGGGCAGGAGCCGGTCACGCCGGTGGCGAGCATGACCCCGGCCAGGACGTACAGGACGAGGGCGACCCAGCCGCCGGGGCCGATCAGGATCCCTCCGAGGACCAGCAGCGGTGCCAGCGCTGCTGCCCGCGCGACCCGGTCCTTCGAACCCATGTTGAGCTTCATCAGCTTCTCCTTCGCTCGGTGTGGACATGACATTGACGTGTCGAGGAGCCCGATCGGATACAGGACCTGACTGTGACCTGGCCCACAGCGCAGCGCTGCTCCCTGCCGCGGTGGCTCAGCCCTGCCCGAGCGCAGCCGTGAGGGCGATCTCGACCATCGCGCCGAAGGTCTGCTCGCGCTCCTGCGCGGTGGTCTCCTCGCCCGTCACGATGTGGTCCGAGACGGTGCAGATCGCCAGCGCCCGGCGCCCGTAGCGCGCCGCCAGCGTGTAGAGCGCGCTTGCCTCCATCTCCACCGCGAGCACGCCGTAGTCGACCATCCGGCCGAGCAGCTCGGGGCGGGCCGCGTAGAACGAGTCGCCGGAGAAGATCAGCCCCACGTGCACCCCGTCGTACGACGAGGCCGCGTCGACCGCAGCGCGGAGCAGCCCGAAGTCCGCGACCGGCGCGTAGTCGAGGCCCTCGAACCGGATCCGGTTCATCGAGGAGTCCGTGCAGGCGCCCGAGGCGATCACCAGGTCGCGCACCGCGAGCTTCTCGGTGAGTGCCCCGCAGGATCCGACCCGCACCACGGCCTGCACGTCGTACTCGTCGAAGAGCTCGTTGGCGTAGATCGAGAGCGACGGCTGCCCCATGCCCGAGCCCTGCACCGAGACCCGCTGCCCCTGCCAGGTGCCGCTGTAGCCGAGCATGCCGCGCACCTGGCTGTAGCACTCGGCGGAGTCCAGGAACGTCTCCGCGATCCACTTCGCCCTGAGGGGGTCGCCCGGCATCAGGACGGTGGGTGCGATCGCGCCGGCGGGGGCGCCGATGTGGGTACTCATGCCGGTCATCGTAGGGCCGCGGGTAGCCTGCCGAACGTGACCTACCCGCACATCGCGATGTTCCAGGACGCGCACGACCGGGCCGGGCTGCACCGGGCCGACCAGGACTGGCTCGACGCCACTTGGGCCGACCCGGCGACCCGGGTGCTGGTCGTCGCCAACGGCCAGCTCCGCCCGCACGACGGCCGGCCGGAGTGGATCCCCAGCGCCGAGGCGCCCGCGGGGCTGCGGGTGCTGCTGGGCGAGCACGAGGAGGTCTGGCACTTCGCGGTGCTCCTCGACGAGGTGCCGGAGCCACCGGAGTTCTGGGTGGGGCTGCGGGCGCTCGTCCAGGACCTCGCCGAGCAGTCTCCGGGGGAGGCACCGCTGATCTTCCATGCCTTCGGGGTGGCCGAGTGGCATCGGGCCACCACGTTCTGCCCGCGCGACGGCACCCGGCTGGAGCCCCGGGCGGCCGGTCACGAGCTCGGCTGCCCCACCTGCGGCCGGGCGCAGTTCCCGCGCACCGACCCGGCGGTGATCATGGTCGTCACGTCGGGTGAGCCCGGCGCCGACGACGAGCGCTGCCTGCTCGGCCGCTCGCCCGCCTGGCCGCCGGGTCGCTACTCCACGCTCGCCGGCTTCGTGGAGCCCGGCGAGAGCCTGGAGGACGCCGTACGGCGCGAGGTGGCAGAGGAGACCGGGGTGCACGTGGGGGAGGTGCGGTACTTCGGCAACCAGCCGTGGCCGTTCCCGGCCAGCCTGATGCTCGGCTTCGAGGCGCGCGCACTGACCACCGACGTCGAGGTCGACGGAGTGGAGATCGAGGACGCCCGCTGGTTCACCCGTGGCGAGATGAGGGCCGAGGCGGAGGCCGGGACCCTGGTCCTCCCCGGCGGAATCTCGATCTCCCGCTCGCTCGTGGAGCACTGGTACGGCGGTCGGCTCCCCGGCCAGTGGGGCTGACTCAGGCCAGCGCGGTCAGCTTCTCCTTGACCTGCGCCAGCGACGGGTTGGTGTGCGCTGAGCCGTCGGTGTAGACGAGGGTCGGGACGGTCTGGTTGCCGCCGTTGACCTGCTCGACGATCAGGGCCGCGTCCGGGACCTGCTCGATGTCCACGATCTCGTAGCCGATGCCCTCCCTGTCCATCTGGCTCTTCAGCCGGTGGCAGTAGCCGCACCACGGGGTGGTGTACATCGTGATCGAGCTGGTCATCGCAGGAGTGTCCCCTCTGCCGTCTAAGGTTGCCGTCGCGGGTGATCCCGCTTTCCCGCCACAACCACGTCGGCCAGGAGTTTCTTCCCATGCACCCCCTGCTCGAGGCACTCGACCCGGAGCAGCGCCTGGTCGCCGAGTCGCTGCGCGGCCCGGTCCGGGTGCTGGCGGGCGCGGGCACGGGCAAGACCCGTGCCATCACGCACCGCATCGCCCACGGCGTGGCGACCGGCGTCTACCAGCCGACCGAGGTGCTCGCGGTCACCTTCACCACCAAGGCCGCCGGCGAGATGCGCGAGCGGCTGCGGTCGCTGGGTGCCCCCGGCGTGCAGGCCCGCACCTTCCACTCGGCTGCCCTGCGCCAGCTGCGGTTCTTCTGGCCGCAGGTGCACGGGCGTGACCTGCCCACCCTCACCGAGTCCAAGCTCGGCATGCTCGCCAGTGCCGCCAGCCGGCAGCGGGTCCGCCCCGACCAGGCCACGCTGCGTGACCTCGCCTCCGAGATCGAGTGGGCGAAGGTCAGCAACGTCGTCCCCGACCGGTACGCCGCCCTGGCAACCGCGCGCGGGCGGGTGGTCAACGGGCTCGACGTGGAGCAGGTGGCCCGGCTGTTCGCCGGCTACGAGGAGGTCAAGCGCAACCAGGGCCGGATGGACATGGAGGACGTGCTGCTCCTCGGCGCCGCCCTGCTCGCCGACGACGAGCGGGTGGCCGCCCAGGTCCGCCGGCAGTACAAGTTCTTCACCGTCGACGAGTTCCAGGACGTCTCACCGCTGCAGTCGGCGCTGCTCGACCTCTGGCTGGGTGGTCGCGACGAGGTCTGCGTGGTCGGCGACCCGGCACAGACCATCTACAGCTTCGCGGGTGCCAGCCCGTCGTACCTGCGCGAGTTCGGCGAGCGGTTCCCCCGGGCGCAGTCGGTCGACCTGGTGCGCAACTACCGCTCCACGCCCGAGGTGGTCGCGGTGGCCAACCGGTTGCTGGCGGGCAGCTCCAGTCGTGGCGTCGAGCTCCAGGCGCAGCGGCCCGAGGGACCTGCGGTGGCCTACCGCGACCACACCGACGAGGTCGCCGAGGCGACCGCGGTGGCCGGGGAGCTGGCTTCACTGAAGCAGCAGGGGGTGCCGTGGCGCGAGATGGTGGTGCTGTTCCGCGTCAATGCGCAGTCCGAGGCGTTCGAGGACGCGCTGGCCGCAGCCGGCGTGCCCTACGTCATCCGGGGCGCGGCCCGGTTCTTCGACCGCCAGGAGGTGCGCCAGGCGGTCACCCTCCTGCGGGGCACGGCGCGCGGCGGCGTCGCCTCCGACGACCCAATCCACGACGTGGTCGGCACGCTCTCGGGTCTCGGCTGGGCCGCTCGGGCGCCCGAGGGGCGCGGGGAGGCCCGCAACCGCTGGGAGTCCTGGCAGGCGCTGGTGAGCCAGGCCGAGGAGTTCTTCACCACCGGCAGCGGCGCGACCCTGGGCGACTTCGTCGACGACCTCGACCGCCGGGCGACGGAGCAGCACGCCCCGGTCGCCGAGGGCGTCACGCTGGCCACCCTGCACGCGGCCAAGGGCCTGGAGTGGGAGGCGGTGTTCCTCTGCGGCATGCAGGAGGGCTCGATGCCGATCACCTACGCCGAGACCCCGGCCGAGGTCGAGGAGGAGCGGCGGCTGTTCTACGTCGGCGTGACCCGGGCCCGTAGCCGGCTCACGGTGTCCTGGTCGGCGGCCCGCAACCCCGGCGGTCGGGGCAACCGCAAGCCGTCGCGCTTCCTCGAGGGGCTGCGCCCGGCCGACTCCGTGCTCCCGGTGGCGGCGGGCCGCAGCCGGCGCAGCGGCAAGGCCGCCGTGTGCAAGGTGTGCGGCAGCCAGCTGGTCACGCCGGCCCAGCGCAAGAAGGGGCGCTGTGCCGACTGCCCGGTCGACTACGACGAGGCGCTGTTCGAGCGCCTCCGGGACTGGCGCCTGACCCGGGCCGGCGAGGAGAAGGTACCGGCCTACGTGGTGTTCACCGACGCCACGCTCGAGCTGATCGCCGAGGTCCGGCCCGCCGACGAGCAGGCGCTCCTGCGGATCAGTGGCATCGGGAAGTCGAAGCTCGAGAAGTACGGCGACGAGGTCCTCGCGCTGCTCTCCGACAGCTGATCCGACCCGGGAGCACCGTCCCGAAAAAAAGTTGCGGAAATACCCAATAAATCGTTTGCCCATTACGCGGAGCTGGCGGTAGTTTACTGGCACCCGAGAAACCACGCGCATCCAAGCCCTGGCAAGGCTGGCGCACGACCGCACCGAAGGAGGTGACCCGCATGAGCAGCAACCTGATCACCATGACGACCGAGACCCGGTCGACCACCGGCCTGCCCGTCTACGGTCGCGCCTTCGGCATGTCCGCCTGCACCCGCGGCGGTGCCGTCACGGCCGTCCTCGGCCAGGACATCCCGGTGCGCGCCCACGTGGCTTCTCTCGGCAAGGGAGATTTCCCGGGGACCTCTGTCTGGAGACCACCAAGCTGTTGACTCGACGACACTTGGCAGCCTCCAGGCCGCGGAACCCGAAACCCGGGATCCGCGGTCTTTTTGTTTGACCCGACCACCTGCAACCCAGCGAACAAGGTCACAAGGAGGTGACATGAACATCAGCGTTCTCGACCGGACCGACGACTTCCGGCTCGGTCAGCTGCACGACGCAGCGGAGGAGATCGACGAGGAGCTGCTCCCGTGCCGTGCGAACGACGCGGAGCTCTTCTTCGCCGAGTCGCCGAGCGACGTGGAGTACGCCAAGGCACTGTGCCTGGACTGCCCTGTCCAGCAGATGTGCCTGGCGGGTGCTCTTGAACGGCGCGAGCCGTGGGGCGTGTGGGGAGGTGAGCTGTTCCTGCAAGGAACGGTCATCCCCCGCAAGAGGCCCCGTGGCCGGCCCCGCAAGAACCCCGTCGATGACGGTGTCGCCGCCTGAACGACCAGGTCCGACCCGCCCCTACTCAAGGAAAAACAGCCATGAACACCTTCACGAACGGAAGCACCGAGATGAACTTGATGAATGAAGATCTGGCCCGAGCGCAGATGTCCGCGCGCCTGGGAGAGGCGCAGGCACGGATGCGTGGCCACCAGCTGGCCCGCGCACGTCGCTTGAGCCGCAAGGCCGAGCGAGCAGCCCAGGAGGCGCGTCTCGCGATGGCTCGCGCCCTGTAGGCGGTCCTCCGCAGGAGGGCGTCGTACCTGTTCGCAGGTGCAGGTGAGACAAGGCCCGGAGCCGACCCGGTGGTCGGCTCCGGGCCTTGTCGCGTTCCCGGCGCTATCGTGGCCGCGTGGTCACCTGTGACTTCTGTGGGCGCGAGGAGGATGACGGCGCCGCGCTGCTGAGCTGGACGACAGCCGTCGAGAACGGGCGGCGGCGGGCCTTCTGTGGCGCCTGCTCGCGTGAGCACCTGCGTGCCATGGAGGGCAAGCTCGACAGCGAGTGGTGGTGACTCAGCCGGTGGCGGCCCACGCACAGCCGCACCGGGGATGGCGCGGCCACACCGTGCGCGCGACCCGCAGGTCCGCCCTGACCTGCACACTCGTCGACCACGTCGCGGGCTCCGCGCCGTCGACGTAGCTGACCAGGTCGCGCACCGCCCAGCCGAGGGCCACGGTCGCCAGAGCCGGATCAATCGGGTGCGGGACACCGTCGGCACGCATCGGGCCCGAGCGGGCGTACTGCTCCGCGACCAGGCCGCGCCGCGGGTCGGACTCGCCGAGCCGGGCGTCGACGCAACGCAGGCACGCGGTGAGGCCGGGGGTGACGAACGGGCCCACCCGGAAGCCGCGCTCGTCGGCCAGCACCAGCAGGTGCGGTGTCTCGGCGCGCACGAGCACGTCGACCCGGTCGCGGTCGAACTCGCCCACAGCGACCAGGAGCACCGCGTACGCCGGCCCGTCGGTCACCAGGCCGCTGCGCCGTACGCCCTCCTCGAGCAGCACGCGCAGCGGGTCGGGGAGATCGCGGGCCTCGACGGTGACAGGTCGGCGGCGGCGCTCGGCGAGCAGGGCGTGCGCGTGGTCGCCGGCCTGCGCATAGGCGGCCGCCACGGGGGACAGGTCGTCGGCCCGGGCAAGGTCGGTCCGCAGGGCAGCCGTGGCGACCAGCAGCCCGCGGGCCTCGAGCGCCCGGTGCACGGGATGGGCCGGCGCAGGCGGCGCGGTCCCTGCGCGCAGCTCGGAGAGCACGGCGCGGGTCTCGGGGGAGTCGTCCAGAGTGACGGCCAGGTCGGGGTCGAGCCCCACCTGCAGGTGCCCGTCGTCGCGACGGGTGACCCGCACCCCGGGCCGCAGGCTCAGGGCGCCGGGCGTCGGGTCGGGTACGGCGGTCGGACGGGCCATGACCGGCACCCTGCCACGTCGGGTCGGGGTGCTGCCCCGGCTCTCCACAGGCCGGCAGACGGCAGCGGCGGCGCCGCAACGACGGTGAGGTCGTGGTGGCGCCGCCGCAGCAGCTGTCTGGGTGGGTTCTACGCCCGGCCGAGGATCCGGTTCAGGTTGGTGCCGCAGACGGGGCAGACGGCCTTGGCCATCCGGGTGCCCTTGTCGTTCACCTTCACCTCGCCCTCCGCCTCGCGCTTCTCCTTGCACTTCACGCAGTAGAACTCGCCGCTCCAGGTCTCCGCCATGACGGCCTCCTTGCTTCATTTGACTTGGTCGTCGCGACGGGGGGTTTGGGGAAGCCCGTCGGGGTGCAGGCAGCATGCGCCACCTCCACCGCCTGAAACCCTACACAGGCCCTCTCCCGGACGTGGGAGGCGCACCGGTCCTGGCGCAGGCGCTCGCTAGGGTGCGGACATGGCTCACGACACCTTCGACCACCTGCGACTGGAGCGACCGCGCGACGGCGTGGCCCTCCTGACCCTCGACAACCCCGACCAGCGCAACATGATGTCGGAGCCGATGACGGCCTCCTGGGTGGCCGCGATCGACCGGCTCGCCGCCGATGCCACGGTGCGGGTCGTGGTGGTCACGGGGGAGGGGTCGGCCTTCTGCTCCGGCGGCAACACCAGCTGGATCGCCAGCGAGCCCGACGCGTCGGTGGACCGGCTGCGCACCCGGATGCTGGCCTTCTACCGGGCCTGGCTGTCGATCCGGAAGCTGGAGGTGCCGACGATCGCCGCGATCAACGGGCCGGCGGTCGGCGCCGGGCTGTGCATGGCGCTCGCGTGCGACCTTCGCTACTCCGCAGCGGGGGCCCGGATGAGCGTCCCGTTCGTGAAGCTCGGCATGCACGCAGGGATGGCCGCGACGTACCTGCTGCCCGACGTGGTCGGAGCGGCGCACGCGCGCGACCTGCTGCTCACCGGGCGCGCGGTCGAGGGAGACGAGGCGCTCCGGCTCGGACTGGTCAGCCGGGTGTTCTCCTCGGACACCTTCGACTCCGACGTCCTCGACGTCGCCGAGGGCATCGCCGGCACGGCGCCGATCGCCAGCCGCTACACCAAGCAGGCGCTGCTGGCCGGGCATCGCGACCTCGAGGCGTGCCTGCAGTTCGAGGCACTGGCCCAGCCCGCGACGCTCACCAGCCAGGACCTTCAGGAGGGCATCCGAGCGGTCCGGGAGAAGCGGGCTCCGGACTTCCGGGGGGTCTGAACGGCGAAGAGGCCCCCGGTCACGGCGCCGACGTCTGCCTTCCCCTGCGAACGTCGACGACGTGAGCCGGAGGCCTCGTCGCGGACGACGGTAGGAGCCGACGCCGTCCGGGTCAAGGCGGGCGCCTCCCCGGCCCGTGTACGAAGGTGTGGACAACCTGTGTGGGAAGAGGCAGTGTCGACGGCGATCCAGCCCGCTGACCACCGCCTACGCCCCGATCCGCCTGTGGAGGACGACGTGACGGCATACCAGCAGGGTCCGGTGGCAGCGCTGCGCCGGATCGCGTTCCTGCTCGAGCGCGGCCGGGAGGACACCTACAAGGTGAAGGCCTTCCGCCAGGCGGCCGCGACCCTGCTGCCGCTCTCCGACGACGAGGTCGCCCAGCGGGTGGCCGACGGCACCCTCACCGACCTGCCCGGGCTCGGCGCCAGCTCGGCCAAGGTGGTGACCGACGCCGTCCGGGGGCGGATGCCGGAGCGGCTCGCGCTGCTCGAGCAGGAGCACGCCGGACCGCTGGCCCCCGGCGGGCGGGCCGTGCGTTCCGCCCTGCGCGGCGACCTGCACAGCCATTCGGACTGGTCCGACGGCGGCTCCCCGATCGAGGAGATGGCGTTCACCGCGATGGAGCTCGGCCACGACTACCTGGTGCTCACCGACCACTCACCACGGCTGAAGATCGCCCGCGGGCTCAGCGCGGAGCGGCTGGTCCGCCAGCTCGAGGTCGTCGACGCCGTCAACGCCCACCTCGACGGCGCCTTCCACCTGCTCAAGGGCATCGAGGTCGACATCCTCGACGACGGCAGCCTCGACCAGACCGACGAGATGCTGGGCCGCCTCGACCTGCGGGTCGTGAGCGTGCACTCCAAGCTGGCCATGGACAAGGAGGCGATGACCCGGCGGATGGTCGGCGCGGTGCACCACCCGCGTGCCAACGTGCTGGGCCACTGCACCGGGCGGCTGGTCACCGGCAACCGGGGGAAGCGCGGGCAGTCGCAGTTCGACGCCCAGGCCGTCTTCCGGGCCTGCCGGGACCACGACGTGGCCGTCGAGATCAACTCCCGGCCCGAACGCCGCGACCCTCCGACCGCGCTCCTGGAGCTGGCTCGCGACCTGGGCTGCCTGTTCTCCATCGACAGCGACGCCCATGCCCCCGGGCAGCTCGACATGCTCGACTACGGGTGCGAACGCGCCGAGCAGGCCGGCATCGACCCCGAGCGGATCGTCAACACGTGGCCGCGGGAGCGGCTCCTGGAGTGGGCGAACCAGTAGCGTGAGGGCCATGCCGCCCTCCCCGGCCACCCCGAAGATCGAGGTACGGCGCTCGCGCAGGCGGCGCCGTACGGTCTCGGCGTACCGCGATGGCGACACCGTCGTGGTGCTGATCCCGGCCTCCATGAGCAAGGCCCAGGAGTCCGAGTGGGTGCAGACCATGGTGGCCCGACTCGAACGCAAGGACCGGCGCCGGACTCGTTCCGACGACGACCTGGTCCGGCGCGCCCGCCAGCTCAGCGACCTCTACCTGGGCGGCATCGCGAAGCCGGACTCGGTGAGGTGGGTCGAGAACCAGCGCACCCGCTGGGGCTCCTGCACCCCCGGCGACCGCTCGATCCGGCTCTCCACCCGGCTCCAGGCGATGCCTGCGTGGGTCGTCGACTACGTCCTCGTCCACGAGCTGGCGCACCTGATCGAGCACGGCCACGACGCAAAGTTCTGGGCCTGGGTCGACAACTACCCGAAGGCCGAACGAGCCAAGGGCTACCTGCTGGGCTACTCCGCAGCCGCCCACCTGGAGCCCCCGCCGGGCGAGGTCGACTGAGCCAGCGAGCTCGACCCCGCCCGAGGCGCGGGGTTCCTCTGGCACAGATGAGTACGCCCGGCGAGAGTCGAACTCGCACTGGTCAGGACCTAAACCTGATGCCTCTACCTGTTGGGCTACGGGCGCGCGGCGGCCAGTCTAGGCGGGCCGATCTAGGCGGGCTGGTCGAGTCCGAGGTCGCGGCGCAGCTTCGCGACGTGCCCGGTGGCCTTGACGTTGCGCTGCGCCAGCTCGAGGGTGCCGTCCGCGCCCACGACGAAGGTGGAACGGATCACGCCCTGCACCACCTTGCCGTAGAGCTTCTTCTCGCCGAACGCGCCGTAGGCCTGCATCACCGACCTGTCGGGGTCGGAGAGGAGGGTGAGGGTGAGGGAGTCGCGTGCGCGGAACTTGGCGAGCTTGGCCGGCTTGTCGGGCGAGATGCCGAGCACCTCGTAGCCGGCGCCACGCAGCGAGTCGAGCGACTCGGTGAAGTCGCAGGCCTGCTTGCTGCACCCGGGAGTCCTCGCGGCCGGGTAGAAGTAGACGATGACGCGCTTGCCGCGCAGGTCGGAGAGGGTCACCGGTTGCTCGGTGTCGTCGAGGAGGGTGAAGTCGGGGGCGGCGTCGCCGACGGTGAGAGGCACGGTCTGCTCCTGCGATTCGGTCCGGATGGCTGCTCCGAACCTATCGCGTGACCCCTCGCCGGCGGCGGTTGGTAGCCTTCGACCTGTTCGCACCACCCGCTGACTGGGAGCACCTTCGTGGCCAAGGAACTGTCGTCCCTCGAGTCCGAGATCGAGGCGACCCGTGACCGGCTCGCTTCGACGATCGACCAGCTCGTCCATCGCGCCAACCCGAAGACCATCGTGGGTCGCGAGGTCACCACCATCAAGGCCCACTTCGTGGACACCGCGACCGGCAAGCCGCGCACCGACAACATCCTCAAGGTCGCCGGTGGCGTCGTCGGCGCGGTGGCGGTGTTCGTGCTGATCCGCAAGATCGCGCGGTGAGCACCCCGATCAAGATGCTCCACGATCGGATCCTGGTCGAGCTCGACCAGGAGTCGGGGGAGCGGCGGTCGTCGGGCGGCATCGTCATCCCGGCCACCGCGGCGATGGGGGCGCGTCGACTGTCGTGGTCGAAGGTCGTCGCGGTCGGACCGCACGCCCGGGCCGTCGAGATCGGTGACCGGGTGCTCTTCGACCCTGAGGACAAGTCCGAGGTCGAGGTGTCCGGCGAGGTCTACGTGGTGATGCGGGAGCGCGACGTGCATGCGGTCGCGGCCCAGCGGCTCGGGGACTCCTCCACCGGTCTCTATCTCTGACCGTGATCGTCGTAGCCCGGTGACCGGCCGGTGACCGCCCGGCGGCGGGCATGGCCCATCCGTGTCAATTTGCGGCGAAATCCCCGGCGACACGGTCACCAGGAGGTCATCTGGCCGCCGTGGGTCCCGCGGCTGGGGCAGGATTCGCACATGGCGATCGGCATCGCCGGGGTTCTCGTGGGATTTCGTGCGCGGATGAGGGGGGTGACCCCTGCGGCTGGGGCCTGCCCCGAGCCGGCCTCGGTGACCGGGCGATGACCGGCGAGTCGTTGTTCCACCGCGACGCCGCCGGGCGACTGGTGGCCCTTCGTCCCACGACCTACCCGGCGCGCGGCGACCTGCTGCGCCTGGTCGAGGCGCACCCGATGCTGCTGGCCGGGCACGAGATGACACCGGAGGACCCGCGCCGCTGGTCGCTGGTGCTGCGCGGTGGCGCCGACTCCGGTCCGCGGCGGGGCGTGGCCGTCTTCGTCGACCAGGACGCCGTGCCGACGGTGGTCGCGGTCACCACGCTCGGCGACGAGGCCGCGCGCCGGGAGGCGGTCGGCCAGGTCCTCGACCTGGTCGCCAACGGGATGTGGCACTGGCCCGCCGACGACCTTCGGGCGACGTACGAGACCACCCAGCGTCGCCTCGGCCTGGATCCCCACGAGCAGCTGGCCGTGCTGTGCCGCAACCCGGCCACTACTGCGGAGGCGTTCTTCGCGCGTGCCCTCGACCACCTGGCCGCGGGCCGGTTCCGGATGGTGTTCGTGTCCGACGAGGTGCCCGACGAGTTCCTCGGCATGGCCGAGTTCCTCACCGAGCGGATGTCGCCCGCCGAGGTGGTCGCCGTGCAGGTGCGCCAGTTCCGTGGCGAGGGCTACGACGGGGCGGTGCTGGGGGCGAGCCTGCGTGGCGGCGCGGCGCCGCCCGACGGGACCCCCGAGGTGTCGCCACCCCCCGCTGCGGTGTCGGCGCCGGAGCCCGAACCCGAGCCGGAGCCGGAGCCGGAGCCCGAGCCGGAGCCCGAGCCGGAGCCCGAGCCCGAGTTGGAGCCCGGGTTGGAGCCGGCCACCGAGACGGCGCCGGGCCCGCGGCTCGCGCCCGCCAGCCGAGCCCTGCTGCACCGGCTGGACGAGGTGGCGGAGGACGCCGACCTCGACCTGGTCGGTGACGCCAACGCCGTCCAGCTGCGCACCCGGGGTGGTGCCGTGGTCGCCGTGCTGGATCTCGACTGGGACTCCCTCGAGGTGCGCCTGGACGAGCTGGAGGCAGACGGTCGGCGCCACGACGCCGAGAACGCCTACGAGCTGCTCTCGGGCCTGACCCGCAAGCGACTCTCGGACAGCCGGCCGAGTGTGCCCGCCCAGAAGATCGTGGAGCACTGGGGCGACGTAGGCTCGTTGCTCGTCAGGCTGGCCGAGGGCCGGTAGTCGGGTCCGGGCCCCGCCCGGGTGGGCAGGGACGGACGGTGAGTGGTGTGCCGGTGTGGCTACAAGCGGGCGCCTGGGGCCTGCTCGCCGGCGGCACCCTCGTGGTCGGTGCCCTGATCGCCTGGTTCGTGCGGGTGCCGCGCGACGTGGTGGCCGGTGTGATGGCGTTCGGTGCCGGAGTCCTGGTCTCGGCGCTCGCCTTCGACCTGATGGACACGGCCGAGACCGAGGGTGGCCTCGGCCCGACCGTCGCCGGCTTCCTCGGCGGCGCCGTGGCGTACGTCGGTGCCAACGTCGTGCTCGCCCGGCGCGGCGCGCGGCATCGCAAGCGCTCCCAGGACCAGCAGCCCTCGGAGGACGAGCAGCAGGGCAGCGGCGCCGCGATCGCCATCGGCGCACTGCTCGACGGCATCCCCGAGTCGGTCGCGCTCGGCCTGTCGCTGCTCGGCGGCGGTGGGGTCGGGGTGGGGGTGCTGGCGGCGATCGCGATCTCGAACCTGCCCGAGGGGCTCTCGAGCGCTGCGGGCATGAAGCGCAAGGGCCGCAGCGCGGGCTACGTCTTCGGCGTCTGGGGCGGCATCGCCCTGGCCAGCGGGCTGGCCGGGCTGCTCGGGGTGCTGCTCCTCCAGGGTGCACCGCCCGAGGCGCTGGCGGTGATCACGGCCGTCGCCGCGGGCGCGATCCTGGCCATGGTCGCCGACACCATGATCCCCGAGGCGTTCGAGCGCACGCAGCTCTACACCGGTCTACTGACGACGCTGGGCTTCGTCGTGTCCTTCGCGATCGAGCGCGCCGGCTAGCACGCCCGATCCCTGTGGGGCCACCCCGTTGAGCCCAGCACGGGCCACCCCGACTCTGGGGTTGACCCCGTCGCAGATCACCAC
>JBBQRV010000057.1:0-16238 GCA_038214475.1 Propionibacteriales bacterium | reverse complement strand
AGGAACAGCTCGTCGGTGTCGTCATGGGTGTGCCAGACGAACTCGCCCTTGAGCTTGACCAGCTTGATCTCGTAGTCGTTGAGCCGGGCCACCACCTTGGGCGACCAGTGCTCGGAGAAGAGGGACAGCTTCTGCGCGATGTCGACCACGTTCATGTCGCTAGTCTGCCCCCATGTCGAGCTTCGACGCCTACGTCGAGGGCCTGGCGTCCGCCGTCGACCGCGCGGCACTGGGCCGGGTCCGGGACCTCGTCGCCGCCGAGGAGCCGGAGGCCGTCGAGGGCACCAGCTACGGCGTACCGGCCTTCACGCTCCACGGCAAGCCGCTGCTGGGGGTACGGGCCGCGGCGGAGCACCTCAGCGTCTTCCCGTTCAGTGCGGCGGTCGTCGCGTCGGTCGTCGCGGCGGTCGGCGGCCGGCTCGACGGCTTCGGGCTGTCGAAGGGCACGATCCGGTTCACCGCGGAGACGCCGATCCCGGACGACGTGCTGCGTGACCTGGTCCGGCTGAGGAGGGCGGAGATCCTGGCCTGACCTGCGGGCAGCGGAGTCACGACTCCGGGTCGGTGGGAGCGGACGCCCCCTCGGCCTCGTCACGGTCGGCCCAGCCGATCAGCGGGGCGAGGTCGAAGACGTGGTCGTCGATGTCGGCGTGCAGGTCGCCGAGCTCCGCATAGCGCGCGGGCACCGTGTCGATGGTGAAGTCGCCAGGCACCACCGAGTCGACCTCGTCCCAGCGGATGGGGGTGCTCACCCGGGCGTAGGGCACGCCGCGCACCGAGTACGCCGCCGCGATGGTGTGGTCGCGGGCGTTCTGGTTGTAGTCGACGAACAGCTGGGCCGGGTCACGGTCCTTGCGCCACCAGGTGGTGGTGACCTCGCCGTCGGCCCGCCGTTCGACCTCACGGGCGAAGGCGAGCGCGGCCCGGCGGACCTCCTTGAAGCCGTGGTCGGGGCGGATCCGGACGTAGACGTGCATGCCCGAGCCGCCCGACGTCTTGGGGAAGCCGACGGCACCCAGCTCGTCGAGCACCTCGTGGCTGACGTGCGCGACCCGGCGCACGGTGGCCCAGTCGCATTGCGGGCCGGGGTCGAGGTCGATGCGCCACTCGTCGGGCCTCTCGGTGTCGGCGCGCCGACTGTTCCACGGGTGGAACTCCACCGTGGACATCTGCACCGCCCAGATCACGCTGGCCAGCTCGGTCACGCACAGCTCGTCGGCGGTCCGGTTCCACCGCGGGAAGTGCAGCTGGACGGTCTCCAGCCACGGGGGCGCCCCGGCTGGGATCCGCTTCTGGTGCACCTTGTCGCCCGCCAGTCCCTTGGGGAAGCGGTGCAGCATGCAGGGCCGCTCGAAGAGGGCGTTCACGATGCCGTCGCCGACCGCGAGGTAGTACTCGACGAGGTCGAGCTTTGTCTCGCCGCGGGACGGGAAGTAGACCCGGTCGGGGTTGGAGACCCGGACCACCCGGTCGTCGACCTCGATCTCGACGGACGGCGACTTCGACGCGGCCATGGCGACAACCTAGCCGGGTCGGGCCGTCGCCGGGGCCCACCTAGGCTGGGCGGCGTGGACTTCGACCAGCCGCCCGTCGTACGCGTCGACGTCCGCACCGACGCCTCGCTGCCCGACGACGAGTGGCCCGCCACGGTGCCGGCCGTGGCCCAGCTGCTGCGCGACGGCCTCCCGCTGGCCCAGGGAGTCACGTTTCTGGTCGGTGAGAACGGCTCCGGCAAGTCCACCATCGTCGAGGCGGTGGCGATGGCCTACGGGCTGTCCCCCGAGGGCGGCACCCGGCACGGGCTGCACACGACCCGGACCACCGAGTCCCCACTCTCGGGGATGCTCCAGCTCCGGCGCGGGATCGGCACCGGCCGCTGGGGGTTCTTCCTGCGGGCGGAGACGATGCACGGGTGGTACACCTTCCAGGAGGACCACGGCGGTGAGAACTTCCACGAGATGAGCCACGGCGAGTCGTTCCTGGCCGTGCTGGAGACCCGCTTCGACTCCCCCGGCTTCTACTGCCTCGACGAGCCCGAGGCCGCGCTGTCCTTCTCCTCCACGCTGGCGCTGATCGCGGTCCTGCAGCGGGTGGTGGCGGACGGTGGCCAGGTGCTGTGCGCGACCCACTCCCCCGTGCTGGCCTCCCTGCCCGGGGCGAGACTGCTCGAGGTCGGTGACTGGGGGCTGCGCGAGACCACCTGGGCCGAGCTCGACCTGGTCGATCACTGGCGCCGGTTCCTCGACGCCCCGCGGGCCTACCTGCGGCATCTCGGCCCCGACTGACAGGGGCTGTCCCCCTGGGAACGACCGCCGAGCACCCACAGCAACAGGTCACGCGCCGGGGCTGCGAGGTCGAGCGTGCCGCACATCGGCTGCGGCCGCGCACCACCTGCGACGTGAGCGGATGCCGGGAGGGCGAGTCGCAGGAACCGTGCGTCAGACGTCGATCCAGTAGCGCCGCACGAGACCGTGACCCTGGTCGACGACCTGCTCCAGGATCCCGCCGCAACGCTCGATGGTCTTGATGGAGCCCAAGTTGTCGTCAAGGCACACGAGAAGCACTCGGCTCAGACCTGCCGCACGCGCGCGTGGCAGCAGGGCCCCCAGCGCCCACGTGGCGATCCCACGGGCCCGGGCCGACGGGCGGATGCCGTAGCCCACGTGCCCCAGGCGCAGGACCCTGTCGGTGGTCACCGTGCGCAGTGCGATGCCTCCCAGCACCGCGTCACCTTCGACGATCCACCACATCCGAGCGGCGGGCAGCGACTGGAGTCGAGTCACCCAGGCAGCGAACCCCGAGGCGCTCTCGACGTCATCGCCTGGATCGACACCGAACCCGTCCTCGTGGGAGCCAGGTCCCCACTCGCGGTGAGACGCCAGCCAAGCCGAGTGACGGGAGGCGTCGGGTGGGACGAGTTCAAGCACTGTCACAACCTACTGACGCCCGTCGCCGGCCGAGGACGACGTGCCCGCCGCCACCGCACGCGGCCCCAGGTGTCCCAGGCGATCAGCCGCGCTTCCTGACGCAGCACCTCGGTGAGCGGCTCGCATTCGCCCACGACGGGGCAGTCCCAGACCCGGCTGCCCCGCGACCCGAAGGTCACGAAGGCCATGCTGCCGTCGGCGTCGAACTGAGTTTCGGCGACGTTGCCGGGGGCTGTGAGGTCGAGGGTCGCGCGCGGGTGTCGCCAGTCGACCACCTCCGGCGCGCTGGCGGGCCGGCAAGGCCTGCACCTGGGCCCACAACTCGTCCCGCTCGCTGAGCAGGTGGTCGGCCGCCGGGCCGGCCGTCGTGCCGCGCTTGGTTCGTCCGTCGGCCGAACAATTTCAGATCGGTCCGTCAGTACGGCGCAGCAGGGCCAGGAACATGGCGTCGGTGCCGTGCAGGTGCGGCCACAGCTGGAGGGTGCCGGGCAGCGGACCGGTCGCGTCGGGCAGGTCTGGCAGCGCGGTGGCGGCGTCCAGCAGCTCGACGTCTTCACGCCCGTCGAGCGCCGCGGTGACGATCTCGGCGGTCTCCGCCAGCAGGGGTGAGCAGGTCGCGTAGAGGACGACCCCGCCGGGGCGGACGCTGTCCAGCGCGGAGCCCAGCAATGCGTGCTGCAGGGGCACCAGGTCCTTGACGTCGGCGGGAGTACGCCGCCAGCGCGACTCGGGCCGCCTACGCAGCGCCCCCAGCCCGGAGCAGGGCGCGTCGACCAGGATCCGGTCGAAGGTGCCGGGTAGCCAGGGCGGCCGGGTGCCGTCGGCAGTGAGCACACCCAGCATCCCGCCCGGCACGGCGCGGGTGCCGCGGGCGACCAGGCCGGCGCGGTGCTGCTGGAGCTCGGTGGCCAGCAGCTTGGCGCCACGCCCGCGAGCCAGCGCCGCCAGCAGCGCGGACTTGCCACCGGGTCCGGCGCACAGGTCGAGCCAGCGCTCGTCACGCCCGCCCATCGGGGCCGCGGCGAGGGCGAGGGCGACCAGCTGGGAGCCCTCGTCCTGGACTCCGGCGCGCCCTTCCACCACGGCGGGGACCGAGCCGGGGTCTCCCCCGGCCAGCTCGACGGCGTACGGCGACCAACGCCCGGCGCTGCCACCGGCGGCCACCAGCTCCTCGACGGTGGAGATGCCGGGCCGGGAGACCAGCATCACCTTGGGCGAGGCGTTGTCGGCGGTGAGCAGTGCGTCGAGGTCGGCCTGCGGGCCCTGGGACGCGACCAGTGCGTCGCGCAGCCCCCCGACCACCCAGCGGGGGTGGGAGTGCGCGATCGAGGCGAACCCGATCGGGTCACGGCTCGGGTCGGGCGCGACCCGGCGTACCCAGCCGTCGAGGTCGTGGGCGGCCACCTTGCGCAGTACCGCGTTGGTGAACCCGGCGGGGCCCTGCCCGACCTTGGCCCGCACCAGGTCGACCGTGGTGCTGATCGCGGCATGCGTCGGCACCCGCATCGACAACAGCTGGTGGGTGCCGAGGCGCAGCGCGTCGAGGACCTTGGCCTCCAGCTTGGGCCGGTCGAGGCAGGCCGTGATGATCGCGTCGTAGGCGCCCTGGCGCCGGAGGGTGCCGGACACCAGCTCGGTGGTGAACGCCGCGTCGCGTCCGCTGAGGCCGTGCTCGCGCAGCACGTGCGGCAGCACCAGGTTGGTGTAGGCGTCGTCGAGGCGCACCGCCTTGAGCACGTCGTACGCCGCGGACCGGGACGGGTCGGCGCCGCGCCGCTCCGGTGACCGCTCGGGTGGCCGACCACCCGGTCGGCGGCCGCGGGCGCGCGGGTCAGCCATCGCCGAGGTGCTTCTTCACCTGTGACCGCGGGGCGCGCGCGGCCCACGCGTCGGTGATCACCTCGGTGAGCTCGTCGACGTCGAGCTCACCGAGCCGCGACTGGCGCACCAGCACCGCCTTGAAGCCGTTGAAGTGCTCGATGCTGAAGAACGGCAGGTCCGGGTCGTCGACGAGCTCCTGCTTGGCCTCCAGCGACGGCGTGTGGATCACCAGCAGGTCGTCGTACATCTCGCCGGTCTCGGGGTCGACGGCGGTCTTGTGCGGCATCCGGAACAGCAGGAAGCCCTTGCCCTTGGGTCCGGCCGGCACCTTGTAGGTCGGTCGGTCGCCCCACGAGACGCCCAGCTCGACGTCCGGCAGGGCGCGGCAGATCGCGTCGACGTCGTCAGGCGTGGCGGGGCGGGACACCTCAGTCCCCGAACCGGGCATCGGTGGCGAGGTCGACCCCGCGGGCCCAGTCGGCCGCCGGCATCCTCTTGCGCCCGTGGGGCTGGACGTCGCCCAGGCGCACGTCGCCGGTGCCGGTGCCGACCAGCACCTCGGTGCGACCCACGAGCAGCCGGCCCGGTGGAAGCGTGCTGGTGCCGGTGCCGGTGACCGGGCCGATCTTGATCCGCTGGCCCTCGAAGGTGCTCCAGGCGCCCGGCGCGGGCGTGCAGGCGCGGATCTGCCGGTCGATGGCGACGCCGTGCTCGGTCCACTCGATCCGGGCGTCGTCCACCAGGATCTTGGGGGCCAGGCTGACGCCCTCGTCCTGCTGCGGTCGGGCCTCCAGCGAGCCGTCCTCGATGCCGTCGAGGGTGGCCGCCAGCAGTCCGGCGCCGCCCTCGGCCAGCCGCGCCAGCAGGTGGCCCGCGGTGTCGCGGGGTCGCACCAGCTCGGTCATCACGCCGAACGTCGGACCGGCATCGAGCTCCTTGACTATCCGGAACGTGGTGGCGCCGGTGACCTCGTCGCCCGAACGCAGCGCGTGCTGCACCGGCGCCGCTCCTCGCCACGACGGCAGCACCGAGAAGTGCAGGTTGATCCAGCCATACACGGGGATGTCGAGCGCGGACTGCGGCAGCATCGCGCCGTACGCCACCACGGCGCAGCAGTCGGGCTCGAGGGCCTTGAGCGCGGCCTGGAAGTCGGGGTCGCGCGGATGCGCAGGCTTGAGCACGGGTACGCCGAGCTCCTCGGCGCGCGCGGCCACCGGGCTGGCCACCAGCCGGCGGCCGCGCCCCGACGGGGCGTCGGGGCGGGTGACCACCCCGACCAGCTCGTGGCGGGAGGCCACGACCGCCTCCAGGGACGGCAGCGCGACCTCGGGGGTCCCGGCGAAGACGACGCGCACCCCTACAGCCCCAGACCGTTGGTCGCGTGCGGCGAGAAGCGCACCACGGGCTGCTCCACGCCGAACCAGTCGGACTCCCGGATCGCCTTCATCGCGCTCTTGCGCGCCGCGGGGTCGAGCCGGTCGATGAAGAGCACACCGTCGAGGTGGTCGGTCTCGTGCTGGATGGCCCGGGACAGCAGGTCGGAGCCCTCGATGGTCACCGGCTCGCCGTACATGTCGAAGCCGGTGGCGACCACCGACAGCGCCCGGCGGCACTCCAGCGTCAGCTCGGGCAGCGAGAGGCAGCCCTCGAGACCCTCCTGCTGCTCCTCGGAGAGGTCGAGTCGCGGGTTGATCAGGTGGCCCACCGCGCCGCCGACGTTCCAGGTGAAGACCCGCAGGCCGACCCCGATCTGGGGAGCCGCGAGGCCCGCGCCGGGGGCGTCGAGCATGGTGTCGGTGAGGTCCGCGACGAGGCGCTGCAGCTCCCGGTCGAAGTCGACGACCTCGACGGCAGGACGCCGCAGGATCGGGTCGCCGAAGAGGCGGATCGGCTGGACGGCCACCACGGCTCCCGGTGCTCGGTCGACTGCCCAGGGGGGCAGGCACCACCCTCGGTGCGGGCCCAGTCTAGACAGCGCGGCGACTCACCCCAGCGCGGGTGGATCGACCTGGATCCGGACCGCCGCCAGCTTGCGGCTGGAGCGGGTGCGCTGGAGCTCGCCCAGGGCCTGGGAGAGCGCCGCGCCGTCGGCCCGAGGCACCCGGATCACCGCCCGCACCTCGTCGTCACCCAGCGGCACCGGCCCGAGCACCTCGGTGCCGGGTGGGCCCGCGAAGGCGGCCAGCGCCTCGGCCACCGCGGCCGGCTCCCCGGCGACGGTGGCCAGCCGGCTCGCCGGCGGCAGGTGCGCAGACTGCCGCTCGGCCATCTCGCGTTGCGCGAACCCGGCCGGGTCCCAGCGCACCAGCGCCTGCAGCGCAGGGTGGGTGGGGTCGCCCACGGCCACCACCCGGCCGCCCGGGCGGACCAGAGCCGCCGCACCCAGCCACCTGCGCAGCGCCTCCTCGTCGGCGCGCAGGTCGGTGCGTGACAGGGCCAGCCAGGTGTCGAGCAGCAGCACGACGGCATAGCCCGCGGGCGCCACCGGCTCGGCGCCCGGCGTGGCCACCACGATCGCCGGGGCGTCCTTGACGGTGGCCAGCACGGTGCTGCCGCTGGAGGTGTGCACGCGGACCCCGGGGAAGCTGCGCCCGAGCTCCTCGGCGGTGCGCCGGTCGCCGAGGACCGGCGCACGCAGGCCGTGGTGGCCGCAGACGGTGCAGGACCAGCCCGGCGCCTCGGTGGCGCACCAGCCGCAGGCGGGAGGGGTGGTGGGGCCGGTGAGCCGCAACGGGCCGGAGCAGACGCGGCAGGTGGCCCGGGTGCGGCAGCGCTCGCAGGCCAGCGAGACGGCGTAGCCCGACCGGGGGGTCTGCACCAGCACCGGACCGTCGACGAGGCCGGACCGGAGGGCGTCGTACGCCTCGCTCGGCAGGCGGCTGGCCCGGGCGCCCGGGTCACGAGCCAGGGCCTGCTCGCTGGCCCCGGTGACCGTGACCGTGACGCGTGAGCGCACCAGCTCGCGGGGCGGGGAGATCTCGCGGGCCCATCCGGTGCGGAGCAGGTACTCGGCCTCGACGGTGCGCGCGAACCCGCCGATCAGCACGGCCGCGCGCTGGGCCTCAGCCCGCAGCAGCAGCACCTCGCGGGCGTGCGGGTACGGCGCCCTCGGCTCTGCGTGCAGGTCGTCGCCGTCGTCCCAGATCGCCACCAGGCCGAGGTCGTGCACGGGGGCGAAGACGGCGGCGCGGGTGCCGACGACCACGCGGGCGGCGCCACGTGACACCGCGAGGAAGTCGCGGTAGCGGGCGCTCGGCCCACGGTCGGCACGCAGCGCGACGTGCCGGCCCGCTCCCAGCAGCTCGGTCAGCGCGGCGTCCACCCGGTCGACGTCCTTGCCGTCGGGGACCACCAGCACGCTTCCCCGGCCACCGGACAGGGTCGCAGCGGCGGCTCTGGCGAGCAGCAACGGCCACGGCGTGGCCGGCGCCGCCGACCAGACCGCCCGAGGCGAGTCGCCCCGGGCCAGCGCGGCCACGAAGGCGGGGCCGGGAGGGTGGTCGGACCAGCCGTCGGCGAGCACCTCCGGGTCGAGCTCGGGAGCGTCGGCGGTGGCCGTCGGCTGCTTCTCCACGGTCGCGTGCCGTGGTGGGACGGCCAGGCGCAGCACGTCGGAGCGGGTGCCGGCGTACCGACCGGCCACGACCGCCGACAGCGCGGCGATCTCGGGGGCGAGCACGGGCTCGGCGCTGACCACCCTGCGCAGCGGGGTGAGCCGGCCGGTGTGGTCGGTGGTGGCGGCGCGCTCCACGACGTACCCGTCGACGTCCTGCCCGGCGAAGCGCACCTTCACCCGCACGCCGGGCCGGGCCGTCTCGGCCATCGTCACCGGCACCGCGTAGTCGAAGGGACGGTCGAGGTGGGCGAGCGCGACGTCGACCAGCACCCGGGCGACCGGGTCGGTCGTGGTGATCTCCACGGCCTTCTTGGGCTTGGGCCCGGTGGCCCGGGTGACCTCGGCGCGGACCAGGTCGTGCATGAGCTCCGGCATCAGCTCCGGCTGGCCCGCCGCCTCCTGCTGCGGCTCCGCTGGCTCCTGCTCTGGCTCGCCCGGCACACCCAGATCGCCCGTGGGCGGTGCCGGCTGGTCGGGGGTCATGGCGGTATTCCTACCAGTCGGCCCGGACAGCAGAACTGCCCGACGTACCCGGGGGTACTTGTCGGCCAGTTCCTGACGTTCTCAGGCGTTGCATCGGCCGAGAACGTCAGGAATCGCCGGACAACCGGCGATTCGTGCAGGACTCAGGCCCCCGCCGCCGCCTTCAGCTCCTCGGCCCGGTCGGTGCGCTCCCAGGTGAACTCGGGCAGCTCACGACCGAAGTGCCCGTAGGCAGCGGTCTTGGCGTAGATGGGGCGCAGCAGGTCGAGGTCACGGATGATCGCGGCCGGGCGCAGGTCGAACACCTCGAGGACGGCCTTCTGGATGTCCTCGTCGGAGACGGTGCCGGTCCCGAAGGTCTCGATGAAGACACCGACAGGCTGGGCCTTGCCGATCGCGTAGGCGACCTGGGCCTCGCAGCGACGCGCCAGGCCGGCGGCCACCACGTTCTTGGCCACCCAGCGCATCGCGTAGGCCGCCGAGCGGTCCACCTTGGACGGGTCCTTGCCGGAGAACGCGCCGCCGCCGTGTCGGGCCATGCCGCCGTAGGTGTCGACGATGATCTTGCGTCCGGTGAGGCCGGCGTCGCCCATCGGGCCACCGACCACGAACCGGCCGGTCGGGTTGACGAGCAGGCGATAGCCCTCGGAGGGGAGGTCGAAGCTCTCGAGCACCGGGTCGATGACGTGCTTCTTGATGTCATCCTCGAGCGTGCCGAGCTCGGTCTCCTCGGAGTGCTGCGTGGAGAGCACCACGGTGTCGATGCGCACCGGTCGGTTGTCGGCGTCGTACTCGATGGTGACCTGGGTCTTGCCGTCGGGGCGCAGGTAGTCGAGCGTGCCGTCCTTGCGGACCTCCGAGAGCCGCTCGGCGAGACGCTGGGCGATCACGATCGGCAGCGGCATCAGCACGTCGGTGTCGTCACAGGCGTAGCCGAACATCAGGCCCTGGTCTCCGGCGCCCTGCTTGTCCATCGCATCGACGGAGCCGGTGCGGCTCTCGTGACCGGTGTCCACGCCCTGGGCGATGTCACCTGACTGTCCACCGATGGCCACCATCACGCCACAGGAGTGACCGTCGAAGCCCTTCAGCGAGGAGTCGTAGCCGATGTCGAGGATCTTCTGGCGGACCTTGGCCTTGATGTCGACGTACCCGGTGGTCGTCACCTCGCCGGCGACCACGACCAGCCCGGTGGTGAGCAGCGTCTCCACCGCGACCCGGCTGTGCGGGTCCTGCTCCAGCATCGCGTCGAGCACCGCGTCACTGATCTGGTCGGCGATCTTGTCGGGGTGGCCTTCGGTCACCGATTCCGAGGTAAACAGGCGTCCAGCCACTTCGCGATCACTCTCTTCGTAGTCCAGGGGTGTGAGCCACCCACGATATCGGTCGACCCGACGTCCGGGCCGATCGTCCCACTGCTCTCAGACGAGCAGGTCGTGCACCAGGTCCCACACGGTGTGGGCCAGCGCCGACTTCGAACCGCGCGGTACGTCGACCCGGGCTCCGCCGGCGGCCAGCACGACCGCCTCGTTCTCGGGGCTGCCGAACACGGCTCCTCCACCCACGTCGTTGACGACCAGCAGGTCGCAGCCCTTGCGGGCCAGCTTCGCGCGGGCATGGTCGAGCACGCTCCCGGTGTCGTCACCGGTCTCGGCGGCGAAGCCGACCACCACCTGCCCGGTGCGGGCCCGGTGGGTCGACAGCTCCCGCAGGATGTCGGGGTTCTGCGTGAGCTCGACGCTCGGGGCGCTGCCGTCGTCGGCCTTCTTGATCTTGGTGTCGCTGAGGGCGGCCGGGCGGAAGTCAGCCGGGGCCGCCGCCATCACCACCACGTCGGCGGAGCCGGCCGCGGCCAGCACCTCGTCACGCAGCTGGGCGGTGGTCTCGACGCGCACCACCTTCACCCCGGCCGGGTCGGGCAGGGTGACGTTGGCCGCCACCACGGTGACCTCGGCACCCCGGGCCGCGGCGGCCCGAGCCAGCGCGTAGCCCTGCAGCCCGGACGAGCGGTTGCCCAGGAACCGCACCGGGTCGAGGTACTCGCGGGTGCCTCCTGCCGACACCACGACGTGCCGACCGGCCAGGTCGGCGGCGGCGGCGCCGCGGGCGGCGACCTCCAGGGCGGTCTCGAAGATCTCGGCCGGCTCGGGCAGCCGGCCCTTGCCGGAGTCGGCGCCGGTCAGCCGGCCCTCAGCGGGCTCGATCACCACAGCCCCGCGCTGGCGCAGGGTGGCGACGTTGGCGGCGGTGGCCGGGTGCTCCCACATCTCTGTGTGCATGGCCGGCGCGAACACCACAGGGCAGCGCGCGGTCAGCAGGGTGTTGGTGAGCAGGTCGTCGGCCAGCCCGTGCGCCGCCCTGGCCAGCAGGTCGGCGGTCGCCGGGGCGACCACCACCAGGTCGGCCGCCTGCCCGATCTGCACGTGCGGAACGGCGGCCACGTCGGTCCAGACCTCTGCGGACACCGGCTTGCCCGAGAGCGCCTCCCACGTGGGGGCGCCCACGAACTGCAGGGCCGCAGCGGTCGGGACCACGGTCACGTCGTGGCCGGCCTCGGTGAACAGCCGGAGCAGGCCGGCCGCCTTGTAGGCGGCGATCCCGCCGCTGACGCCGAGTACGACGCGCATCGGAGTCAGCTGGTCACTCGGCCGTGAACGGGTTCGACGACTCGGCCGAACGGGCCGCGGCTGCTGCCTCGGCCTCGGCGGCGACCTCGGCGGGGTCGATGTCCTCGCAGGTCAGGAGGTCCTCGTTGATCTCGCGCAGCGCGATCGAGAGGGGCTTCTCCTGCACGTGGGTGTCGACGAGCGGGCCGACGTACTCCAGCAGGCCCTCGCCGAGCTGGGAGTAGTAGGCGTTGATCTGCCGGGCGCGCTTGGCGCTGTAGAGGACCAGCTTGTACTTGCTGTCCGTCTTGGTGAGCAGGTCGTCGATCGAGGGGTTGGTGACTCCCTCGCCGGCGGTGTTGGGGGCAGACACGAAGCAGGCCTCACAAGTCGTTGGTGGGTGACTCCCCGGACGGTGATGAGGGGAACCGCATCAAGGCTACCAATTCGTCGGCCACATCGTTAACTTCGTGATTGACCAGGGTGACGTCGAACTCGGCCTCCGCGGCCAGCTCGGTGCGGGCGGTGGCGAGGCGACGTGCCCGCTCGTCCTCGGTCTCGGTCCCGCGGCCGACCAGGCGACGCACGAGCTCCTCCCACGTCGGCGGCGCCAGGAACACGAAGAGCGCCTCGGGCATGGTCCGGCGTACCTGCCGGGCACCCTGCAGGTCGATCTCCAGCATCGCCGGGTGGCCGGCGTCGAGCGCCTGCTGCACGGGGCCGCGCGGGGTGCCGTAGCGGGCCGCGCCGTGCACGACCGCCCACTCGAGCAGGTCGTCGTCGGCGATCATCCGGTCGAACTCCTCGTCGGAGACGAACCAGTAGTGCACCCCGTGCTCCTCGCCGGGCCGGGGGCGTCGGGTGGTCGCAGAGACCGAGATCCAGACCTCGGGGTGGCGCGCGCGGATGGCGGCGGCCACCGTGCCCTTGCCGACGGCCGTGGGACCGGCCAGCACGACCAGTCGGGAGGGGTCGGTCACTCCTCGGTCACCGGACTGAACTCGCGCTCGAGGGCGGCGATCTGGTTGGCCCCCAGGCCCCGGACCCGACGGCTCTCGGCGATGCTGAGCCGCTCCATCAGCTGCCGGGCCCGCACCTTGCCCAGGCCGGGGATCGACTGCAGCAGGTCGAGCACGCGCATCTTGCCGACGACGTCGTTGACCTGACCCTCCTGCAGCACCTCCAGCACCGACACACCGGAGTGCTTCAGCCGGTTCTTGACCTCCGCCCGTTCGCGACGCGACGCCGCGGCCTTGGCCAGGGCGGCCTGGCGCTGTTCGGGGGTGAGCGGGGGCAGAGCCACAGGTCAGTTCCTCATCCATCGTCCGGCGGCGAGTGAGTCGCCAATCTAGTCAGTGAACCTTGCCAACTGCAATCGGCACTCAGAGTCCGAGCGGAGTGTGGCAGACGTCTCGGACCTCCTGCGCCAGGACGGACATGGCCGTCCGGGTGTCGGGCGCGGCCAGGGCGTCGGCGGCCGCCGTCAGATCCGCCTTCCGGTCCGCCGCGAGGCCCTCGGGCGGATGCCGGGCGTCGTACGTCGCGAGGTCGACGTCGGCCCGCTCTGCGGCGCCGCGGAGGTCGCGCAGCCGGCCCACGACCAGGTCCCAGTCGTCGGCCACGTCGACCGGCGCGTCGCCGGACAGCTGAGTGAACGGCCCGAGCAGGCCCAGCGCCGCCTGCGGGGTGTCCCGCGACGCCAGGTCGGCCAGCTCGTCGCGATGCTCCGCGACGGCGGCGCAGTAGTCGTCCTGCGGCGATCCGCAGGACGACAGCGAGCCGAGGCCGCCGGCGAGCACGGCTGCCAGCGTGACAAGGACAACAGGAGTGGGGCGTGCGCTCATGCACTGCCCAACGAGGCAACCGCCTCCTGGACACGGTGCGTCGCGTCGCGCAGCCCGGCCGCCGAGGGCCCGGCACGAAGCACGTCGCGCGAGGTGCTGGGCAGCACGTTGCCGAGCGCCGGGCCGAAGATCCTGCGCAGGTCGTCGACGCTGCCGCCCTGGGCTCCGAACCCGGGCGCCAGGAGCGGCCCGTTGACCGTGAAGCCCTCTCCGGAGACGGCGTCCACCTCACCGAGGGTGGCGCCGACCACCGCGCCGAACGACCCGAGCGGCGTGGCGCCGGCGTTGAGCGAGCGCAGCTCGTCGAGCACGGTGGCGGCGACGGTGCGACCGTCGGGCCCGATCGCGTGCTGCACCTGCGGACCCTCCGGGTTGGAGGTGAGCGCCAGCACGAAGACGCCCGCGCCGTGGCGGCGCGCGGTGTCGAACATCGGGGCCAGCGAGCCGACCCCGAGGTAGGGGCTGGCCGTGATCGCGTCGACCGCCAGCGGCGAGGCCGGGTCGAGGTAGGCGTCGGCGTACGCCTGCGAGGTGGAGCCGATGTCGCCGCGCTTGACGTCGAGCAGCACCAGGGCGCCCGCGTCCCTGCAGTCGGCGATGCAGCGCTCCAGCACCGCGACACCCCGGCTGCCGAACCGCTCGAAGAACGCCGACTGCGGCTTGACCACCGACACCTCGGGCGCGATCGCCTCGGCGGCGCTGCGGGCGAAGGTCTCCAGCCCCGCGACGTCGTCGTCGAGGCCCCAGGCCGAGAGCAGCGTGGCGTGCGGGTCGATGCCCACGCACAGCGGTCCGCGGGCGTCGAGGGCCGCGCGCAGGCGGGTTCCGAAGGTCATGTGTCTGCTCCTGACTCGAGCCCGGCGAGGATCCGGGTGGCGGTGGTGGGATCGTGCAGCAGGGCGGTGCCGACCTGGACGGCGACCGCGCCGGCGTCGAGGAAGGCCCGTGCGTCGGCCACGTCGGTGATGCCGCCCGCGCCCACGATCGTGACGTCGGGCAGGGCGTCGTGCACGTCGGCGACGCAGCGCAGGGCGATCGGGCGGATCGCGGGCCCGGTGAGGCCTCCGGGGCGCCCGTCGGGCATCCGAGCCTCCATCGCGTTGGTGAGGACCACCGCGTCGGCCCCGGCCTCGGCCACGGTGCGGGCCGCCTCCACGATGCGCGACGGGTCCGGTCGCAGCTTCACCAGCACCGGCAGGTCGCGTGGCAGGTCGCGTCGTACGGCGGCCACCACGCCGGCCGCATGCACCGGCTCGCGGACCTCGAGCATTCCCCAGCCGGCGGATCCGGGGACCGAGAGGTTCACCTCGACACCGGACACGCCCGGCGAGCGGCCCAGCCGGCGGGTGAGCTCGGCGTACTCCCCCACCGTGCCGCCCACGATCGAGACGATCACGGTGACGCCCTGGCGCACCAGCCAGGGCAGCTCGATGGCCAGGAACCCGTCGATGCCGGGATTCTGCAGGCCGACCGCGTTGACCAGCCCCGACGGGGTCTCGGCGATCCGCGGGGAGGGGCCGCCACGGAGCGGATCGCGCGAGATCGACCGGGTGACGAACCCGCCGAGGGCCGAGAGGTCGGTGAAGGCGGCCAGCTCGCGCCCGGTGCCGCCGCAGCCGGACGCCACCAGCACCGGGTTGGCCAGGCGGAGTGGACTCGCGGGGCGCAGCGGGCCGCTCATCGTGACTCCAGCTCGGTCCAGCGCACCCGGTCGCCGCGGAACATCGGTCCGTCGTAGCAGGCCCGCGCCTCCCGGGCCACGCCGTCCTCGCCGACCACGGGCACGGGGCAGCCCCGGCACAGGCCGGTGGCGCAGGTGAGGGGGCGTTCGAGGGCCGTCTGGCTCCAGGCACCGTGGTCCTCGGCCGCCTGCGCCACCCGGTGCAGGCTGGGCACCGAGCCGGCGGCGTACACGACGTCGACGGCGTGCCGGGCCAGCAGGTCGGCCACCGCGTCCGCGACGGTGCCGGCGCTCCCCACGGAGCCGTCGAGGGTGACTGCCGTGACCGAGCGAGCGGTACGACGGGCCTCGAGCGCGCTCAGCAGGTGCGCCTCGTCGGAGCCGCCGAGCAGCAGGTGCACCACGCAGTGCCGTTCGCGCAGCCGTTCGGCCAGCGCGAAGAGCGTGGCCGCCGCGTGGTCCTCACCCACCAGCAGGCAGGTGACCGGCTCCTTGGGCAGCGAGAAGGGTCGACCCAGCGGGCCGGTCAGCTCGACGTGGTCCCCGGGCGTCCGCCCGGCCAGCCAGCGCGATCCCACCCCGGTCGGGTCGACGACCAGGTCGAGGGTGGCGCCGTACCCGCCGGTGGGCCGGGCCCGGTGGATCCAGAAGCCGCGCCGGGCCAGGTGGGCCTCCCCGACCGACACGGCCACGAACGTGCCGGGCCGGAAGCGTTCCGGCACTCCGGGGGCGACGAGGGTGACGTGCCGGTAGGCGCCGACCTTCTTCACCGACAGCACCTCGCCGGTGACGTGGAGCGGGCCGGTATCGGCTCGGACGGCGCTCATCCGCGGGCGAGCCCCCGCACGATCTGTCCGGGCCAGCGCGGACCGCCGTAGATGAAGGCGGTGTAGGCCTGGACCAGGGTGGCGCCGGCGTCGAGCCGGGCGCGCGCGTCGTCGGCAGTGCTGATGCCGCCCACGCCGACCAGGGTGAGGCCGTCGCCGACCCGCCCCTTGAGCAGCCGGAGCACCTCGAGGCTGCGGGCGTTGAGCGGGCGACCGGAGAGCCCACCGGCGCCGATCTCGGCGACCCGGGGCGCAGCGGTGGCCAGCCCGTCGCGGCTGAGCGTGGTGTTGGTGGCGATGATCCCGTCGAGTCCCAGCGACAGCGACAGGTCGGCCACCGCGAGCACGTCGTCGTCGCTCAGGTCGGGGGCGATCTTGACCAGCAGCGGCACCCGGACCGCGGTGACCTGGTCGGCCACCCGTCGTACCGCCC
>JBBQRV010000056.1:0-16635 GCA_038214475.1 Propionibacteriales bacterium | reverse complement strand
AGTTGATCACGTAGGTGCTGTCGCAGTAGACCAGCAGGTCGGCGTCGAGGTGGGCCGTCTGCTGGAGCAGGTCGAGCACCGCGGTGAGCTCGGCCATGTTGTTGGTGCCGTGCGCCCAGCCGCCGGCCGCCCAGCAGCCGTCGTTGACGTACCAGCCCCAACCTGCAGGCCCGGGATTGCCGAGGGCCGAGCCGTCCGCGGCCGCGATGATCGTCACGGGCGCATCCTGCCATCCCCGCGTGCGCCGGCCCGGCGGGGCCACCCGGCGACGTGGACGTGCTCAGCGGGGCAACCTGTCCCCGCGTACGTCGACCAGCTGTGCGGAGGCAGTCAGCCGCCAGGCCTCGAAGGTGAGCTCGGCGAGCTCGTCACGCTGCACGCCCTCCAGCCGGACCACCACCCACCCGAAGCCGCCCGAGGTGAACTGGATCTCGAACGTCTCGGGGCGTTCCGCGACCAGGGCGAGCTGCTCCGGGATCGTCTGCTTGAGGCCCACGGTGCGGGTCGGCTCCCAGAGGTAGCCGAAGGTGCGGTGGCCGACCGCGATCCGCCAGTAGCGGCCGTTGTCCAGCCGGGTGACCTCCGGGAGCTGGTCCGCGAGGTCGAAGAGGTCCGCGATGCTGCAACCGGTCACGGCGACATCGTGACAGTCCACGTCGACATCGGCGGTCCTCCCCAGCCGACTGCCGGGCCGGGCCGGTGCCCGGCGCGGGCGTAGGCTCGCAGCGCCGGACACGACAGGGGTGCGACATGACGGCGAGCCGATCTGCTCGTGAGAAGAAGGCAGCCGCGGAGGCGGGCGCACTGGCGCGTGTGAAGATCGATGTCGACGGCCGGCAGCAGTTCGTCTACAAGATCATCTGCACCACGTGCGTGGTCAAGGGTCACCGCAACTGGTCGGTCTACCGCCCCGGTGGCGACAACGGATTCATGGCGGCCATGGACCGGTGGGTCTTCCACCTCACCGAGCGGCACCCGGGGACCGATGCTCCCTGCCTGGCGTACCTGGCGGCCGCCCAGCAGCGTCTGCACGAGCGCCGCGAGAAGCAGCAGGACGACGCGACCGACGTCTCGGCCACCCTCGAGGGCTGACGGCCGGTCCGGCTCAGGTCGGCTGGACCACCTGGATCAGGTGCCCGTCGGGGTCCTCCGCCCAGGCGATCAGCAGCCGGTCGAGCCAGGCTCCGGGGCCCTTGACCGGTCGGGCGCCCACCTCCAGGAGCCGGGCGTAGCCTCCGGGGGTGTCGTCTGTCCACAGGACGACGGTGGCCCGCTGCCCCGCCGCGACCGGGTCCAGACCATGGTCGGCCCGCGTCGACGTCTCTGCCGCGAGGCCGAGCCGATACCCGTCGAGCACGACGTCGACGTGGACCGGGGCGCCCCGATCGGGTGTCCGGAAGACCTCCTCGAAGCCGAGCTGCCCGTAGAAGTCGACCGCCCGCTCGACGTCCCGGCTGAACAGCACGATCTGGGGGCTCCTGAATCCGGCCATGCCCCCCATCCTGCCCCTCGGCAGCGCGGGCCCGGGGGTGCGGTCAGGACGAGACGGTGGGATCGGTGCGCAGCTTCGACCAGGAGCGCTGACGAGGACCGCTCAGATGTCGAAGTCGCGCGGGGGGTCCTCGCCCACCCGGCCGTCGACGGCCTCCCGGAGCAGGTCGGCATGCCCGGTGTGCCGGGCGTACTCCTCGACCAGGTCGCAGAGCATCCGGCGCAGGCTGGGCAGGCGCCCGTCGGACCAGCCGACGTCGACGAGCTGGTCGAGACCGCCGTCCGCGAGTGCGGCGGCAAGGTGGCCGCGCGACCTGGCCACCGCGGCGTCGTAGAGGGCGTAGAGCTGCTCCGGGCTGTCATCGGCCGCCGACGTCCAGTCCCAGCCGGGCTCGGCGTCCCAGTCGACGTCCTCCCAGGGCCTGCCCGGCGACGTCTGGCGCAACCGTGCCGTGAAGTAGAGGTCCTCGACGAGGGCGAGGTGCTTGAGCAGCCCGCCGAGGGTCATCGTGGAGACGCCGACGGTGAGGGCGAGCCCGGCAGGGTCGAGCCCGTCCGCCTTCCAGCGGAACGTGGTGCGCTGGCGGTCCAGCGCCGCGAGGAGGTGCTCCACCTCGGTGCCGGCGGCGGGTGGCTCCCACGAGGGGCCTGGGCTGTGCAGCGTCTCGCTCATGGCGCCACGGTAGAGGCACGAGGCGCTCGCCCGCGGGTGAGCACCATCACCTCGACGTCGGGGCCGCCGTCTCCGGCGGCCTCCCGCAACCACTCGGGGCGCAGCGCCATGACTCGACGCCACCCGGTGGACCGGTAGAGGGCCGACGCGGCGGGATGGACGGCCAGCACCTCGAGGCAGGGGTGCCGTCCAACCCCGCGGATGTCCTCGACGACGGCATCCAGGAGTCGACGGCCGATTCCGAGGCCACGCCCCTCGAGCCCGACGAAGAGGGTGGAGACCCACGCCAGCTGGCCGACGTCACAGCCGTGGGCGCGCGCGCAGGCGCGGTCCATCTCCTCGGATCCGGGGAAGCTGCCGAGCACGCTCCGGTGGCAGACGTGCCCGACGGGCTGACCGTCGAGCTCGGCCGTCCAGGCGGCGTCGGCATCGTCGCGGTGCAGGAACTGCTCGACCGGGAAGGGGGGCGGGTTGCGGAACGGGTACCTGCTCGTGGGCTGCTGCGCCATCAGGACGTCCACGAGCACAGGGATGTCCTCGACCCGGCGACGCCGGATCGTGACGGCGTGACCGTCTGCCTCACCGTGGCGATCCATGCCGAGATCCTCACACGCGGGGGTGCGGACCGGACCCGGGATGGTCAGATCTGGTCGAGGATCCGGCGCCGCTGCTCGGCGTGCTCCTCGGCGGTGAGCAGGCCGCGATCGTGCAGCGCCTGCAGCTGCAGGAGCCGGGTCTCGAGCGTCTGCTCGACCGGGGCGGTCCGTTGCATGAAGGCGGCCAGCGCGGCCTGGCCCTGCTCCGAGTCACCGGAGAAGACCTGCGTCGCCGTACCGGGGACGATGCCCAGCTGCGCCAGCTTCTCCGCCACTGCGTCGGGGAGCCCGGCGGGCGCCGTCCACGGCTGGGCCGGCGTGCCTGCCGGTTGCTGCTGGGCCTCACCGAAGGCCTGCTTCTCGGAAGCGCGCACCGCCTTCACGCTGAGGCGCTCGTCATCCTTGTCGAACTTGACCTTGCGGTCCTTGGACCTGACGAGCACCGACACGACGTCGCGGATGTCGGGCGGCCAGAAGTCCGTGGCGATCGTCGGCTCACGGAGGGTGGCCCGGAACGTCTCGCCCGTCGGCAACCGCACGTCCGCGACGTAGGTGTGGGTGGCCACCGACCCGTCTCCACTGAATTTCGTGTCGCGGGCGACGATGGTCGCCTCGGCCGAGTCCCAGTCCTGTCCGAACACCGCTCACCCCTGGTCGTGGGACGTCCCTGCGACGCGGCGCGCCGACAGCCACCGAGGGTCGTCACCGTAGCGCAGCACGTGGTGGCACGGGCGCGAACGCCGCCACCTCGTGGTGGCGTCGAGGGGCTGCTCAGCCCACCGTGAAGCCCTGGGGCTGGGTGAAGGAGCCGTGAGGGTCGTAGGACCGCTGCGCCTGCCCAAGCCGATCCGCGTTCGTACCGAAGTACGCCGTGCGGTAGTCGGGGATCGTGGGGTCTGCGTAGTTGACATAGGCATGGTTCCCCCAGTGCGGGACCATCGCTCTGCGGAAGCCGCGGACGTACTGGTCGGCACGGCCGGCAGAACCGGGCGGGAAGGTCGCGGTGTACTGCACGGTGGCCAGCGCAGTGCGGTGCACGAAGGCCGTGGCTCCCGGCTCCACGTCGCGCACCCGTCCGCCGAGAGCGTCGAGCGAGATGCCGGCCTCGAGGAGTCCCGACCCCTGCGCGGCGTGGACCTGCGCGAGCAGATCGTCGATGCCGCCCGGGCCGAGCTGGTCGTAGGCGACATGCGAGGTCGCCGCGAGCAGCTCGCGCTCGAGCGACCCGCCCGGGCCGGTGGTGCACTGGTCGACCGGGATCGAGGCGCAGCCTGCATAGCCCAGCATCGCGTCCCGGTAGCTGCGCACGTGGGTCGAGTGCACCGACGGTGGCGGCACCTGATCGAGCAGGCCGGCGAGCTGCCGGTCGAACGAGCCGGTCGGCCCGGTCCAGGTCCCCGAGAGGAGCAGCACCGGTCCTCCGTCGTGCTTCTGTCCGCCGAGCGCCTTGAGCGTCGACCACAACCTCTCGTCCGCCGAGGGGGCCCACTGCTGCCAGGCCGCGAGGACGTCGGGTGCCGCCGAGATCGGCCACTGGAGGTAGACGGTGTTCAGCGTGGGAGCTGCCGAGGTGGTGAACTCCAACGACGTGACGATGCCCAGGTGCCCACCCCCACCGCCTCGCAGCGCCCAGAACAGCTCGGGCTCCTCGTCGACACGTGCCGTGCGCACCTGACCGTCCGCCGTCACCACCTGCATCGACCGGACGGCGTCGCAGGTGAGTCCCAGGGCACGGGTCAGCACCCCGACGCCGCCGCCGAGAGTGAGCCCACCGATACCCACCGTGGCGCAGGACCCGCCGGCGACGGCCCTCCCGGCCCTGCCCACCACGTCGTAGACCTGGGCGAGAGCGGCACCGGCACCGACCGTCGCGGTCGCCTCGTCCAGCCGGACCCGCGAGAGCGGCCGGCAGTCGATCACCAGCGCCGGTGGCGAACCGCCGCCGGACCAGCCGGGGTAGCTGTGGCCGCCGGAGCGGACGGCCACGGGCAGGGCGTGGTCACCGGCGAACCGGACGCCCGCCACCACGTCGGCGACCGAGGCGACCGAGAGCACCGCGAGCGGGCGTTGTCGGTCGTACCTCGGGTTCTCCAGGAGTCGGACCTGGCTGTACGTGGGGTCCGAAGGCAGCGCCAGGCTGCCCCGGGTCGACCTCCGCAGCCTGCTCCAGTCCGCGTCCGTCGGCGGGCCGGTCGCCGGCGGTGCACTCGGGCTCGCGCTCGGAGCGCCGGTCCGAGTCGGGGTGGGTGACTCCGCTGGCCGTGGGGGTGCGGACACGTCGGAGGAGCAGGCGGAGAGCGCCCCCAGGGCACCCGCGGCCAGCATCCCCCGCCGGGTCCACGCCGTCACCTGCGCAAGCCTACGGCGGCGTGCGCGGGCGCGCCGGTGCCCTGGCGGTGGCGACCGAGCAGTCTGAGTGGTTCCCTGCGGGCACGTGCGCTGCCATGATTCAGGCATGTGCCCCGACGATGCAGGAGTCCTGGAGCGTCTGGTGGCCGCGTTCAACGCCCACGACCTGGACCGGATCATGGGTTTCTTCTCCGACGACTGCGTGCTGGAGACACCGCGGGGCGAGCAGCCGTGGGGCACCCGCTTCGAAGGTGCCTCCGCCGTGCGTGAAGGGTTGGCACAGCGCTTCCGCGGCCTGCCGGACGTTCACTACGGCGACGACGAGCACTGGGTGTGCGGCGACCGCGGCGTCTCTCGGTGGTTGCTCACCGGCACCACGACCGAGGGCGAGCACGTGCAGGTCCGTGGCTGCGACCTGTTCGACCTCGCCGACGACGGGCGGATACAGCGCAAGGACTCCTACTGGAAGATCGTCGCTCCGTAGCCCGGCACCGCGGCGGTGACCTACGCGAACCGCGCCACCCGCAGCGTGCCCAGGGTCGGGTCGGCCGCGTAGGCGATCCGGACGCCCGCCGCTCTCGCCGCCTGCAGCGCGGCCAGGGTGGACGCGGTGACCTCCTCGCCAGGCGCGAGCACCGGGATCCCGGGTGGGTACGGCGCCACCAGCTCGACACTCACCCGGCCGAGGGCCTCGGTCATCGGCACCGCCTCAGCGGCGGAGAAGAAGGCGCGGCGAGGCGACATCACCTGGACCGGCTCCACGGCGTACGTCGCAGCCGGCACGACCGGTCGCGGTGCACCGCGGTGCCGTTCGATCGCCGCGACCAGCGCCTCGGTGAGCAGGGTCAGGGACGCGGGGGTGTCGGCCAGCGACACGACCGCCACCAGGGTGTCGCGTTCGGCTGCCTCGACCGGCAGTCGGGCCGCCAGCAGGTCGTCCTCGACCCGGACCCCGTGCGCACCGGTTCCGTGCAGCAGGAGGGTGAGCTTGAGCGGGTCGACCCCGGCCCCGTCGAGGACGACGAGCCCGTCGACGTCGGCCAGTCGCTCCTTGGCTGCGCGGACCGCGGCCAACGCGGTCCCCAACAGCGCGCGTCCGTCACGCTCGAGCAGGGCACGCGCCGCGTCGATGCTGGCCAGGATCGCTCCGGCGGGGCTGGTGGTCGCGGTGGCCTCGACCCCCGCGTCGAGCCGAGCGAGATCGATCCGGTCGGTGCGGGCGAGCACCAGCGCGGCCTGGCTCCAGGCGGGCAGTGTCTTGTGGGCACTGACCACCATCGCGTCGGCGCCGAGAGCGAGCGCGTGCGCAGGAAGATCGGGGTGGAAGCCGAAGTGGGCCGCCCAGGCGGCGTCGACGACGAGCGGCACACCGTGGGCGTGGGAGACCTCCGCCAGGCCGGCGATGTCGCCGACGGTGCCGACGTACGACGGCTCCCCCACCAGCACCGCCCGCGCGTCGGGATGGCGCTCGAGCGCCCGCGCGACGGTCGCGGGGGCCACCCCGAGAGGCAAGCCGCTCCTGGGGTCGGTCTCAGGACGGACCCAGACGGGCGTCAGGCCGGCGAGCACCAGGCCCAGCAGCAGCGACCGGTGCAGGGTCCGACTCACCACGACCTCGTCGCCGTCACCGCCGAGCGCGAGCGCGAGCGCCTGGTTCGCGTGGGTGGCGCCCCCGACCGAGAACCGGCACACGTCGGCTCCCCAGAGTCGGGCCGCGCGCGCCTCGGCCTCCGCGAGCACCCCCAGCTCGAGCTTCATGGTGTCGAGGCCGGCGTACAGGGGCACGTCACCCGCAACCACGTCGCCCACCAGGTCGTGGCGCTGCTTGTGGCCGGGGATCGTGAACGCCGTCGGCAGCCGCTTCTGGAAACGGAGCCACGCGTCGAGTAGGGGCGCGTCATCGCGCAGGCCACGCGGGTCAGTCGGCACGGTGCTCCTCGGCCCAGGCCGGAAGGACCCTGACGAGAGCCCGGGCAGGTGGGGGCACTTGCCGCACGTCGACCCACTCGTCAACCGCGTGCAGCCCGCCGCCCGAGGGGCCGCAGATCACCGTCGGACACACGTCCTGCCAGAGCGGGGCCTCCATCCAGTAGGGCGCGTCGAAAGTCGGCCCGCTGCCGAGCTCCTCGCCGAGCCGGCCGGCGAGGGCAGCGGCGGTGCCGTCGGTGTCGAGTCGCCAGGCGTCGCGACTGGCCACCAGCTCGATCCGGGCTCGCAGGTCGGGGGTCAGCAGTGCCTCGACCTCGGCCAGCGCGGTCGCTGCCGAGCCGCTGCTCGTCGTACGCCGCTCGACGAGGCACTCGGCCCGGGTCGGGGATGACGAAGGCCGAGTCACCGCCACGCACCAGGGTCACCATCAGGTCGCCCCCCTCCGCACGCACCCGCGGCGCGGCCCGGTCGACGGCGTCGAGGAACCGGCCCAGGGAGGTGACCGCGTTGATGCCCAGATCGGGCTGCGAGCTGTGCGCGGCCCGGCCGGTGAAGCGCACCCCGACCACGGCGAACCCGCGCAGCGACCGGGCCAGTGCGAGGTCGGTGGGCTCGGCGATCACGCAGACGTCGGGCCGGACACCCATGCCGGGCAGGGCAGCGATCACCGCCTCACTTCCGACGTTCGCATCCTCCTCGTCCGCGACCAGCGCGAGCACCAGCCGGACCGGGGCCCCGTGCGCGACCAACGTCTCGGCGGCGACCACCATCGCGGCGATGCCGCCCTTCATGTCCGCGGCCCCGCGGCCCCTCAACCGATCGCCGTCGACCCGCGGCTCGAACGGCGCCGCCATCCCGGCCACACCCACGGTGTCGACATGCCCGTTGAGCACGACCGTCGGCCACGTGTCGGGTCCCGGCCCGACCGCGACCAGGCTCGGCCGGCCGTCCCTGCCCGGTGACTGCACGATGCGGGTGGTGAAGCCGGTCCGGTCCAGCCTCGTGCGCAGGTGCTCGACGATCGCCGACTCGCCAGCAGCACCGGCCGCGAGCCCGGGGTTGACGCTGTCGATGGCGACGAGGGTGGACGTGAGGTCCACGGCCGCGCCCCCGACGTCCTGGCTCCAGTCGCTCATGGCCGGGAGTCTAGGGCGCCCCGGAGGGGCGCCCAGCGATGCGACTGACTCCGCCGCGAAGGGTCTACCCAGCACGGGAGTATCGCGCCAGACTGGTGAGCCTCGCTCATGGGAGGGGGTCCTGATGAATGTCAGCACCTTCTACGCGCTGTTCTCTGCCACCTGCTTCACCCTGGTCGGGTTGTGGTGGGGGGTGGTTCAACGTGACACTCACTGGGTTCGCCAGCCGGTGCGGCGGCGCGCCGTCGGCGGGGTCTACCTGGCCTTCCTGCTCCCCGCCCTGATGGGACTGTTCGCTCAGGTCGGTGACGTGGAGGACCAGCTGATCTGGCGGGTCAGCTTCGTCCTCATCGCCGGCGTCGGCCTGGTGGCGACCGGCCGACTGCTCGCCACGGACGACGACCCGGGTGCCACCTCGATCCGCGCAGGTGCGGCCGGGGTCTACGTCCTGATCGCGGTCCTCGGCACCTTCCCGGGGCTCGCCGACGTGGTCGGGCTGCGCCCGATCCAGGCCGAGGCGCTCCTGCTCGTGCTGCTGGTCGCTCTCGGGCACGCGCTCGTCTGGCACTTCCTGGTGCACGACACCGTCGAGGCCGAGGGTCCGGACAGCTGACCCGGCTGCGCGAGTGACGTGCCCACGGCGTGAGCGCGATCAGTCGGACGCCACCCCCCTACGTGGGCTCGACGTGCTTCGAGACCACCCACCGGTGCTTCCCGATCTTGCGGTCGCGGGTGAACCCGAGATGCTCGTAGGTGGAGAGCGCCCCGTGGAAGAGGAAACCGGCGGAGACCGACGCGGCGTCCTCCGGGTATCCCTCGACCCGGCCACCACCGAGCCCGGCGATCAGGCCCAGCGCACCAGACAGGCCGGCCGTGGCCGCACCCTGGCGCCGGTGGCCCTTGCCCACGTAGCAGCAGGCGATCCGCCACTCGGGCAGCTCGGACAACCCCTTCTCGTAGGCAGCCCGGTTCTTGATCCGGGGCAGCTCCTCGGGGACGCCGAACTGGCACCAGCCGACGCACTACTTGCCCTCGAGAACGAGGGCCGCGTGCGTCGTACCGCTGAGCACTCGCTGGAGCTTCCGGTCCCGGTTGATCGCCGCGGTCGGGCCACAACCCTCGGGATGGAAGCCCACGCACCAGCAGCCACCGAAGATCCCGTTGTTGGCCTCCACCAGGGCCTCGAAGGCCGGCCACGTCGCCCCGTCGAGAGGCCTCACGTCGTAGCGTCGTTCACCCATGTCGGCAGCCTCTCACCGTGCGCCCAGGTCTCGCACCGGCTTCAGCCCGGACCGAGGCGCTGCGAGGCCCGCGACGACGCCGCCCCCACGAGCCGCTCCAGCGGTCCGCGGGCTCCCCCGGCCACGTGCGCCGAGCCGATCGCGAGCAGCATCAGCGCCTGCACCAGGTAGCTGTCGGTGGGGTTGGCCGGCCAGACCGGCGAGGACCGGGTGAACACGTGCAACGAGTAGAGCGTGAGCGTCATCGTTCCGGCGCCGAACAGCACCGCCGCGAAGACCCGGCCCGGCTCGGGGAGCAGGCCCACCACCAGGAGCACGACGCCGATCACCAGCAGCGCCGCGCCGATCGTGTGGGCCAGGTCGAACGGCGTGGTGCTGTGCGGGGCGACGACGAGCAGCCACTGCCAGGCCCCACCGGTCGGGGTGTTGCCGAACATGCCACCGGAGATCTGGTCCAGCAGCGCGGGGCCGGTGGTCTCGGGGGCGTCGGAGAGCAGCGCCTCCAGCACCTCCTGCCGGCCGGTCAGCACCCGCGACCCGACGAGGCTGACGGCGGCCACGAGCGCACCGGTCGCCACCACCACGCCCTGGGTACGCCGCGACCGCAGGTCTAGGCGCCCCAGTCCGAGCCCGACCAGCAGGTAGGCCAGCCAGGGCAGCACCGGGTAGTAGCCGGTGAACAGCAGCTCGCTCAGCAGCCGGCCCGGGTCGGCGAGGTGTGCGAAGGCCGGGCTCGCGAAGTCCCGCTCCGGCAGGAGGGGGCGCAGCAGCTGCGACAGCACCGGCAGCGCGACCACCCACACACCGGCGAGCGTGAACAGGGTGCGCGGCCGCAGCCCCACGAAGGCCAGCGCGAGCAGGAACAACAGCCCGTAGTTGGTGAGGATCACCGCCAGTCCCGACCCGAGCCCACCGAGCAGCAGCCCGATCAGCGCGATCAGCAGCGCCCGCACGGCGAGGCCACCGGACACCGCACGCCGGGCCGCCCCGGTCACCGGCTCCCGGCCGCCGGTCATCAGCGCCAGACTGACCCCGGCCAGCACCGCGAACAGTGCCGACGCCCGACCTCCAGCGACCGCATGGCCCAGGGTGAGCCCGCCCTGGGCGTCGCGATCGGCGAGCACGTGGGTGGCGACCATGCCCAGCAGCGCCAGGCAGCGCGCCACGTCGAGGCCGACGAGGCGGGCGGGGGCCAGCCGGAGGCTCAGAACCCCAGTCGGCGCGGCCCGGCCGACTCCGTGCGCACGACCTTGCCCTTCTCGTGCGCGGTGTCGCGCAGCGCCGACTGGAAGTCCCGCATCCGGGCGCGCAGGTCGGGATCACCCGCAGCCAGGATCCGTACGGCGAGCAGGCCGGCGTTGCGGGCGTTGCCGACCCCGACCGTGGCCACCGGCACGCCGGCCGGCATCTGCACGATGGAGAGCAGCGAGTCCATCCCGTCGAGATGCTTGAGCGGCACCGGCACCCCGATCACGGGCAACGGGGTGACCGAGGCCAGCATGCCCGGCAGGTGCGCCGCTCCCCCGGCGCCCGCGATGATCACCGCGAGCCCCCGGTCGACGGCCGAGCGGCCGGACTCCAGCATCTCCTCGGGCATCCGGTGCGCCGACACCACGTCGGCGGCGAACTCCACGTCGAACTCCGCGAGCGCCTCCCCCGCGGCCTTCATCACCGGCCAGTCGGAGTCCGAGCCCATCACGATGCCGACGGTTGCGGTGCCTGTCATTGCCCTACTCGCTTTCGTTGCCGAGGTCGCCACGGAACCACGCAGCCGCGTGCCGTGCACGCTCGAGACAATCATCGAGGTCGTCGCCGTACGCGTTCACGTGGCCGACCTTTCGCCCAGGGCGTAGCTCCTTGCCGTAGAGGTGCACCCGCAGGTGCGGGTCACGGGCCAGCGCGTGCGGGTAGCCGTCGTAGAGCCGGCCGGTGTCGGGCCGGTCGCCGCCCAGGATGTTCACCATCACCGTCCACCGGACCCGCGGCGCCGGCGAGCCGAGCGGCAGGTCCATCACCGCGCGCAGGTGGTTCTCGAACTGAGAGGTGACCGCGCCGTCCTGGGTCCAGTGCCCGGTGTTGTGCGGACGCATCGCCAGCTCGTTGACCAGGACCCGGCCGTCGGTGGTCTCGAAGAGCTCGACCGCGAGGATCCCGGTCACGTCCAGGGCGCCTGCGACCTGCAGCGCGATCTGCTGTGCGGCGCCAGCCAGCTCGGGGTCGAGGCCGGGAGCCGGCGCGATCACCTCGCGGCAGACCCCGTCGACCTGGGTCGACTCCACCACCGGGTAGGCCGCCGCCTGCCCGCTGGGTGAGCGGGCCACCAGCGCCGACAGCTCGCGCCGGAAGTCCACGAGCTCCTCGGCCAGGATCTGCACCCCGGCGGCCGCGGCTGCGGCGAAGGCCTCGTCGCACTCCGATCCGGAGGCGACCACCCACACGCCCTTGCCGTCGTACCCGCCCCGGGTCGTCTTGAGCACTGCGGGGAAGCCGAACTCCGCCACCTCGGCCGGCGTGGTCACCAGCCGGTGCCGGGGACAGGGCACGCCGAGCGCGCTCAGCCGGGCCCGCATCACTCCCTTGTCCTGGGCATGCACCAGTGCCTCCGGCCCCGGGCGTACGGCGATCCCGGCGTCGGCCAGCGCGTGCAGGTGTGGCGTGGGCACGTGCTCGTGGTCGAAGGTGACCACCGCGCAGCCGTCGGTCACCGACCGCAGCGTGTCGAGGTCGCGGTAGTCACCGACCTGCTGGTCGGGGATCACCTGCGCGGCCGAGACCCCCTCCGCCTCGGCGAGCAGGCGCAGCGGGAGCCCGAGGGCGATCGCCGGCTGCGCCAGCATCCGGGCCAGCTGTCCACCGCCGATGACGGCGAGGGTGGGCGCGAGGGGGGAGGTCACAGGGAGCAGGCTAGTGCTCCGGCGGGAACGTCTCGAAACGCAGGCCCTTGCCACGGATGGTGGTGATCAGCGTCGGGTTCTTCGGGTCGTCGCCGAGCTTGCGGCGCACCCAGCCCAGGTGCACGTCGATGGTCTTGGAGGACGTGTAGAACGTCGTGTCCCAGACGTTGCGCATCAGCTCGTCGCGGCCCACGACGCTCCCGGCGCGCGAGATCAGCGCGTGCAACAGGTCGAACTCCTTGCGGGAGAAGTCGATCTCGCTGCCTGCGCGCCACACTCGGCGTTCCTCCGGGTCGAGCCGGACGTCCTGCACTTCCATCATGTGACCATGATTGGAAATCGCCGCTCACCATGCGTGCGATTCGGCAAAATCTGGTCTGGATACCACCCGAAACGACTATATGCGCGGCCGTACGGCGCCGATTCGGATCAGGTCCGGCGCACCGTCATCGGCGCGACCACGCCGAAACCACGCAACGGCCGCGGCGGCAGCGGGCGGGTCTCGAAGTCGGCGGCGGGGAGCATCCCGGCCGTCGACTCGTCGATGATCACCCGGTTGCGGCGGGCCACCGTGGTCAGCCTGGCGGCCAGGTTGACCGGGGGGCCGAAGACGTCGCCGAGCCGCATCACCACGGCCCCCGACGCCAGTCCCACACGGACGTCGGGCATCCGCTCGTCACGGCCGATCACCTCGATGATCGCCTCGGCGGTGTCGAGGGCCCGCACCGGGTCGTCGTTCACGAACAGCACGGAGTCCCCCAGGCTCTTGATCGCCCGGCCGTGGTGCGCGGCGATCGCGTCGTGCACCCGCGACTCGAAGATCTCCACCAGGTCGCCGATCCGGTCCTCGTCCATCTCGTTGGAGAGGGCGGTGAACGACACCAGGTCGGCGAAGCCGACAGTGACCTCGGTGGTGGTCAGCTCCTCGTCGTTGGCGCCCAGTGCCTCGACCCGGGCCACGGCCGCCGCGAGGTGCCGGCGCCAGGCGTAGATCAGCAGCTCCTCGAACGGGGTGCCCATCCGCCCGAGCAGCCGCACCGCCGCGTCGAGCCGGCTCTGCGTCCCGTGCTGGTCGGCGCGCAGCAGGTGCGGGACCACGGTCGCGGTCTCCCACTCGGCGAGCCGGGCCATCGTCTGGCCGAGCCCGCGGGTCATGTTCAGCGCGGTGTCGAGGTCGACCAGTCCGGCCTCGACCATGCCGACGAGCGTGGTCACGGCCGCGGCGTCGGCGTCCGCGAAGAGCATCTCCCCCTGCAGCTCGGGGAAGCCCAGGGCCCGCCACAGCCTGCGGGTGAGATCGGGGTCTGCGCCTGCCGCGTCGGCCACGTCACGGGCAGACAGGTGCGGCTCCTCGCCGAGGATCACCCGCTCGAGGTCGCTCCGGGTGAAGCGGCCCCGGCGCTCAGGTGCCATCGTCGCCGTGGGCTCCCCGCGACATCCGGTCGAGCTCGGCGGCGACGAGAAGCTGCACGTGCTCGACGCGGGGGATGTCGTGCAGCTCCACCCGGCCGTCGGTGCTCGCGTCGGAGACGACCAGGGTGCCGCAGCGGAACACCCGGTCGACCACGCCCATCTCGAAGTCGACGCCGCTGATCCGGTTGAGCGGGATCGTGCGGCCCTCCTTGGCGATGAAGCCGGAGCGCTTGATGAAGCGGCGGTTGGTGAAGGTGTAGGTGGTGGTCAGCCAGGTGACCACGGGGCGCACGACGTACCAGAGCACGAGCAGCAGGAGCAGCACCCAGATCACCAGGCGCAGGATGCCGTTGGCGGCGTCACCGACGAGGTTGCCGAGCACGACGCCGACGGCCAGGCACACCAGCAGGACGAGGATCGGCAGGATCAGCGCCTTGGGGTGGGTGCGGGTGCTGACGACGATGCTCTCGCCGTCGTTGAGGAGCTTGCTGGAGATCGCCACGGGGCGATCATGTCACTTCTGGGGGCTCCTGACGTGGATCACGTCACCGGCACCCACGGCGACCGGACCGGCCGCGGTGTCGACCACCAGGCGTCCGCTGGCGTCCAGGTCGGTGGCCGTGCCCTCGAGCGGCGCTCCGGCCGGCAGCTCCACGCGCACGCTGCGGCCCAGCGTGGCGCACACCGGCCGGTACGCCGAACGCAGCCAGGCATCTCCCTCGTCCGCCCACCGGACCAGACCGGCGTGCAGCTCGGCCAGGATCGCGAGCAGCAGCGTGGTGCGGTCGGTGTCCTCCCGCCCGGCGCCCCCCAGTGCCAGCGAGGTCGCGGTCGGCACCGGCAGCTCGTCGGCGGTGGTGGAGACGTTGAGCCCGATCCCGACCACGGCCGCAGCCCCCGCGGTACCGATGGTCCCGGGAGCACCTTCGACCCGCTCCACCAGGATGCCGGCGACCTTGAGGTCGCCCACGAGCACGTCGTTGGGCCACGTCAGCGACACCCCACCCGGCAGCGCGGGCAGGGCGGCGCGGACGGCGTACCCGGTGAGCAGCGGCAGCCAGGGCCAGCGGGCGTCCGGGGCCTCGGGCCGCAGCAGCACCGAGAAGGTCAGCGCGGCCCGGGCCGGGGTCTCCCAGGTGCGGTCGAGGCGTCCCCGACCGGCCGTCTGGTGCTCGGTGACCAGCACCTGCGGCCCGGCACCGTCGCGTGCCCGGGCGGCGAGCAGCGCGTTGGTCGACCCGGCCTCCTCCAGCACCTCCACCGGCCAGGGGGCGGCGACCAGCCGCGCTGCGTCAAGGGGGACTCGCCCTGCACCGTCGTCGACCATGGGCACTACATTGGCGCACGGACAGCCAAGGAGGCCAGCGTGAGCGCAGAGGCGACCGAGACGCCCGGGACCGACATCCACACCACGGCCGGCAAGCTCGCCGACCTGGAGCAGCGACTCGAGGAGGCCGTGCACGCCGGTTCGGCCAAGGCCGTCGAGAAGCAGCACGCCAAGGGCCGTCAGACCGCCCGGGAGCGGATCGAGCAGCTCTTCGACGAGGGCTCGTTCGTCGAGCTCGACGAGCTGGCCAGGCACCGCTCGGTGGCGTTCGGGCTCGACAGGAACCGCCCGTACGGCGACGGCGTGGTCACCGGCTACGGCACCATCGACGGCCGCCAGGTGTGCGTGTTCTCCCAGGACTTCACGGTCTTCGGGGGGTCGCTGGGCGAGGTCTACGGCGAGAAGATCACCAAGGTGATGGACCTCGCCATCAAGACCGGCTGCCCGATCATCGGCATCAACGAGGGTGCCGGTGCCCGGATCCAGGAGGGTGTGGTCTCGCTCGGCCTGTACGGCGAGATCTTCCGCCGCAACGTGCATGCCTCCGGGGTGATCCCGCAGATCTCGATGATCATGGGCTCCTGCGCCGGAGGGCACGTCTACTCCCCCGCGGTCACCGACTTCACGATCATGGTCGACGGCACCTCCAACATGTTCATCACCGGCCCCGACGTGATCAAGACCGTCACCGGCGAGGACGTCACGATGGAGGAGCTCGGCGGCGCACGCACCCACAACACCCGCTCCGGCAACGCCCACTACATGGGAGCCGACGAGGCCGACGCGATCGAGTACGTGAAGGCGCTGCTGTCCTACCTGCCGCAGAACAACCTCGACGAGCCGCCGACGTACGACGAGCCGGCCGACCTCGACGTGTCCGACCTCGACCGCAGCCTCGACACCCTGATCCCCGACTCCCCCAACCAGCCCTACGACATGCACACCGTGATCGAGGCGGTGCTCGACGACCAGGAGTTCCTCGAGGTGCAGCCCATGTTCGCGCCGAACATCCTTATCGGCTTCGGCCGGGTCGAGGGCCGACCGGTGGGCGTGGTGGCCAACCAGCCGATGCAGTTCGCGGGCACGCTCGACATCGACGCCTCGGAGAAGGCCGCGCGCTTCGTGCGGACCTGCGACGCGTTCAACGTGCCGGTGCTGACCTTCGTCGACGTACCCGGCTTCCTCCCGGGCACCGACCAGGAGTGGAACGGCATCATCCGGCGGGGCGCGAAGCTGATCTACGCGTACGCCGAGGCCACCGTCCCCCTGGTCACGATCATCACCAGGAAGGCCTACGGCGGGGCGTACGACGTGATGGGGTCCAAGCACCTCGGCGCGGACATCAACCTGGCCTGGCCCACCGCGCAGATCGCGGTGATGGGTGCGCAGGGGGCGGTCAATATCCTCTACCGCGCCGACCTCAAGGACGCCGACGACGCCGAGGCCCGTCGGGCCGAGCTGGTCCAGGAGTACGAGGACCACCTCGCGAACCCGTACCTCGCGGCCGAGCGCGGCTACATCGACGCGGTGATCACCCCCCACGAGACCCGCATCGAGATCGTCCGGGCGCTCAGGCTCCTGGCCTC
>JBBQRV010000055.1:0-16752 GCA_038214475.1 Propionibacteriales bacterium | reverse complement strand
CACCAGCCGGTGCCCAGCTGCTGCACGAGCAGGTCGCCGACGAGCACACCGACGGCCACCCCGATGGTCACCTCCACGACCCGGCGCAGCCGCTGGCCGTACGACGTGCCGAGGCTGACCACCGCCGCCACCGGCGCGAAGAACGGCACCGGGTGGTGCAACAGGTGCTGGGCCAGCCACCAGGCGGCCCCGGCCGCCAACGAGCACTGCGCGATCTGGAAGCTCTTGGAACGCCAGCGGCGGGTGCGCTCGCTCAGCGACGTACGCCCGCGCGTCCAGAGCCGGTCGAGCGGGTGTGCCTCCATGGTCCCGATCCTGCCAGAGCCGACCGGACCGCCCTCCCGGCTCGACGGGCGAGCGTCACCGTGATCGTGGTGTCCGTGCAGCCGACGGCCTGCGTGGTCTTCGCGGACTTCTCGGCGCTGTCCACCGTCAGCCCCCAACGGTGCTTGACCGCGGCCCGGTCGCGCAGATGGCGGCACCGGTCGCAGGTGGCGAGCCACTCGGCGAAGTCCTGGTCGGCCTGGGACTGGTTGACCGAGTCGGTGACCCCGACCAGGGTCCGGGCGTCGCCCAGGTCGTGGGCGTAGGGCTGCCGATTGGGTCTCACTCCCCACCACCCCGGCAGTCTCGTGGCTAATGTGGGGCTGAACGGCGCGTTGCCGTCGCCGGTCCACCCGCTGAACCCGGCACACGCAGCCAACTCGTACGACCGATGCCCGGGAGGCACGCACGTGGTGAACCCGATCGACCCGACGTCCGCGGCCTTCCTCTACGCCGAGAACCGGTCGATGCCCATGCACGTGGGCGGCCTGCAGCTGTTCAAGAAGCCGGAGGGCGCGGGCCGCAACTACGGCCTCGAGCTCTACGAGAGCATGCGCGGCGCGGGGGAGATCGCCCCGCTCTTCCTCAAGCACCCCACCCGGTCCATCGCCACGGCCGGCCAGTGGGTGTGGGCCCAGGACGAGCTCTTCGACATCGACCACCACGTGCGGCACAGCGCCCTGCCGAAGCCGGGGCGGGTGCGCGAGCTGCTCGACCTGTGCTCGCGGCTGCACGGCACCCGGATGGCCTACGAGCGCCCGCTGTGGGAGGCGCACGTGATCGAGGGGCTGCGCGACGGCCGGCTGGCGATGTACACCAAGATGCACCACGCCCTGGTCGACGGGGTCTCCTCGATGCGGCTGCTGCAGTCGGTGCTCAGCTCCGACCCGGCCCGCCGCGACATGCCACCGCCGTGGGCCGCCCGCCCCCGGGTCGCCAAGCCCGCACGGGCGCGGGAGGAGGCCGAGCAGACCGTGGCCGGCATCCCGGTGGCGGCGCTGGGCTCGGCGCTGCACTCGGCTCTGGGCCTCAGCGCCGAGGCGGCCGGCCTGCCCGGGGCCCTGCTCAGGTCATTGGGGCGCAGCGCCCGCAGCGAGGCGTCACCGATCTCCTTCAGCGCGCCCCGCACCCTGCTCAACGGTCCGATCACCGGTGCCCGCCGGTTCGCGGCCCAGGACTGGCCGGTCGAGCGGCTGCGCGCGGTCGGCAAGGCCACCGGCACCACGATCAACGACGTGGTGCTGGCGATGTGCGGCGGCGCGCTGCGCACCTACCTGCTCGACCTCGACGGGCTGCCCGACGAGAGCCTGGTGTCGATGGTGCCGGTGAGCCTGCACGCCCGCAGCCACGATCACGACGCCGAGGGCGGCAACGCCGTCGGCGTGGTGATGGCCCAGCTGGCCACCGACGTCGAGGACGCCGGCGTACGCCTCGAGCGGATCCACCGTTCGATGCGCGACGGCAAGGAGGCGATGTCGACGATGACCCCGCTCCAGGTGCTGGCGATGTCGGCGATCGGGATGTCGCCGATGCTGCTCAACCCGCTGCTCAAGGCCACCGGGGTGGGCCGGCCGCCGTTCAACGTGATCATCTCCAACGTGCCCGGGCCGCGCACCCGGCAGTACCTCAACGGCGCCGAGATGGTCGGCATGTACCCGCTGTCGGTGCCCTTCCACGGCAACGCGCTCAACATCACCTGCACGTCGTACGCCGGAAGCATGGGGTTCGGGCTGACCGGCTGCCGGCGCACCGTGCCGCACCTGCAGCGGCTGCTCACGCACCTCGACGTGGAGCTGCGCGCGCTGGAGCGGGCTGCGGGGGTCTAGCGGTACATCGTGCGGACCAGAGCGTCGAAGGCGACGTCGGGCAGGACCTTGCGGGCGGTGAGGATCGTGCCCGCGCCGCGCCCCACGGGGTAGCGGGCGCGGGGGCCGGCCGCGGTGACGGCCTTGAGGATCTTGCGGGCCACCACCTCGGGGCCGCTGGAGAGCAGCTTGCGCTCGCCCCGAGCCATCGCCCTGGCCACCCGGGTGGCCTGGTCGGCGTACGCACCGTCGGCGCTGCTCGCCACCAGGTTCTGTCGGCTGAGCGCGTTCCACTCGGTGCGGATCGGGCCCGGCTCGATGATCACCACGTCGATGCCGTGCGGCCTCAGCTCGATGCGCAGGCTGTCGCTGAGGCCTTCGACGGCGAACTTCGTGGCGTGGTACCAGGCGCCCAGCGGCTCGTAGAACTTGCCGCCGATGCTGGAGACGTTGACGATCCGGCCACTGCGCTGCTCACGCATGTACGGCGTGACCAGCTGCACCAGCCGGGCCAGGCCGAACACGTTGACCTCGAACTGGCGCCGGGCCTCGTCGAGGGGCACGTCCTCGACGGCCCCGTAGGAGCCGTAGCCCGCGTTGTTGACCAGCACGTCGATCCGCCCGCGCTCCTCGATGATCCGGTCGACCCCCGCGGTCATGCTGGCGTCGTCGGTCACGTCCATGGCGAACACGTGCACGCCGCGGTCGGCCAGGGCCGCCATCCGGTCGACCCTGCGGGCCACCGCGTAGACCTCGAATCCGTCGTTGGCCAGCGCCAGGGCGGTGTGCTCCCCGATCCCGCTGGACGCTCCCGTCACCAGGGCCACTCGTCTGCTCATGGGGCCATCATGTCGCGCTCGGGAAGCCTGCGTACGTCGAGCCCGCCGCCGAGAGTCTCGTCGACCCGACGCAGCCGCGCCAGGGTGATCGCGCTGACGGTGGCCAGCCCGTGCAGGTCGGCGTTGGAGCCGGGGCGGGTGGGCTCGGCGGAGTTGACGCTGATGCAGCGCCGGGTGCCGCCGTCGTCGAGGTTGGCCAGCGCGACCGCGTGACCGGTGGTGCCGCTGCCCGCGAAGTAGTCGAGCACGACGGCATCGGGGGGCATGGTCTCCAGGATCCGGATCAGCAGCCCGGTGGGCTTGGGGCTCTCGAAGACGTGCCCGACCAGCGCCTTCAGCTCAGCCACCGCGGTGTCGGTCGAGCCGACCTCCTCGGCCAGCCAGATCGTCTTGAGCTTCTTGCGGCGCCCGCCGGGCGTGGTCGGGTGCAGCCAGTCCTTCTGGAAGACGTCGACACGGGTGCCGGCCAGCCCCTTCACCTCACGGCAGACCAGGTCGTCGGGGCGGGCGTCGATGAGCGGACGGCTCCAGCGCCACACTGCGGGGCGACCGTCGCCGAACACCGGCTCGACCCGGCGCGCGCCCTCGAACTCCTGGGTGCCGACGCGGCCGGTGACCGGGTCACCCCAGACGGCGAAGTGCAGGGTGCCGGCGGTGGCGGGGTTGAACTTCTTGTTGGTGTTGCGCAGCGGGAGCTCGCGGTAGCGGCGGCCGTCGGGGCCGACCAGCCGGAAGTCCCGTTCGTCGACGATCCGGGCGCTGGTGGCGTCGAGCACGCAGCGGCGTACGTCGCGGGCGTAGACCAGCAGGTACTCGTGGCTGGTGGCGAAGTGCCGGCCGAGCTGGCGGCCCTTGGGGTTGAGGTTGACCACGATCTGGGCGACGAAGTTCTGCTCGCCGTACACCTCGTCCATCAGCACCCGCAGGTGCGCGGCCTCGTGGTCGTCGATGCTCACGAAGATCGCACCGGTGTCGCGGAGCCGCTCGCGACCCGCCTCCAGCCGGGGCCGCATCATCGCCACCCAGGCGTCGTGGCTGCCGTGCCTGTCGACGTAGGCGAAGTCGTTGCCGGTGTTGTACGGCGGGTCGAGGTAGATCAGGTCCACCTCGTCGTCGAGGCGGCCCAGCACGTCGAGGTTGTCGCCCTCGATGAACTCGTTCCACGCCACGGGACCAACCTAGCGAGGACCTCCCGCTCCGGCGTGCCGTCAGGGCGTGCCGCGCTCGATCGCCGGGGGCGGGCTGGACTTCCGGCGGCCCTTGGTGTGCGTGGCGGGGTCGAGACGGAACCGCTTGGTCAGGTCGGCGTGCTCGAGCAGGGCCACGAGCGAAAGCTCCTGGGCCGGGTAGGCGGCCACCGGGTGGTCGCCGGTGAACACGACGTACCGGGTGCGTCCCTCGGGCGCGACCTTGAGCACGGAGCCGTCGACCAGTCCGGCCGCGTGCTTGAGGGCGCGCCGCCGGGCGTTCAACGACTGGGCGCGGGTCCGCGCCGCGGCGGCGCCCTGCTTGCCGCCCTTGTCCCACGCGATCTTGGCCTGCGGGCCGTACTTCACGGCCAACTTGCCCGCCTGGGTGGCGGTCTTCACGATCGGGCCGATCTTCATGGAGCCTCCCTGTGCGACGTCAGGCTCCATCCAACCAAACGGCTGGGCGTCGACCTAGGGCGTGTCTGCTAACTCTGCGGGTGGTGGTCGGCGAGGCTGGATCCATGCTTCGCACCGATGCCATCAGCGATGATCTCTGGGTTCTCATCGAGCCGGTGATGCCGGCCACGATCGGACGACCAGGGCGACCCTGGAACGATCACCGCCGCACGCTCGAGGGAATCATCTGGCGCTTCCGGACAGGCTCGCCGTGGCGCGATCTGCCCGAGCACTTCGGGGCGTGGCAATCGGTGGCCGAGCGTCATCTGCGCTGGTCCAAAGACCAGACCTACACGCGGATGTTCGCCGCCGTGCGCAGTGAGGTTGGCGACCACGACGAGGACCTGCGGGCCTTGTTGTCGGTCGACTCGACCGTCGTGCGCGCCCACCAGCACGCCGCCGGCGCCCGGCCCGGGGTCCTCACAGGGGGCTGATCTGAGTTACACGTTCTCCCCCGATGAGCCCCCCGATCACGCGATTGGACGCTCGCGTGGCGGGCTGACGACGAAGATTCACGCCCTCACCGACCAGCACTGCTCGCCGCTGACGATGCAGCTGAGCGCCGGGCAGGCCGGCGACAACCCGATGCTCTGGCCACTCCTCGAGGAGCATCGCAACGCGACCTGCGAACGCTTCCGGCTCCTGGCCGACAAGGCCTACAGCCACAACTCCACCCGCGCCCGACTGCGGCACATGAAGATCAGCCACACCATTCCCGAGAAGTCCGACCAGATCGCCTGGCGCAAGGCCAAGGGCTCTGCCGGGGGACGCCCACCCGCCTTCGACCCTGAGCTCTACAGCCACCGCAACACCGTCGAGCGCGGGTTCAATCGACTCAAGCACTGGCGAGGGATCGCTACCCGATACGACAAGTACGCCCTGGCCTACCTCGGCGGCGTCACCCTCGCCGCGATCGTCATCCACCACCGCGTCCGCAGTTAACAGACACTCTCTAGGCGCCGCGGGCGTGGAACGCGATGACGGTGTGCCGCGGACTGCGCAGCGGGCGACGGTCGCGGGCGACGCGGGTGCGGGTGGTCGGCAGCGCGCGCACCTCGGCGAGCATCGGCTCGGTGACGACCGACTCGTCCACGAGCACCCGGGCCAGCCGGTCGATGAACGCGATGGTGTCGTCGAGTCCGATGTCCTGGGCGAGACCGACCGGAGCGACGAGCTCGAGGGCAGTGCGCGGCCAGCGCTGAACGGTGGCGGCGGTGCTGCTGCGCAGCCAGTCGGCGGCCTCGCGGGTCGAGAGACCGAAGCGGCGCGCGAGCGCACGTGCGTGGTCGGCGGAGGCGAGGTCATTCTCCTCGCCGTGCTGGCGTGCGGTTGCGATGGCCGCGACGGCCAGCTCCTCGTTCGGCGTGCACAACTGGCGCATCAACGCGATCCACTGCGACATGTGTCCCCCCGGACAACTCCACAACTCCCCCACGGAGTTGCTTGGATCCTACATGACACTGGCGCTTTCCAACCCCCCGATCTCAGTCTTTACCTTCGGCATCGGCGGGTCGGTGTGATTGGCTGGACCGGTGAGCGAACTCAACGTCCTCGGAGAGCCGCTCGAGCCCTGCGGCACGGAGCCGGTCACCGGCTTCTACCGCGACGGGTCGTGCACCTGCGGCCCGGAGGACGCCGGCCTGCACGCCGTCTGTGCGGTGATGACCGCCGAGTTCCTGGCCCACCAGCTGTCGGTCGGCAACGACCTGTCGACGCCGCGGCCCGAGTGGGACTTCCCCGGCCTGAACCCCGGCGACCGCTGGTGCGTGGTGGCTCCTCGGTGGCTCCAGGCGTACGCCGACGGGGCCGCCGCGCCCGTGGTGCTCGCCTCCACGAACGCCCGCGCGCTCGAGGTGATCCCGCGCCGGCTGCTGGAGGCGCATGCGGTCGACGTACCTCCTGACCTGAGCAGCCTGGGCTGACGCTGTCACCACCCGCCAATTGGACGGTTGTGACACCTGATCCACCCCGATCGGGAGTCGTTGTGCACCAATTGGTCGATTGTGACGTCGATGGAGCCGACGCCCGGCCCCGTGGTCAGCGGTAGCCGACCAGCACCCCGCCGGCCTCGCGCACCAGCAGCGGCACTCCCGCTCCGGGCAGCGTCACGGTCTCGGGGATGGCCTGCCACGGGCCGCCGTTGACCCGGAACCGCCCGGTGTAGACGGTGTCGACGGCCGGCTGCACCACTCCCACCTGGGCATAGGTGTGGGTCACCTCGAGAGCGGGGTACGCCGCGCCCGGCGAGGTCGTCTCGGTCACCTCGTCGGCGCCGCCCACGTCGCTGTGCCAGCGGTAGGAGGTGGGGGTCGCCTCGATCGCGACCTGCTGGCCGAGCAGGGTCACCGTCTGGACGGTGGGGGCGGTGTTGGTCGTGTAGAAGTTCGTCTCGAGGTTGACCAGCGTCTGCCCGTCGGGTGGTTGGACCACCAGCTCGGAGCGAGGCCAGTCGAGCCGCTGCATCTCCCGCAGCACCATCGCCGGGGTGATCGCCCCCAGCGTCGCCGCCTCCTGGGTGGACAGGCAGACATCGCCGGAGAGCACCCCGTCGATGTACACGCTGAAGGTGAACCCGGTCGGCGGCGGCCCACCGCACACGCGCGGGTTGAAGCACTCGTTCGCGGTGCCGTCGGCCCGGCACTGCAGTTCCAGTCGGTAGACGTGGGTGTCGCCGCTGTGGAACATCTCCTTGACCTCGTCGCCGGTGAAGTGACAGATTGCCGCCGCATTTCCGAGATCTATCGACTCGCCACACTCCGCCGAGGCAGACGAGATGGTCCCGACAAGGAGCGCGACAGCGACGAGCAGAGCCGTGGAGACTCCGGCGACCACCCGCTTCATGGCGCCTGCACTTCGATGTAGTCCTGAACCAGCCAACCCTCCGGGGACTTGGACAGGGTGACCCAGTACGTCGTTACACCGCCCGGGAAAGTCTTGACCTGCCCACTCTTCGCCTCGACGTACTCGGTGGGACTCGAGTCCACCTTCATCTCCTCCACGAAGCCAGCGCCGGCCTCCCGGGTTCGTCGCAGTGACCCGATGCGCCATCCGTCGGTGTGCACGTAGCCACCGTCGCCGTAGATTTTCTCGACGCGATCAGCCACGCGGGTGCACGGGGCGCACGTGGTGCCGAGCGCTCGGAACGCGTCGGTCTGCCCGTCTGCCTGCATCTGGTTATAGGCGGCCACCCAGGCACGCACCGCCGACTGCCTCGCGGCCTCGGGCGGCGTCGCCTCAGCCGTCGGACTGACCGTGGGCGAGCTCTCGGTCACGGTGGGCGAGGGCAGTGGGGCCGGCTTCACCGGATCGCCGGTGCACCCCGCCAGCAGCGGGACGAGCAGGCGCACCAGGACCACGCGGCGGTCGAACACTGGGAACCTCCCGAGGGGCATTCCGATGGCTGCACGTTACCCAAGCCCCGTTCGGTCGAGAAGAGTCTCCACCGCATCCTGCGGACAACCACTGGGGTCAACAGTCCGGTCTCCGTCCGAACGGGATCACGTTGGCCCGCGGCGCGCCGGATCGGGCCGAGCCGGCCCGCGCCGCGACGTACGCCGGCTCGACGACTGGGGTCCACAGCACCCTGCTGCGCACCCCCGCGGCCGACGCCGCGACCGCGAAAAGCAACCGGTCGTCTCGCCGACAGCCCACCACCGTCCCCCGCACGTCGTGCCTGCACAGCGGCCCCCGCACCAGGTGCCGGAGCCACTGCGCTGCGGAGCCGGCGCAGGCCTTGCCGGCTGCGGTCAGGCAGCAGCCCTCGGGGCAGGGCCGCCACGGGCTGCGCCCCTCCGGTCCGTACGGCGGCCGGTGCCGCGAGCTGCGCAGCGCCCGCAGCAGCGAGATCTCGTCGTCGTCGAGGGCGGGTGTGACGGTGAGGTGTCCGACGTAGTCGATGGCTGGCATGCGCAGGAGCCTCCCCCGCCCACGCACCCGGCAATCCGCGACGTCGGGGCTGTGGAGAGGCCGGGTGTCGGAGTTCGTGCCCGGGGGTCCGTACTATTGCTCGCTGTGACCATCCCCGCCTCCGGTGCCGAGCTCGCCGGCGAGTTCGGACTGAGGAAGGTCGGCGGTCGCCCACCGTTGGTCAAGTACGCCCAACAGGTGTGGGAGCGCCGGCACTTCGCGTTCAGTCTCGCGAGCGGCCGCGCCTACTCGAAGAACCAGGGCGGCTACCTCGGCCAGCTGTGGGCGCTGCTCACCCCGATCCTGTGGGCGCTGCTCTACTACACCGTCTTCAAGTACCTGCTGCACGTCAACCGCGGCATCGACAACTACGCCGGCTTCGTGGTCACCGGCCTGTTCATCTTCCGGTTCATCTCCGGCACCATGAACCGCTCGGCCAGCTCGATGGAGAGCAACAACGGCCTGATCACCTCGCTGCAGTTCCCTCGCGCGCTGATCCCCATCGCCTACGCCACCGCCGAGTTCCTCAACCTGCTGCCGGCACTGCTGGTGCTGCTCGCGGTCGCCGTCCTCAACGGCGAGCCGCTGCGCCTGCAGATCCTGCTGCTGGCTCCGGCCGTGGTGCTCGCCTACGTGTTCGCCACCGGTCTGGCCTTCTACTCCGCGCGCCTGGTGGTCGAGGTGGCCGACCTCGGCAACCTGATCCCCTTCGTGAACCGCGCCCTGATGTACGCCTCGGGCGTGCTGTTCAGCCTGGACCGGTACGGCGACGGCGCGGCGTTCCAGGTCATCTCGCACACCCCCCTGGCCATCTACATCGAGCTCGCGCGCTCGTCGCTGATGGTCGAGGTGCCGGTCGACGCGGCCACCTGGCTGTGGGCGGTCGGCTGGGCGGTCCTCACGGTCCTCACCGGGTTCGTGTACTTCTGGCGGGCGGAGGCGAAGTACGGCCGTGGCTGACCAGACTCCCTCGCTGATCATGGACGACGTCAGCGTCACCTACCGCTCCTTCGGCGGCAAGCGCCAGGTCGAGGGCGGGCGCCGTCCACGCTGGATGTCGAAGCACATCGGTGCCGTCGACCTGATCCGCGCCGTCCGCAACGTCTCGTTCGTCGCGCACCACGGCGAGTCGATCGGCCTCATCGGCCACAACGGCTCGGGCAAGAGCACCCTGATGCGGGCGATGGCCGGGCTGGTGCCGCTGGCGTCCGGCGCGGTCTACACCGACGGCCAGGCCTCGTTGCTCGGGGTCGGCGGCGCGCTGATGAAGGACCTCTCCGGCGAGCGCAACATCCGGCTCGGCTGCCTGGCCCTGGGCCTGAGCCCGGCCGAGGTCGACGAGCGCTTCGACTCGGTGGTGGAGTTCGCCGGCATCGGTGAGTTCCTCCAGCTGCCGATGCGTGCCTACTCCTCCGGCATGGGCGCCCGGCTCCGGTTCGCGATCTCGACCGCGGCCCGCCCCGACATCCTGCTCATCGACGAGGCGCTGGCCACCGGCGACGCGAAGTTCCGCAAGAAGAGCAAGGAACGCATCGACGAGATCAAGGAGACCGCCGGCACGGTGATGCTGGTCTCCCACTCGATGGGCACGATCCGGCAGACCTGCACCCGGGCACTGTGGCTGCACCGTGGCCAGCTCCGCCTCGACGGGCCGGTCGACGAGGTCGTCGACGCCTACGAGTCGTCGCTGGGCTGAGCCCCACGACGCCGGGTCTCCTGGACGCGCTGGGTCTGGTGGACGCCGGCCTCAGGCGGGCGCGTCCACGAGCACGAGAGCGATCGACGTGACCGCCACCAGGCATTCCTGGAGGGTCTTGCCGGTGAAGACCGGCGCGAGGTGGACGCCGTGCTCGTCGTCGGTCACGGTGACGTCGGACGGTACGTCGCACCCGACGCTCACCACCTGACCCATCAGCCGGCGCCCGTCGGGCACCGCGGTCTGGTCGGCCGTCGAGCGCACCTCGTCGGCGAGCGCCGACAGGCGCAGCCCGCCGACCAGTCGGCGCATCCCGGCCGGAGTGCCGACGTCGACGGCCGTGTCACTGGTGTGTCCGCCCGCTGCCGACCGGGACAGGATCGCGACCACCTCCGGCTCGACCAGGGGCAGGTCGCTGGCACTGGCTGAGCTGCCGGGCGAGCTGCTGGGTGAGCTGCTGGGCGTGGCGGACACCGTCGACTCCGGCTCGCCCGCCGTACCGCTGCCGGAACCACAACCGGCCGCGAACGGCAGCACCGTGGTGGCCACCAGGATCCCGAGTATCTGTCGCATGGTGGTCAGACGGTACGCCGTCGCGGCCGGTTCCCTCCGCGGTGGGGGCCGCGAGGTCAGATGACGAGGCCGAGGAGCAGCACCACCACGAGCCCGCTGACGGAGAGCACGGTCTCCATCAGCGACCACGTCTTCAGGGTCTGCCCGACGCTCATCCCGAAGTACTCCTTGACCAGCCAGAAGCCGGCGTCGTTGACGTGGGAGAAGAACACCGATCCGGCGCCGACCGCGAGCACGACCAGCGAGGTCTCGCCCTGGCTCAGGCCGTCGACCAGACCGATCATCAGCGACGACGCGGTGATCGTGGCCACCGTGGCCGAACCGGTGGCGAGGCGGATCAGCACCGCGAGCACCCAGGCCAGGAGCAGCACGGAGATGTTGGCGCCGCGTGCCCAGTCGGCGAGCAGGGTGCCGATGCCGGTGTCGACCAGCACCTGCTTGAACCCACCACCGGCGGAGACGATGAGCAGGATCCCGGCGATCGCGGGCAGGGCCGACTCGACGCACTTCGACACCTCGGGTCGGGTCATGCCGGCACCGCCACCGAGGGTGAACATGGCCACCACGACGGCGATCAGCAGCGCGACGAGCGGCGTACCGAGTACGTCGAAGACCTGGCGGGTGACCTGGGTGTCGTCGTCGATGAAGATGTCGACGAGGGCCTTGCCCATCATCAGCACGACGGGGAGGAGCACGCTGAGCATCGTGACCGAGAACGTCGGGCGCTTCGCCGAGGCGTCGTCGGAGCGGCTGGCGTCGAAGGTGTGCGGCGGCTCGACGACCACCCAGCGACCGGCCAGGGTGCCGAAGAGCGGGCCGGCGACGATGACCGTGGGGATCGCGACGACGAGGCCGAGGGCGAGCGTGGTGCCGAGGTCGGCGCCGAGGTAGTCGATCGCGGTGACCGGGCCGGGGTGCGGCGGGACGAACCCGTGCATCGCGGACAGGCCGGCCAGCGCGGGGATTCCGACGGTGATCAAGGAGACCTGGGCGCGGCGGGCCACCAGGTAGATGACCGGCATCAGCAGCACCAGACCGATCTCGAAGAACATCGGCAGGCCGATGATCGCGCCGACCGCCGCCATCGCCCACGGCAGCATCCGCGGGGAGGCCTTGCCGACGATGGTGTCGACGATCTGGTCGGCACCGCCCGAGTCGGCGAGCAGCTTGGCGAACATCGCGCCCAGGGCGATCAGGATGCCCACTCCGGCGGCGGTGGACCCGAAGCCGGTGCTGAACGAGGTGAGCACGGTGGTGACGTTCTCACCGGACGCGACACCGACGGTCAGGCCGCCTGCGATCAGGGCCAGGAAGGGGTGCACCTTGGCGAGCGTGATCAGCACGACGATCAGGGCGATCGCAGCCAGTGCGGCCACGATCAGCTGCCAGCCGGCAGCGACCGGCTGGACCAGGTCGGTGCCGGCCATCGGCAGGACGGTGGGCAGGGGGGACATCACTTCTCCTGTGGTGCGGTGGGGACGACGTACTGCGAGACGATCGCGTCGACGCTCTGGTCGACGTCGATGACCTGGCCCGACTCGTCGGGCGCGAGGGGTTCGAGGGTGGCGAACTGGGAGCTGAGCAGGGACGCCGGCATGAAGTGGCCGGGCCTGCTGGCCTGGCGGCGGGCGATCACCTCGGGGCTGCCGAACAGGTGCACGAAGTCCACGCCGGGGGCGTGGTGGCGCAGCTGGTCGCGGTACTTGCGCTTGAGCGCGGAGCAGCTCATCACCCCACCCTCGGGGTGGGCTGCCAGCCAGACCCCGATGGCCTCCAGCCACGGGTACCGGTCGCTGTCGTTGAGGGCCTCGCCGGCGGTCATCTTGGCGATGTTGGCGGGCGGGTGCAGGTCGTCGGCGTCGGCGAAGGGCACCCGGAGCCGCTGGGCCAGCGCGGCGCCGACCGTGGACTTGCCGGAGCCCGAGACGCCCATCACGACGAGAACTGGCGACGTGAGGACTGTCGACATGGTGTGCTCCGATCCGGTGACCTGTGCTGGCCGTCACATGATGCCCTCAATAATCCTATCTTTGCAACTTCCTGATCAAAATAGACCGTTCTTTGATCTGTCAGGTGACTGGTGGGAGGATGTTTGAGTGACCGTGACTCCTCCCTCCCGCGAGCTGCACGGCAGCGTGCTGGCCGCGCTCGGCATCCGGATCGTGTCCGGGCGGCTCGCCCCCGGGCAGGTGCTCACCCTGGAGGGCATCGCCACCGAGCACGCCGTCTCGCGCGGGGTCGCCCGGGAGGCGATCCGGGTGTTGGAGTCGATGGGCCTGGTGGCGTCTCGCCGACGCGTCGGCGTCACCATCCAGCCCAGGCAGCGCTGGAACGTCTTCGACCCGCTGCTGATCCGGTGGCGCCTCGACGCCGGCGACCGCACCGAGCAGCTGCTCTCGCTGTCCGAGCTGCGCCGAGGCTTCGAGCCGGTGGCCGCCGCGCTCGCGGCCGAGCGGGCCAACCCGCACCACTGCCGGATCCTGGCCGCCGCGGTGTCCGACATGGTCGTGCACGGTCGCGACGGCGACCTCGACTCCTACCTGCTGGCCGACAAGGTCTTCCACCGCACCCTGCTCGAGGCCAGCGGCAACGAGATGTTCCGGGCCCTCGGCGACGTCGTGTCCGAGGTGCTGGCCGGGCGCACCCACCACGGGATGATGCCCGACCGGCCCAACCCGGAGGCGATCGCGCTGCACGACGAGGTGGCACGCGCCGTACGCCTCGGCGACCCGGCCACCGCCGAACGTGCCATGCGCGCCATCATCGAGGAGGCGGCCACCGCGATGGCCGACGAGCACGGCCGCTGATGGCCTCCTTCACCCGCGCCGAGCTCGAGTCCTACCGCGGTGCCGAGGTGCCCGACCTGCTCGGCCCCGGCCTGCGGCTTCTGTTCGTCGGGATCAACCCGGGGCTGTGGACCGCCGCCACCCGGACCCACTTCGCGCACCCGGTCAACCGGTTCTACCCCGCGCTGCTGCGCGCCGGCATCCTGGACGGCCCGATCTCGCCGTCGGACCGGATGACCGACGCCGACCGCGACGACCTGGTTTCGCGCGGGATCGGGATCACCAACCTGGTCCGCAGGGCCACCGCGAAGGCGTCGGAGCTGACCGCGGCCGAGCTGCGTGCTGGCGGCCTCGAGCTGCGCACGCTGGTGCGCAGCCAGGCGCCGCGAGTGGTGGCGATCGCGGGGATCACGGCCTACCGCAGTGCGTTCGGCAGGCGTGACGCCGTGGTGGGCCGCCAACCCGAGCCGTTCGAGGGTGCCGTGCTGTGGGTGGTGCCCAACCCGAGCGGGCTCAACGCCCACGAGACCGTCGGCTCGCTGGCGACGGCGTACGCCGAGCCGGCCCGGGTCGCGGGTGTGCTGGGCGAGTGAGGCGGCTGGGTGACTGGGTGGCTGGTCGGCTGGGTGGCTGGGTGGCTGTCACCACAGACCAATCGGCATCCTGGGACGTCAATCCCGCCCGGACACCTGTCGCAACCGTCCAATTGGCGCAGTTCAACACCCGCCACCGCCATTCCGGCCGTCACAATCGACCAATTGGCGGGTTGCGACCCGTCAGCCCCGCGCGCCGCCGTACCCGAGCAGAGCCGCCAGCCCGAGCGCGCTCCGTGGCGCGTACGCCGTGCGCCACAGCCCGCCGTGGACGGCGGCGGCCGCCTCGTCCTGCCAGGGCGTCTCGTGGGCGGGCCCGCCGGTCTGCAGGTCGTGCACCAGCAGGGCTGCCATCAGCACGTTCGACGTCGCCGGCTCGAAGACCTCGACCCCGAACCGATGCGCGCCGGCGTACGCCGCGGCCAGCGCTCGGTTCTTCACCACCGACCGGGTCCGAGTCGGCGGCGCGACGTTCATCGACACGGTGGCACCCGCGGCGCGCGCCGACGTGGCACGCCAGCGCTGCAGCCGCTTGGCCAGCGCGTAGTTGGGTCCCTGCTGGGTGACCAGGCTGTCGTTGACGCCGGGGTCGGAGCCGGGAACGTAGGCACGCCGCAGCAGCCGGCCGCCGCTGACCGCGCGCAACGGGCGGCCGAGCAGCTTGGCCGAGGTGCCCCGCGAGTCGTAGCGCGCGGTGGCCTGGTCGACGGCGGAGCCGGGCACCGCGAAGACATCGGTCGGGGTGGCGAGGAACGCCAGCGCCGCCTCGGGGCGGTGCGCGAGCACCCGGCTGGTGAGCGCGTCGACGGCCATCGAGACCCGCACGTTGGCGGCACCGTCGGCGTACACGTAGTTGCCGACCACCAGCCGGCCCTCCTGGCCGAGCAGCCAGTCGGCCAGCGCTGGTACGTCGCTGGTCAGGTCGGCGCCGAGCACCGACGGGTCGGGCACCACCCGGTCGGCCGGCGTCGGCACCAGCAACCGTCCGGCCCCCTCGTGCGCCACGCCGAGCACCCGTTCCCACAGTGCCGGCACGGGGAGGTCGACGGCGGCGACGGTGGCGCCCCAGCGCAGCAGGGCCTGCAGCGGCCCCATCTCCGCACCCGCGCCGAGCACGCCCACGACGTGTCCCTCGAGCCGCAGCCACTCCGGGTGGTCGAGCACCGCACCGACGACCTCGCGCACCCCCGGCTCCACGACGCCGTCGCCCACCCAGGCATCGAGGCGGCGGCGCAGCGCGTCACCACGCAGCCGGTCCCCGCGGTAGGGCAGCGAGAACTCGCCCTCTGCCTCCGCGCGGCCGCGAACCTCGGTGGTCCCGAGCGCGTGCCCGGGCTGCTCGGAGCGCCAGTCGGCCAACGGCCGTTCATGGTCCTGGCCGGGGCCCGAGAGCCGGATCCGCTCGTGCAACGAGGCGAGGCCGTCGTCCGCGATCCGTACGGCGTCCGCCGGTCGGCCGAGCCCAGCCTCGAGCAGCCGCCGGAAGTGGGTGAGGTAGCCACTGCGCCAATTGGTCTCCTGCTCCGCCGACCGGGAGCCGGCCGGGTCGACCGCGCGCAGGGCGTCTGCCACCACCGCCCGTCCGGTCGCCGACGTGCTGCGGCGCCCGTGCTCGTCTCGCGGGAAGTCGACGGTGCCGCGGACGGGAGCCGTGCGGTCGGGGGTGGTCACTGCTGCATCATGCCCGATCACCGGGAGCCGCCACGGCCCTGGGGAACATCTGCGCCCGGCCTCGGTTGTCACTGAGTGGAGTGCACCCGACCACCTCAGGAGACGACGACGTGACCACCCTCGGCGACCGGAAGATCCTCCCCCTCGCGCTCGGCGCGAACCCGTTCGGCTGGACCGCCGACGAGGCCACCTCGCACGCGGTCCTCGACGCGTTCGTCGACGGCGGCGGCACCGTCGTCGACACGTCCGACTCCTACGGCGCGGGCGCGTCGGAGACCATCCTGGGCAGCTGGTTCGCCCGCTCCGGTCGCCGCGACGACGTCCTGCTCGCCTCGAAGGTCGGCCGGCACCCCGAGCGCCCCGGCCTCGCCGCCGCCAACGTGCGCGCCGCCGTCGACGACTCGCTGCGCCGCCTGCAGACCGACCGGCTCGACCTGCTCTGGGCGCACTACGACGACCCGGGCACCCCTCTCGCCGAGACCCTCGAGACCTTCGACGCACTGGTCACCGAGGGCAAGGTGGGTGAGCTCGGCATCTCCAACTACTCCCCCGACCGGATCCGGGAGTGGCTCGGCCTGGTCGAGGAGCACGGCTGGCGGCGTCCGGTCGCGCTGCAGCCGGAGTACAGCCTGCTGCGCCGCCACGACTACGAGGACGACCGGCAGGCGCTCGCGCTGCAGCACGACCTGGCGGTGCTGCCCTACTGGGGACTGGCCAGCGGCCTGCTCACCGGCAAGTACCGGACCGCGGCCGACGTCACCGGGCAGGCCCGTGCAGGCATCGTGCAGCGCTACGTGTCCCCCGAGGCGTTCGACGTGGTCGGGGTGCTCCGGGAGGTCGCCGACGCCCACGACGCCCAGCCGTCGACTGTCGCGCTGGCCTGGCTGCTGGGCCGGCCCGGGGTGAGCGCCCC
>JBBQRV010000054.1:0-16846 GCA_038214475.1 Propionibacteriales bacterium | reverse complement strand
ATCGGCCTGCTGCTCGGCGGCCTCGTCACCGACGCCGGCTCGTGGCGCTGGACCCTGTTCATCAACGTCCCGATCGGTCTGGCGGTCCTGCTCTTCGCGCGCCGCTACGTCACCGAGACCCCGCGCCGTCCCGGCCGCTTCGACGTGGTCGGCGCGGTCACCGCCACGCTGGGCGCGGTGGCCGTCGTCTGGGCACTCATCGGGACGCCCGAGCACGGCTGGACGTCGGCACGGACCCTGGTCGGATTCGCGCTCGGCGCGGCACTGCTGGCGGTCCTGGCGCGCACCGAGACCCGGGTCGCGCACCCGATGATCCAGCCGCACCTGCTACGCAACCGGCGGAGGATCGCGGCGCTCACGGTGATGGCCCTGGTGGTCGGCGCGCAGCTGTCGATGTTCTTCCTCGTCGTCCAGTACGACCAGCGGGTGCTCGGCTTCGGGCCGCTGGCCTCCGGCTTCGCCTTCCTGCCGCTGAGCCTGGGCATCTTCGCGATGTCGCGGGTGACGCCGCTCCTCGTCGCCCGGTTCGGACCGGGCGCGCTGATGGTGGTGGGGACCACCGGCCTGACCGTCAGCTTCGTGCTGCTCAGCACCCTGGGCACGGGCGACACCTACTGGGGCTCGGTCTTCGGGCCGATGCTGCTCAACGGCCTGGCCGCCGGCCTGGTGTTCATGCCCGTCACGGCGACCGCGCTGGCCGGCGTGGAGCCCGAGCACGCAGGCTCGGCCTCGGGACTGCTGCAGACCACCCAGCAGCTGGGCAGCGCGGTCGGGGTCGCCGCGATCGTGTCGGTCTACGCCGCGGGCGCGGTGCCGGGAGAGTTCGTCCCCGGCGCCCGGGCGGCGTTCCTCACCTCGGCCAGCTTCGCCGCGGCCGCGCTGCTCGCGGCGCTCACGATCGCGCTGGCCGGCCGGCGGGTCAGGTCGGCGTCCGTCGAGGTCGCCGGGTCGGGCGTGGACGAGGTCGCCGAGAGGGGCGACGTGGTCGGCGTGGCTGCTGGGGTCGAGCCGGCCGGCATCCCGGCCTGATCCCCGCGAGCGGGCGGGTGCTGGCGGCCCGGTCCTGGTACGCCGGGGCCGGGCCGGTGGTCGGTCGCAACCGACCAATTGGCGAGCTGTGACACCCGCCCTGCGCCCGGGACGTGTCGTGCTCAACCAATTGGCGTGCGGGGCCGGTCACGAACTACAACGCTGTACTTCACCTCGATCCGTGTTGCTGGTGTGACTTGAGTGGTTATGGTGACTGCGCCCACGGCCACCGGACCCGTCCCTGGAGACCCACACCATGCGCACCGCCTTCCTCGCTCGCCGCCTCGCCACCCTCGTCAGCGGTGCCCTCGCCGCCCTGGTGCTCACCGCGCCCGCGCACGCCGACAACGTGGCCACGCCGGGTGACTTCACCGGCTACGGCTTCGACCAGTGCCTGGCGCCGAGCCAGGGAAGCATGAACATGTGGCTCAACAGGTCGCCGTTCTTCGCGGTCGGCATCTACATCTCCGGCGACTCGCGCGGCTGCCGCAACCAGCCCAACCTCACGCCCGCCTGGGTGAGCACCCAGCTGGCCAAGGGCTGGCGGCTGCTGCCGATCACGCTCGGCCCGCAGGCCTCGTGCTCGACGCACTTCCCGCGCTACTCCGACGACAAGGTCATCTTCTCGGCCCGCGGCACCACCGGCGGCTACCCCCGGGCCCGCTCCCAGGGACAGGCGGAGGCCGTGAAGTCCGTCAACGCGGCGAGCGCGCTCGGCATCTCCGCGGGCAGCACCCTCTGGTACGACCTCGAGGCGTTCGACTCCACCAACACCGGGTGCCGCGAGTCGGCGCTGCGCTTCCTCTCCGGCTGGGTCTGGAAGACCAAGAGCCTGGGCTACCGCGCCGGCGTCTACTCCAGTGCCTCCTCGGGGATCGCGGTCCTCGACAGGGCGCGGATCAACCGGCCGGGATCGTTCGTGCTCCCCGACGCCATCTGGATCGCCCGTTGGGACGGCGTCGCCGACACCCGGACCACCTACATCGGCGACGAGGGCTGGAACCCGCACGCCCGGGTGAAGCAGTACCAGGGCGGCCACAACGAGACCTACGGCGGCGTCACCATCAACATCGACCGCAACTGGGTCGACCTCGGCCGGGGCTCGGTCGCCCCCAAGGAGAAGTCCCACTGCGGCGGGGTGCACGTGAACTACTGGGTCTACAACGCGGTGAAGCCCGGCATCAAGTGGCCGGCCAAGGTCAAGGCCCTGCAGTGCCTGCTCAAGGAGCGCCGGGCCTACGCCGGGCCCGTCAACGGCGTGTACGACGACGCCACGGTCGCGGCCGCGAACGCCTGGCAGCAGCGGGTCGGCCGCCCGGTCTCGTCGACCTGGTCGGTCCACGACTGGACCACGCTGCTCTCCGCCGGCGCCGAGCCGGTGCTGAAGATCGGCTCCGCCTCCCCCGGCGTACGCCGCCTGCAGCGGGCGCTGAACGCCGAGCTGAGCTCGCCGAACCTCACCGTCAGCGGACGCTTCAACGCCAACACCCTGGCTGCGGTGCGGATCTGGCAGAAGCAGGTCGGTCGTCCCGTCACCGGGGTGGTCGCCTGGGACAGCTGGGCCCGCCTCCAGGGCTGAGGCCGCGGCTCAGCCGAGCAGCCCGGCCGCCACGGCCTGGGTGAGAGCACCGGTGAAGAACCCGAGCCCGTCGGTGCCCGGACCGCACAGGTCCTCGACCGCGTGCTCGGGGTGCGGCATCAGTCCCACCACGTTGCCCCGCTCGTTGGTGATGCCGGCGATGGCCCGCAGCGACCCGTTGGGGTTGTCGCCGAGGTAGCGGGCCACGACCCGGCCCTCGCCCTCGAGCCGGTCGAGGGTGTCCTCGTCGGCCACGTAGCCGCCCTCGCCGTTCTTGAGGACGATAGTCACCTCGGCGCCCTCGGCGTACGACGACGTCCACGGGGTCCGATTGTTCTCGATCCGCAGCCGCTGGTCACTGCAGACGAACTTGCGGTGGTCGTTGCGGATCAGTGCGCCGGGAAGCAGGTGCGACTCGCACAGGATCTGGAAGCCGTTGCAGATGCCGAGCACCGGCATCCCGCGCTGGGCCGCTCCGACCACCTCGGTCATCACCGGGGAGAAGCGGGAGATGGCGCCGCAGCGCAGGTAGTCGCCGTACGAGAAGCCTCCGGGCAGGATGATCGCCTCGACCCCGCGCAGGTCGTGGTCACCGTGCCAGAGCTCGACCGCCTCGTGGCCTCCCATGCCGACCGCCCGGCGGGCGTCGACGTCGTCGAGCGACCCGGGGAAGGTGACGACCCCGATCCTCATGCCTTGTGCTTCCCGTGCGGGGCGCCGTCACCCTCGACGTGCACCACGAAGTCCTCGATCACCGGGTTCGACAGCAGGGTGCCGGCCAGCTCGTGCACGCGAGCGAGCACGTCGTCGGTGACCTCACCCTCAACCTCGAGCTCGAACCGCTTGCCCTGGCGGACGTCGTTGACGCCGGTGAACCCGAGCCGCGGCAGGGCGCCGTGGACGGCCTTCCCCTGGGGATCGAGGATCTCGGGCTTGAGCATGACGTCGACGACGACACGGGACACGGGGTGCTCCTCAGCAGGCTGTGTGCGGTGGTAGCCCGAAGTCTAGGGCCACCGCCCGGCCTAGAGTGACGCCATGTCCGCCACCACGCTCGCGCTGGTCGGCTCGGTGTTCGTGGCGTCCTTCGTCGAGTTCGTGGAGGCGTTCACGATCGTGCTCGCGATGGGCACCACCCGCGGCTGGCGCTCGGCGCTGTCCGGGGCGCTCGCGGCCGCCGTCGCGCTGGCCGGGTTCACCCTGGTGCTCGGGTACGCGATCCGCACCTGGCTGCCCGAGGCGCTGCTGCAGCTCGTGGTCGGCGTCCTCCTGCTGGTCTTCGGGCTGCAGTGGCTGCGCAAGGCCGTGCTGCGCTCGTCCGGCCGCAAGGCGCTCAGCGACGAGGACGCCCGCTACGCCCGCGAGACCGGTGCCGCCGCCCGGGCCGACCGCACGACGTACGCCGGGATCGACCTGTTCGGGTTCCTGGTGTCGCTGAAGGGCGTGTTCCTCGAGGGGGTCGAGGTGGTCTTCATCGTGCTCACCTTCGGCCTCCAGGCCGGGAGGGTCGCACTGGCGAGCGTGGCCGCAGTGGCGGCCGGCCTGCTGGTCGCCGCGACCGGCTTCGCGTTGCGACGCCCCCTGGCCGCAGTGCCCGAGAACACCATGAAGTACGCCGTCGGGGTGATGCTCACCGGGTTCGGCACCTTCTGGTCCGTGCAGGGCCTGGGCTGGTTCCGTGCCGGGCACGAGAGCGTCGGCTGGCCGCTGGGTGAATGGGCGCTCCCGCTGGTGGTGCTGGCCTGGCTCGCGCTCACCCGGGCGCTGGTCGCGCTGCTGGCCACGCGACCGAGCGAGGTGGTGAGGTGAGACTGCTGCGCGCGTTCGGCTGGTTCTGGTGGGACCTGGTCATCGGCGACGACTGGCGGATCGCGGCGTACGTCGTGTTGGTGCTCGGCGCGGGGGCGGGCCTGGCGGCAGCCGGTGCGCCTGACCCGGTCATCGCCCTGGGGGCGGTCGTCGCCCTGATGACCTGCTTCGCCGGTCTGCTGGTGCGCGACGTGAGGCGATAGTCCGAGAGGTTTCGGTCGCCCCAGCGGCCCGAGAGCGACCGAAACCTCTCGGACTATCCCCCGCTAGGACAGCTCCCGCTTGAGGATCTTCCCGGTCGCGGTCATCGGCAGGGCGTCGACGATCTCGACCATCCGCGGGTACTTGTAGCCGGCCATCTCCTCCTTGCCCCACGCCACCAGCTCGTCGGCGGTGACGCTCGCGCCCTGGTTGAGGATCACGAACGCCTTCACCTCCTCGCCGTGGCTGTCGTTGGGCACACCGATGACGGCGGCGAGCGAGACGTCGGGGTGCGTCATCAGCACCTCCTCGATCTCGCGCGGATAGACGTTGAAGCCACCTCGGATGATCATGTCCTTCGACCGGTCGACGATGTAGTAGTAGCCGTCCTCGTCGCGGCGCCCCAGGTCACCGGAGCGGAACCAGCCGTCGTGGATCGCCTCGTCGGTGGCGGCGGGCCGGTTGTAGTAGCCCTTCATGATGTTGTGGCCCTTGATCGCGATCTCGCCGATCGCATCGGGTCCGCCGTCGATCTCGTTCCAGTCGGGGTCGATCAGCTTCATCTCGACGCCGGGGATGGGCACGCCGATCGAGCCGACGCGCGGCTCCTTGCCGTACGGCGAGAAGCTGGCCACCGGCGAGGTCTCGGACAGGCCGTAGCCCTCGAGGATGGTCACGCCGAAGCGGTGCTGGAACTCCTTGTGCACCTCGACCGGCAGTGCGGAGCCACCGGCGGCCGCCACCCGGAGGTTCGCGGCCAGCCTGACGACGTCGACAGTGTCGTCGAGCGCACCGAGCAGCCCCCAGTACATCGTCGGCACCCCGGCGAAGAAGGTGACCTCCTCGCTGGCCATCAGGGCCAGCGCGGCGTGCGCCTCGAAGCGGGGCAGCATCACCACGGTGCCGCCGAAGGCGAAGGCGCCGTTCTGGATGACGGTCTGCCCGAAGGAGTGGAACAGCGGCAGCACGCACAGGTACGTGTCGGGGCGGTCCGCGTCGGCGCCGAAGAGATGCTTGCCGGCCGCCGCGTTGTCGTGCATGTTGCGGTGCCGCAGCTCCGCGCCCTTGGGCTGACCGGTGGTGCCGGAGGTGTAGAGGATCACGGCGGTGTCGTCGGCATCGGTCTCGACGGTGTCGAAGGTCGGCGCCTGGCCCGCCGTCACCGCACCGAGGGTCTCGGTGCCCTCGATCGGGGACGCCGCGGCCGGGTCGGCGGTGATCACGAAGAAGTGCTCGCAGCCCGGGGCCTCCTCGAAGCCATGGTGTCCGGCCTCGGCCATCGGCAGCTCAGGGGTGCCCTGGAAGCAGAAGTAGGCCTTGGCCTCGGAGTCGGCCAGGTGGTAGGCGACCTCCCGGCCCTTGAGCAGCACGTTGAGCGGCACCACGGTGGCGCCGGCCTTGAGGATGCCGTAGTAGACGATCGAGAAGTACGGCAGGTTCGGGCAGGTGAGGGCCACCTTGTCGCCGGGCTGGATGCCTCTCTCCACCAGCAGGTTGGCCACCTGGTTGGCGGCGCCGTTGACCTGGGCGTAGGTCAACCGGGTGCCGCCGAGCACGACGGCGTCGCGGTCGGGGTAGTTGCGGGCAGAGTCCTCGAGCAGCGTCGACAGGTTCAGCATGCCCACAACCTAGTCAGTGGTAGTGAGCCCCGTCACTGACCGGCCAGGATCTTTGCCGCGCGGCGCAGGTCGGGGAGCACCCCGAAGACCGCCACCTTGTCGATCGCCAGCGCCACCGGACGCAGGGCCCCGCGCCCGGTGACCCGGAACGTCGGGGTGACCAGACACGCGGCACCGGTGTCGGCCTCGAAGTCCAGGGTCAGGACGGCATCGATGCCGTGCCAGCTGCCCACCTCGGTCCAGGTGGAGGGCCGGGTCAGGTACGTCGTCTGCATCAGTGGCCGCAGGCCCGGAACCGTCACGTCGACCCAGCGCTGACCCACCGTCGGTGGACCGGGGTCGACGTCCTCCACCCGGCGCAGCGACGACTGCCACTCGGGGCGGTGGTGCGGGTCGACGAGAAAGTCGAAGGCCACCTCGACGGGCACCTCGAAGCGCACCCGGCGCATCAGAAACGGGTCCCGGTGAGCCGCTCGAACGCCTCGACGTACGCGCTGCGGGTGAGCTCGACGACGTGCGCGGGCAGCGCCGGCGGCGGCTCGCCCGACGCGCGGTCCCAGCCGCTCTCGGCCGAGGTCAGCCAGTCGCGCACGATCTGCTTGTCGTACGACGGCTGCGCGCGGCCCGGCTGCCACCGGTCGGCCGGCCAGAACCGGGAGGAGTCGGGCGTGAGCACCTCGTCGGCGAGCACCACGGTGCCGTCCGGGCGGCGACCGAACTCGAACTTGGTGTCGGCCAGGATGATGCCCTGCGCCCGGGCGATCGCCTCGGCGCGACCGTAGACCTCGAGGGTCAGTCCGCGCAGCTCGGCCGCGTCCTCGGCCCCGACGGTCGCGACCACCGCGTCGTAGGACACGTTCTCGTCGTGCTCCCCCAGCTCCGCCTTGGTCGCGGGCGTGAAGATCGGCTCGGGGAGCCGGGAGCCGTCCTCCAGCCCGGGCGGCAGCGCGACTCCGCAGACCTCTCCGGTGGCCCGGTAGTCGAGCAGCCCGGAACCGGTCAGGTAGCCGCGGGCCACGCACTCCACGGGGAACATGTCGAGACGCTCGCAGATCACCGCCCGCCCGGAGACCGGCGCCGGCACGTCGGTGGAGATCACGTGGTGCGGCACGCCGAGCTGGTCGAACCACCACAGCGACATCCGGGTGAGGATCTCCCCCTTGTCGGGGATCCCCGGCTCCAGCACGAAGTCGTACGCCGAGATCCGGTCGCTGGCCACCATCAGCAGGTGGCCGTCGGGCAGCGCGTAGAGGTCGCGCACCTTGCCGGAGTGCAGGTGGGTGGCGCCCTCGATCACCGGTGCGGCGGGGATGTCCATGGCCGGGAGCCTAGCGGCGGCGCCACGGGGCGGGCTGGCCGTGCAGCCACCAGGCGAGCGCGGCGGTCAGCCGCGGCAGCACGACGTAGGTCATCAGCGGCGTCATCACCAGGGTGGTGAGCAGCACCCGCGGCACCAGGGCCAGCTCGGGGGCCAGCCTGCCGAACACCCACGCGGCAGTCAGGCTGAGCGGGAAGAAGGCCAGCCAGATCATGCAGGCCTGCTTCCAGCGCGGAGGGACCGGCGGCGCGACCCGGAGGTCGCGCACGTCGCTGCTGGCCGGCTCGTCGAACCACCCCTCGATCCCGGTGCGCCTCTCGACCCGCGACTCCACGACGCCGAGCCCCTGCGCGGCACCCAGCCACCGGCTCCGCTGGTTGGAGGTCTCCCAGGCGCCGAGCGAGTCGGAGTCGGCGAACCGGTAGAGCACGTGCCAGGTCTCCGAGTCGGCGGCGGGCCGCACCCAGCCGGCTCCGAGGAAACCGGGCACCCGGCCGGCGAGCGAGGCTCCGGCCCGGATCCAGGTGATCATCTCGTCGGCGAGCGCCGGGTCGACGTGCCGGGTGATGGAGACGGTCACGGGAGCGGTCATGGGGTCAAGGCTGACGGGTGCGCGCCGGTCCGCTGAAATCGCGGTGGGCCTTCGACGACCCGGCGCCAGCCTCCCGGCGTCGGGGAATGAACTCGGGGTGGGCGGACTTGCCCCGGGGTGAGTGCCGACGAGCAGACCGCCACCGCCCCGGGCGCCGACCCGGGGTACCGGCCGGATCCCCGGCGCTGGCGGATCCTCGGGGTCACTCTGGTCGTGGGGTTCATGGCGCTGCTCGACGTCACCATCGTCAACGTCGCCATCTCGTCGATCCGCGAGGGGCTCGACACCACGTCGGGCACCGTGCAGTGGATCGTGTCGGGCTATGCGTTGACCTTCGGGCTCACCCTGGTCACCGGTGGCCGGCTCGGGGACGCCTACGGGCGCCGCCGGATGATGCTGATCGGACTGGCCGGCTTCATCGCCGCCAGCGCCGCCGTGGGCCTGGCTCCCGACGCCCGGCTGGTCGTGGTGGCCCGGCTGGTCCAGGGCGCCGCCGCCGGGCTGCTGACCCCGCAGAACTCCGGGCTGATCCAGGAGCTGTTCCGTGGCCCCGAGCGCGGTCGGGCCTTCGGGCTCTTCGGGCTCACCGTGTCGATCTCGTCGGGTGTCGGACCGGTCCTGGGCGGGCTGATCATCTCCGGCTTCGGCGCCGAGCACGGCTGGCGCTACATCTTCCTGGTCAACGTCCCGATCGGGCTGATGGCGATGGTGGGCGTGGCGCGGCTGGTCCCGGGACGCGAGGGCGGCGTCCGTCGCGAGCGGGTCCGGCTCGACCTCGCCGGCGCCGCGCTGCTGGGCGCGGCGGTGCTCTGCCTGCTCTACCCCCTGGTCAGCGTGATGAGCGGCCAGCGGTGGCCGCTGCTGCTCGTGCTGGCGACTCCCCTCCTGCTCACCGCCTTCGTCCGCTGGGAACGCCGCGTCGTCGAGCGCGGCGAGCCGCCACTGCTCGACGTCGAGCTGCTGCGGCGGGTGCCCGGCTACGGCAACGGCATCGCGGTCGGCACCCTCTACTTCACCGGGTTCACCGGGGTCTTCCTGGTGCTCTCGGTCCACCTCCAGGACCAGCTCGACTACTCACCGCTGATGGCCGGACTGGTGCTCACGCCGTTCGCCCTGGGCTCCGCGGTGGCGGCCCCTGTCGCGGGTCGACTGGTGTCGCGCTTCGACCGGAAGGTCACGGTGTTCGCGCTCACCACGATGATGACCGGCGTGCTCGCGGTGGCCCTGCTGGCGCCCGGGCGCACCGGCCCGGGTCTGTGGCCGGTCATCGTCGCTCCGCTGCTGCTGGCCGGGCTCGGAGGTGGCGCGGTCGTCTCCCCCAACTTCACCCTCAGCCTGGCCGAGGTGCCGCCCAGCATGGGCGGCGCAGCGGGAGGTGCGCTCCAGACCGGGCAGCGGATCGGGTCAGCGCTCGGCGCCGCGCTGCTGATGACCGTCTACCAGGTCTCCCTCGACCACACCGACACGCCCGGACGGCCGCTGGAGCTGGCCCTGCTGGCCGCTCTGGTGGTGGTCGGGATCGCGCTGCTGCTGGCGATCCGCGACCTGCGCAGCCGCCGCGCCTGAGTCGTCAGAGGATGTCGCCCGGCGCGTACGACGCGGCCTCCGGGTGTGCCGTGGCCAGTGCGTCGACGCGGCGACACACGGCCTGCACCTGGCTCACCGCGGCGCCGGTGAACTCGATCGGGTCCGCCACCAGGGAGGCGATCTGCTCGCGGGTCAGCCCGAGCCGGTCGTCCCTGGCGAGCCGGTCGAAGAGGTCGTTGACGGCCAGGCCCTGACGCATCTCCAGGGCCACTCCGACGGCGTGCTCCTTGATCGCCTCGTGGGCGGCCTCCCGACCCACCCCGTTGCGCACCGCGGCCATCAGCACCTTCGTGGTGGCCAGGAACGGCAGGTAGCGGTCCAGCTCGCGCTGGATCACCGCCGGGAACGCCCCGAACTCGTCGAGCACGGTCAGGAAGGTCTGGAAGAGGCCGTCGGCGGCGAAGCAGGCGTCCGGCAGCGCGACCCGGCGCACGACGGAGCAGGAGACGTCGCCCTCGTTCCACTGGTCGCCGGCGAGCTCGCCGACCATCGACAGGTGCCCGCGCAGGATCACCGCGAGCCCGTTGACCCGCTCGCAGGAACGGGTGTTCATCTTGTGCGGCATTGCCGAGGAGCCGACCTGGCCCTCCTTGAAGCCCTCGGTGACCAGCTCCAGGCCGGCCATCAGCCGGATCGTGGTGGCCAGGTTGGATGGTCCGGCGACCAGCTGCACCAGCGCCGACACCGCCTCGAAGTCCAGCGAGCGCGGATAGACCTGTCCGACGCTGGTGAGCACGTGGTCGAAGCCCAGGTGGGCAGCCACCCGCTGCTCCAGCTGCTCGAGCCGGTCGGCGTCGCCGTCGAGCAGGTCGAGCATGTCCTGGGCGGTGCCCATCGGTCCCTTGATGCCGCGCAGGGGGTAGCGGGCCAGCAGCTCCTCGAGCCGCTGGAGGGCGACCAGCATCTCGTCGGCCACGGTCGCGAACCGCTTGCCGAGGGTGGTGGCCTGGGCGGCGACGTTGTGCGAGCGGCCGGCCATCACCGTGGTCTCGTGCTCGGCGGCCAGCCGCCCGAGCCGGACCACCGTCGCGACACCGCGGTCGCGCAGCAGCTCCAGCGACTGGCGCAGCTGCAGCTGCTCGACGTTCTCGGTGAGGTCGCGCGAGGTCATGCCCTTGTGGATGTGCTCGTGGCCGGCGAGCGCGCAGAACTCCTCGATCCGGGCCTTCACGTCGTGCCGGGTGATCCGTTCGCGGGCGGCGATCGAGGCCAGGTCGACGTCGTCGACGACCGCCTCGTAGGCCTCCACGACACCCTCGGGCACGTCGATGCCCAGGTCGCGCTGGGCACGCAGCACCGCGATCCAGAGCCGGCGCTCGAGCACGATCTTGTGCTCGGCCGACCAGAGTGCGGCCAGGTCGGCTCCGGCGTACCGGGTGCCGAGGACGTTGGCGAGGGTCACGAGGTGGCCGCCTTCCGGGCGATGTCGGTGCGGTGCTGGGCACCGGGGAAGCTGATCGTGGCGACGCCCTCGTAGGCCTTCGCCCGGGCATCGGAGAGGTCGGCCCCGACCGCGGTGACCGCCAGCACCCGGCCACCCGCGGTGACCAGCCGGCCGGCCCCGTCCCGGGCGGTGCCGGCGTGCAGGACGTGCACGTCGGGCTCGCGGTCGAGGGTCTCGGTGCCGACGATGACGTCCCCCGACGACGAGCTCTCGGGGTAGCCACGGCTGGCGAGCACGACGGCGACGGCCGCCCCGGGCTTCCAGGCGGGCGGCGGCACGTCGGCCAGGGTGCCGGTGGCGGCCCCGAGCAGCAGGGGGCTCAGCGGGGAGTCGAGCAGCGCCATCAGAGGCTGGGTCTCGGGGTCACCGAAGCGGGCGTTGAACTCCACCACCCGCACCCCACGGGAGGTGAGCGCCAGACCGGCGTACAGCAGGCCGGCGAACGGCGTGCCGCGCCGGGCCATCTCGTCGACGGTCGGCTGCAGCACGTCGCGCAGCACGTCGGCGACCAGCGCGTCGGGGGCCCAGGGCAGTGGCGTGTAGGCACCCATCCCGCCGGTGTTGGGACCGGCGTCGTCGTCGCCGATCCGCTTGAAGTCCTGCGCCGGCTGGAGGGGACGGACGGTGACCCCGTCGGTGATCGCGAACAGCGACACCTCGGGCCCGTCGAGGAACTCCTCGACCAGCACCCGCTCGCAGCCGGCGGCGTGGTCGAGCGCGGCCTGCCGGTCCGAGGTGACCACGACGCCCTTGCCGGCCGCCAGGCCGTCGTCCTTGACCACGTACGGCGCCCCGAACTCGTCGAGGGCGGCCCCCACCTCGGCGGAGGTCGTGCACGAGTGTGCCCGAGCCGTGGGCACGCCGGCGGCGGCCATCACGTCCTTGGCGAACGCCTTCGAGCCCTCCAGCCGGGCCGCGGCGGCGGACGGTCCGAAGACCGCGATGCCGCGGGTGGTCACCGCGTCGGCGACCCCGGCGACCAGCGGCGCCTCCGGGCCGATCACCACGAGTCCGGCGCCGAGGCGTTCGGCCAGGTCGGCCACGGCGTTGCCGTCCATCGCGTCCACGCCGTGAAGGGTCGCGACCGACTCCATGCCGGGGTTGCCGGGGGCGACGTGCACCTGGGCCACGCCGGGGTCACGGGAGAGCGCCCAGGCGAGCGCGTGCTCCCGGCCACCGGGACCGACGACCAGCACGACCAGGTGGCCGACGACGTCGTCGACCGGAGAGGTGTCCACGGGCCCGCTCACTCGTGGACGAGCACGGTCTGCTCGCGACCGGGTCCGACCCCGACGCCCCAGAACGGCGTGCCCGACATCTCCTCGAGCGCCTCGACGTAGGCCCGGGCGTTCTTGGGCAGGTCGTCGAAGCTGCGACAGCCGGAGATGTCGGTGCCCCAGCCCTCGAACATCTCGTAGACCGGCTTCGCGTGGTGGAACTCCGACTGGGTCATCGGCATCTCGTCGTGGCGCACGCCGTCGATCTCGTAGCCGACGCACACCGGGATCCGCTCCCACGCCGAGAGCACGTCGAGCTTGGTGAGGTAGTAGTCGGTGAGCCCGTTGACCCGGCTCGCGTAGCGCGCGACCACGGCGTCGTACCAGCCGCAGCGCCGGTTGCGACCGGTCGAGACGCCGACCTCGCCGCCGATCTCCCAGAGCTTCTCGCCGTCGTCGTCGAAGAGCTCGGTCGGGAACGGCCCGGAGCCGACGCGGGTCGTGTAGGCCTTGATCACGCCGATCACCCGGTCGATGCGCGTCGGGCCCACTCCCGCTCCGGTGCACACGCCGCCGGCGATCGCGTTGCTGCTGGTCACGAACGGGTAGGTGCCGTGGTCGACGTCGAGCATGGTGGCCTGGGCGCCCTCGAAGAGCACCGTGCGGTCCTCGTCGAGCGCGGTGTTGAGCAGCAGGCTGGTGTCCTGCACCATCGGCTGCAGCCGCTCGGCGTAGGAGAGCAGCTCCTCGACGACCTCGTCGACGCCGATGGTGCGCCGGTTGTAGACCTTGGCCAGCAGGTGGTTCTTGGTGTCGAGAGCGCCCTCGATCTTCTGGCGCAGGATGCCCTCGTCGAAGAGGTCGGCGATCCGGATGCCGGTGCGGTTGATCTTGTCGGCGTACGCCGGACCGATCCCGCGCCCGGTGGTGCCGATCTTGTTCTTGCCCAGGAAGCGTTCGGCGACCTTGTCGATGGTCGAGTGGTACGACGCGATCACGTGCGCGTTGGCACTGACCACCAGGTTGGTGATGTCGACGCCGCGCGCCTCCAGCCCGTCGATCTCGCGGAACAGCGCCTCGGGCGAGACCACCACGCCGTTGGCGATCACCGCGGTGGTGCCGGGGGTCAGGATCCCGCTGGGCAGCAGGTGGGTCGCGAACTTCTCGCCGTCGACCACGATGGTGTGACCGGCGTTGTGCCCGCCGCTGGTGCGCACGCAGTAGTCGATCGTGGTGCTGGTGGCCAGCAGGTCGGTCGCCTTGCCCTTGCCCTCGTCGCCCCACTGGGCGCCGAGGATGACGATTGCGGGCATCGGTCACCTCTTCGTGATGCGTCAGGAAAGCCGGAAGCCCCGGCACAAGATGCCGGGGCTCTTGCGACCACACGCTACCAAAGCCGGATCTGTAGTGTCCTGCCCATGGATCCGCTCCTGGTCATCACCAACGGCGATGCCGGCACCGCCGACGAGGAGAGCCTCGAGGCCGCGCTCTCGGTGCTGAGGGCCTCGGCGTCGGTCGAGGTGGCGGCCACCAGCAACCCCGGCGAGCTCGACGGGGTGCTGCACCGGGCCGCCTCCCGACGGATCGTGGTGGCGGGCGGTGACGGCTCGATCCATGCGGTGGTCGCGGCCCTGCACAAGCGAAACGAGCTCAAGGACAAGGTGCTCGGGCTGATCCCGCTGGGCACCGGCAACGACTTCGCGCGCAGCACCGGCATCCCGCTCGAACCCGACCGGGCCGCGGAGCTGGTGCTGCACGGCGACGTCCGCCCCGTCGACCTGCTGGTCGACGAGCTCGGCGAGGTCGTGGTCAACAACGTGCATGTCGGCATCGGCGCCCAGGCCAGCCGCCGCGCGGCCCGCTGGAAGGACCGGCTGGGGCACGTGAAGATGGGCCGGCTGGGCTATCCGATCGGCGCGTTCCTGTCCGCTTTCCAGCCGCCCTACGTGCGCCTGCACGTGGAGGTCGACGGGCACGTGGTCGTCGACGTCGACCAGCCGGTGCTCCAGGTGGCGCTCGGCAACGGCTCCCACGTCGGCGGTGGCACCGAGCTCAACCCCGAAGCCGATCCCGAGGACGGCCGCATCGACGTGATCGTGGTGCGCGCCGTCGGGCCCCTGGCCCGGCTCGGGTACGTCGCCAAGCTCCGCCGCGGTGAGCACCACGAGCGCGACGACGTGATCAACGTCAGCGGCCGCGAGGTCTCCCTGTCGGGCGGCGAGTTCTGGTGCAGCGCCGACGGCGAGATCTACGGTCCCGAACGCCAGCGCAGCTGGCGGGTCGAGCAGGCGGCGTACTCGATGACGCTGCCCTGACGTCAGGTCTCCTCAGAGCAGCCCGCGACGGACCGCCTCGGCACCGGCCTGGAAACGTGTCTCGACGTGGAACTCGTCCATCAGCTCCGAGACCCGGCGCCGGACCGTGCGCAGGCTGAGCCCCATCGCCCGGGCGATCTGCTCGTCCTTGGCGCCTGCGGCGAGCTGCTCGAGCAGCAGCCGCCGGTGGTCACCGCGGGCGTGGCCCCGCTCGAGGTCGGTGATCGGGCTGGCGCGCTCCCAGATCAGCTCGAAGAGCAGGGTGAGGCTCTCCACGACCGCACCCTGGCGGATCAGCAGACGGGGCTGGTCGGTGAAGCCGAGCGGTTCGGGCAGCACCGCATGGGTGTTGCCGATGACGATCATCCGGGTGGGCAGGTCGGCCACCAACCGCAGCTCCTCGCCGGCGCGGGCCCGCTCGCGAAGCAGGTCGGGGACCTCGGCCAGGGCCCGGAACGGGTAGATGGCCCGTGAGCGACGACCGGTGGCCACCGCCGCGGCGATCACGTCCGCGAACAGGTGGTGCCGGGCCATCTGCCAGGTGTCCGGACGCAGCCAGAGCATGTCACCGCGACTCTGCTCGATCAGTGCGGACAGCAGCTTCAACGGGTCACCGCCCGAGCTCTGCTCACCGGCCAGCGGCTGGACGTCGCTGATCTCGTCGGGTGAGGGCCGGGAGTTCTCGGCGCTCAGGTGGGCGACGGCGGCCGTGAGTCCTTCCAGCCGGTCACGCAGCTCGCCGGCGGCGCTGGCCTCGCTGGCCAGCATCGACGACAGCGCGACCGAGGGGGTGACCACCCGCAGCCGCGAGTCGTGCAGGGTCACCAGGCCGCGCTCCTGCAACGGCGCCAGCTCGAGCCGGAGGGCGTCCTCGTCCGTCTCGAGGAACTCCACCACGATCCGCAGGTGGCTCCCGGACGCCACCCGGAGCCTGCGGTAGAGCCGCTCCTGACGGGGCGACAGGCCGAGAGCCGAGAGAACTGAAGGGGTACGCCGGGCCACGATTGGCATCTTAGTGTCATTGGCAGGATGAGGGGCGACGGCTGCCGTGAACCGGTGGCAGCATCGGGTCACGGCGTAGCTGTCGATGGTCTCACCACGGGGGATGTGACTGCCGACAGGTGTCGCCGATCAGCGCAAGGCGCTGGGGCCGGGCTGGTTACCGGTTCCGGCGCCTTCCGCCATTTCCGGCTCCGGTAGCGTGGCGGCGCGCATTCCCCCACCCCCAGGAGCAGGCACACGATGGCACGAGGCCAGCAGCAGGAGGTGACCGACTGGGTCACCCGCGCCGCGGACGACGCCGTACGGCACGCGGGTGAGGGCAGCCTGGTCACTGTGGCGTCCGGCGCCAGTCCGTCGGGCCCGATCCACCTGGGCAACCTGCGCGAGTTCCTGACCCCCCACTTCGTGGCCGAGGAGCTGCGCCGCCGCGGCGTCGCGGTGCGGCACCTGCACTCGTGGGACGACTACGACCGGTTCCGCAAGGTTCCCCGTGGCGTCGACCCGTCGTGGGCCGAGCACATCGGCCGCCCGCTCTCCGCAGTCCCCGACCCGTGGGACTGCCACTCGTCCTGGGCCGAGCACTTCAAGGCGCCGTTGCGCGCGGCGCTCGCGGAGATGGGCGTCGAGATGGAGGAGCTGAGCCAGACCGAGCTCTACCGGGCCGGCACCTACCGGGAGCAGATCCTGCTCGCCGCACGACGTCGCGGCGACATCGAGGCCGTGCTGGCCCGGCACCGCACCAAGGCTCCGAACGCCGAGTCGGAGGACGAGGCAGAGGCGTTGGCCGACTCGGTCGCCCTCGACGACGAGGACGGGTCGGGTGACCTGGCCCGTTTCCCCTTCAAGCCCTGGTGCGGCAGCTGCGGGCGCGACACCACCACCGCGACGGCGTACGACGACGACACCACCCAGCTCGACTACACCTGCTCGGTGTGCGGCTTCGAGGGCAGCACCAACCTGGCCTCCGAGGACGGCGGCAAGCTGGTGTGGAAGGTCGACTGGCCGATGCGCTGGAGCGTCGAGGGCGTCGACTTCGAACCCGGTGGGGTCGACCACGCCTCGCCCGGCTCGTCGTACACGGTGGGCAAGGAGCTGGTGAAGCAGGTCTTCGCCGCCCGGGCACCCTCCTTCGTC
>JBBQRV010000053.1:0-16961 GCA_038214475.1 Propionibacteriales bacterium | reverse complement strand
TCAGCAGCGGGCCCGGCTCACCAGAGCTCGAGGCTGTCGCGGAAGATCCCGGCCACGTCGTCGGCGGTCACCTCGCGCGGGCAGGTGGCGAGCAGCCGCTGCTGCTTCATGGTGCCCTCGACCAGGTCGTCGATGTCGCCTTCGTCGTAGCCCACGGCGCCGATGCCGTTGGGGATGCCGATGTCGCGCATCAGGGCCCGGATCACGCCAGGCAGGGTGTCGGCCGTCCCCCCGCTCGTCGACACGTCGGGGTCGAGGAGCGTCGCCGCGCGCAGGTGCCGCTCGGGCGACGCCTCGAAGGTGAACCGGAACGCGGCCGGCGCGGTGAGCGAGACCGACATGCCGTGCGGCACCATCGGCTCGCCGGCGGGGTAGTCGGCGGGCTGGAAGTCCTTGACCCGTCCGGCGATCGGGTAGCCGTTGGCGTGCGGGATGTGCACGCCGGCGTTGCCGAAGCCCATGCCGGCGAAGGTCGCCGCCAGCGCCATGTCGTGGCGGGCCGCCCGGTCGTCACCGTGGTGCACGGCCTGCCGGAACGACGAGCCGAGCAGGGTCATCGCCTTCTCCGACCACATGTCCGCGATCGGGTTCGAGCCGCAGTAGGGCACCCGCTGCTCGGGCGTCTTCTTGTCGTACGTCGTGAACCAGCGCGCGGTGTAGCTCTCCAGCGCGTGGCACAGGATGTCCATCCCGCTGGAGGCGCTCACCCCGGCGGGCTGGGTGAGGGTGAGGTCGGGGTCGATCACGGCGAGGGTGGGGCGCAGCCGCGGGTGGCTGATCCCGGTCTTCACCTTGAGGCTGAGCACGTCGAGCACGCACACGGTGGTGCTCTCGCTGCCGGTGCCGGCCGTGGTCGGGACGGCCACCAGCGGCTTGAGCGGCTTCGTGGGTGCCTGCCCTCCCCCGACCGGCACGTTGATGTAGTCCATCAGCTCGCCGGGGTTCGTGGTCATCAGGTTGATCGCCTTGGCGGTGTCGATGCTCGAGCCGCCCCCGACGGCGACGTAGGCGTCAAAGGGCCCGGCGTCGCGCGCGAAGTCGATCGCGGCCTGCATGCTCTCGTCGGTGGGCTCGACGTGGCTGCCGTCGTACACGCTGGCCTCGATGCCGAAGCGGGCCATCTGGTCGGCGACCCGCTGCGGCAGGCCGGTGGCGCCCACGCCGGGGTCGGTGACCACCAGGACCCGCGAGACGCCGTACTGGGAGAGGTCGTAACCCACCTCGTCGGAGGCCCCGGAGCCGAACTTCAGCTGGGGTGCTCCGTAGGTGAAGACGGTCTCGGCCGTGGCGTGCTCTGTCATTCGCATCCTCCTCGAGATGGGCCGCCGTCGTCCGGGGCCTCGGTGCCGACGTTACAGACCCAGCACGCGGCGCTGTCGAGTCTCGAGATCCACGATGCGGGCGGCCTGGTCGGGGGCGAGCAGGGGTGCGTCCGTCGACGGCCCGCCAGGCCCGCTCGGCCCGGCCTGCTGGCGCTCCCCGTCGATTGACCACCCCGACCGACGGCGGTTCGCACCAACGCTCCACCACGTTGCCGTACAGTCGTGGTGTCGCGTCTGGGGGGTTCAGGCCGACAGAGACCCGGGGGGGTTGCATCATGACTGCTGCACCGATCACCACAGATTCGGCCGTGCACCTGGAGACGCTCGAGGGCGTGAGGGTCCGGGTGTCCCGTGCCCGGCATCCCGCCACCGGCGCGGACTGCCTGGTCTTCGCCGGCCCCGGTGGCCAGCGCCTGGCGCTGCACAGCAACCGGTCGATCGCCGCCCGGCGCGACCGGGTCTGGCAGATGTCGGTGACCGACGGCGCGTCGTACACGCTGGGTCCGGTCGACATGGCCAGGCTGCGCAAGCTCGCCTCCTGAGCCGGGCCCGCCTGCAGGTGCTCGACTCGGCGCCTCGTTGACGGCATGCTCGGCAGCATGAGGTTCGGCTTGGTCGGCACCGGGGCATGGGCAGGGATCGCGCACGGACCGGGCCTGGTGTCCGCACCGAGCGTCGACCTCGTCGGCGTGTGGGGCCGCAGTCCCGAGCGGGCCGCCGCGCTCGCGGAGACGCTGGGGGTCCCGGCGTACGACGACTACCAGGCGCTGCTCGGCGACGTCGACGCGGTGGCCTTCACGGTGCCACCGCACGTGCAGGCCCCGATGGCGCTCACTGCTGCCCGGGCCGGGAAGCACCTGCTCCTGGACAAGCCGATCGCGCTCGACATCGAGGCGGCGAACGCCTTGGTCGCAGCGGTCGAGGCCAGCGGGGTCGCCTCGGTGGTGTTCTTCACCGACAGGTTCGTGGACACCTCCCGGGCGTGGTTCGACCAGGTGCGCAGGACGGGCGGCTGGCAGGGCGGCTGGCTGCGCTGGTTCAGCGCGCTCCAGGAGCCGGACAACCCGTTCGGCGCGTCGCCGTGGCGGCACGAGCGGGGCGCGCTGTGGGACACCGGGCCGCACGCCCTGTCGACGTTGAGCACCGCGCTGGGCCCGGTGGTGTCCCTCTCGGCCGTGGCCGGCGAGGGAGACCTGGTCACGCTGGTGCTGCGCCACGAGTCCGGCGCCAGCAGCACCGCGACCCTGACCCAGTTCGCTGCGCCCCGGGCGTCCTGCTTCGAGGCCAGCGTGTGGGGCGAGGCCGGCCTGGCGCCGATGCCGCCCCGGCCCGAGGGGTCCGACGACACCCTGCTCGCCGTCGCCGCCGAGGAGCTCGTCGCGTCGGCGCGCAGCGGCGTTGCCCACGAGGTGGGCGTCGGCTTCGGGGCTGGTGTCGTGGCGCTGCTCGCCGAGGCCCAGGCCCAGGTCGACCGGCAGCGGGCCGCTGTCGACCCCACGGGCTGACCCACCCCCACCGGGCATGCAGAAGGCCCTCCAGCCTGCTTCGGCAGGTCGGAGGGCCTTCGCTCACGTGGTGGCAGGTGGTGTCCCCGACCCACAAGAAGGTCTCCGACGTGTCTTCCCCTTTCACGCTCAGATCCCCAGGTACGACCCCAGGTCGTTCCGCAGATAGACAGGTTCACGCCGGGTTCCTCACCGGCGCTCGGGTGTTGACAGTGCGACCGTCAGGTTCTGGTTCGTCGGGAGGTGAGTGCGGCGAAGGTGATGGCGATGAGGAGAGCTGCGCCGTTGAAGAGGTCTCGGACGTAGGGCTGGGCTCCGAAGAGCTGGAGTCCGGTGATGCCAACAGCGAGCACGAGGATGGCGATGACGGTCCCGATGCTGTTGAACCGGCCGGGGCGGATGCAGGTTGCGCCGAGGAATGCTGCGGCGTAGGCCGGCAGGAGTTCACCCAGTCCGACAGAGGGTGAGGAAGCACCCAGGATCGAGACGGACACGATGCCGCTGAACGCTGCGAGTGCGCCGGCTCCGATGAAGCATGTCCAGGTGACGCGGTCCACGCGCACGCCTGCGAGGTACGCCGCTCGTGGGTTCGCGCCGGTGGCGTGGGCCTCTCGCCCCCAGGAGGTGTACTCAAAGGCGATCCAAAGCACGAGCATCAGGACGAGCACGTAGACCATGGTCAGGGGGACGTCGGCGACGGTCCTGCGGGTGAGGTCGGTGAAGGTGGTGGGGAGCTGGCCGGTGATCTGTTGGTTGTCGGTGTACCAGCCGGTGATGCCGAGTACCAGGGTGCCGGTGCCGAGCGTGGCGATGAACGAGTTCAGGCGGATGACGCAGACCAGGAACCCATTGAAAGCTCCGATCAGGACGCCCACGCCAATGGCGATCAGCCCGGCCACGGGCCAGGACAAGCCGTTCTCGATGATCAGCTTGGCGCAGATCGCTTGGGACAGGCCGAGCTGGAACGCGAGGGAGACGTCGAACTGGCCCACGACCAGTGGCATGACGGCGCCGAGGGCGAGAATGGCGACCACGGCTTGGGTCAGGGCGATGGACTGGAACTGGGCGAGGGTGAAGAAGGTGTCGGGCTTGAGGTAGGCGAACACGGCGATCTCGATGACGAGGACGCCGATGAGTCCGTACTTGCTCGCCAGGTTCTGGAACGACACCTGTCGCGCCGCACGGTCTCGACCGACTGGGGTCGGCTGCTCCTGCGTGGCGGTCATAGTCCTTCTCCGTAGCTAGCTCGGGCGACGTTCGAGGCGGTGAGCTGCTGTCCGGTCAGCTCGGCGGCGATGGTGCCGCCGACCATGACGAGTGCCCGGTCGGCCAGCAGGGCGACCTCGTCGTAGTCGGTCGAGGCGAAGACGACGGCCGAACCCTCGGCCGCGGCGTCGCGGATCAGCTTGTGCACCTGGGCCCGTGAACCGATGTCGACGCCGGCGGTGGGGTCGTCGAGGACCAGGAGCCGCGGGCTGGTCCGCAGTGCACGGGCGCACACGACCTTCTGCTGGTTGCCCCCCGAGAGCGTCAGCATCGGCCGTTCGACGGAGCCGGCCGGCCTTAGCGTGACGGAGTCGGCAAGCTCTTGTGCTAAAGCTCGTTCGGCCTTGGGCACACGGAACACCTGGTTGCCGCGGCGACCCTGGCCGCCGCGCCGGGTGATGAACAGGTTCTCCCGGATGCTCAGCTGGCCCACGACGCCCTCGCCCTGGCGGTCGCCGGGGACATAGGAGCAACCCATATCCCGGATCGCTGCCGGGTTCCCCAGCGGCAGCGGTGCGGACTCGAGCTCGACGGTTCCCAACCTCGGGTGCAGGTCACCGCCGAGGACGCGGGCAACCTCCTTGGCGCCGCATCCGATCAGCCCGCACAGGGCGACCACCTCACCGGCTCGTACCTCGAACGAGAGAGGAGCGCCGTGGTGGCGCACGTCGAGGTCGGTGACGTCCAGCAGCACGTCGCCCGGCCCCGAGGACACCTCTGCATGAGGTGGGTGAGGAGCGGCGCTGTCGCTCTCGGACCAGCCCCTGGCCATGACGGCCGCACCGTCGGTGTGGGGGTCTGCCTTGGGTTCCACGATCGCCTCGACGATCTTGGCCTTGTCGAGGTCGGCCATGGCCGAGGTCAGGACGACCCGGCCGTCACGGAGCACAGTGACGCGGTCGGCGACGCCGAAGAGCTCGTCGAGCCGGTGGGTCACGTAGACGTAGCCCAGCCCGAGCGAGGTGGTCTTCTTGATGGTCTCGAGAAGGCGCGTCACCTCAGGGCTCGGCAGGCTCGAGCTGACCTCGTCGAGCACGAGTGCACGCGCATGCAGTGAGAAGGCGCGCGCGACGGCGACCATGACCTTCTCATCCTGCTCCAGCGATGCGACCGGGGCGTTGGGGTCCACGTCGAGGCCGAGCTCACTAGTGGCCTTGCGCCCGGCCCGGGCCGTGCCCTTGAAGTCGATCAGGCCCCACTTGTGTGCGTAGCCCGCCTCGAGTGCGATGTTCTCCGCAATGGTCATCTCCTCGACCAGACCGAGGTCCTGGTGCACGAACGCCAGGCCCAACTGGTTGAGGGCATGCCCCGTCGTGTGACGCGGAACATGCTGCCCACGGACCTCGATCGAGCCGGAGTCGTAGCTGAGCAGCCCGGCGAGCGCCTTGATCAGCGTCGACTTCCCAGCGCCGTTGGCACCTAGCAGCGCGTGGACCTCACCCGGCCTCAGGTCGAACGAGACATCCTCGAGGACCCTCACCGGACCGTAGCTGTGGGTCAGCCCCTCGACCTTCACCAGGGGGGCGTCCCCCCCGGCAGGGGCCGAAGCCCCTGCCGGGGCGGCAGCCCGTGTCACTTGCCCCAGAGCTTCCTGTAGGCACTCGCGTAGTCGAACCCGCCGTCGTAGCTTCCGTTCGACGCCTGCTGGGCCACGTTGTCCTTGACAAGAAGGCCCGACACGACCGGGATCTCAGGGATCGGCTGACCCGCCAAGGCACGAGCGATGGCGTCGATCGACTGGTAGCCGATCCATTCGGAAGGAACCCCGGCCGTGGCGTTGAGCTGACCTTCCTCGATCAGCTTGACCGCGGTCTTGCCCCCGCCGGTCGCCACGAGCTTGACCGGACCCTGACCCGAGGCCTGAATGCCCTGGTTCACGAAGGTCGCAGCCGCGTCGTACGGGGCGAAGATGTAGTCGATGTCCGGGTTCGCCTGCAGCGCACCCTTCACGATGGTGGGGACGTCGGTCGTCATGGCACCGAGGGTGAACTTCTGCTCCGACGCGATCTTGCAGTCCGGGCAGGCCTTGGCGAGCTCCTCCTTGAACGCATCGTCCATGACCTCGAGCTCGGGGAACTCCGGGTCACGGAGCACCAGGATCTGTCCCGTGCCGCCGGAGTCCTTGGCGATGTAGTCGGCGATGACGCGACCCTGCTCGGCGCGATCCACGGCGACCAGTGTGGTCGCGCCCTGGGCGTCGAGACCGTGGGCGTAGATGACCGGCACGCCCTGCTTCTTGGCCTGGTCCATCCCTGCCTGGACCAGCGCCGGCGGCACCGCCGACAGGATGATCGCGTCCGTCCCGCTGGCCAGAGCACTCGACATCGCAGCGTTCCAGTCCGTCGGGTTGCCCTTGCCGTCCACGACGGTCACGTCCCACCCGAGGGCCTCGCCGGCTGCCTTGGCACCATCAGCAGTGCCGACGCACGACTCACCGATGGCGCTGCACTCGATCACAGTGACCTTTGCACCGGGCGCCGGCGCGATCGGGTCCGTGGGACCAGGGAACGCAGTGACCGGCTGCATGGCAGCGTCGAGACGCTGCGACGCCTCAGCCGGCAGGGAGGACGCGGCAGCAGCGCTGGAGGCGCCGTCGGAGGCGCCGTCGGAGGCGCCGTCGGAGACGCCGTCGCTCTCGGTCGACCCACAGGCCGCGATCGAGCACAGAAGGACGGAGCCGACCAACGCCGTTAAGAGGCGTGACGGTGTCATCGGGAGTTGTAGCCGCATCGAGGTTCTCCTAGTTGAGTTGTTGTGATGCATCGGCGGAGGTGTCACCCGATCGACACCGATGGTTCGGGCCGTACGTGGGGTCAGGCGCTGGTGACGGCCGCGTTCGAGCGGTAGTCGGTGCGCGCCTTCGCGACCAAGGGAGCGGGCTGCACGGTGGCGCGGATGCGGACCTGGCGGTGGTCCTCGACCTGGACCTTTGAGGACGGCATCTCCTCGCCCCAGAGCACGGTCACCTCGGTGCCCGGCTCGGCGTCCGCGGCGTCGACGACGGCGATGGACAGCATCGACCGCTCGTTCGCCGAGTAGCCGACGTAGTTCGACCGCCCGGCGTACGCACCACCGGTGGTCTCGACGCGGTCGTACTGGTAGGTCGCGTAGTTCGCAAGCGGGAGGTTGAAGTACTTCGCACCGATCTCGGCGTCGAACATCGACCCGAAGGCCCTGGCGGTGTCCTCGCGATCCCACACCAGGGTGACCTTGCGATTGGCCTCGGCGGTGCCGTCGGCGAGCTGTGCCTCGAGTGCGTCGCGACCGATGAAGTCGTGGTCGAGCTTCAGGATGCGGCCGTAGCCGAGGTCGAACGGCGTGAAGTAGTAGTCCTCGATGTTCTCGGAGCAGAAGCTGCCGCCGAGCGACGCCTTCGCGTCGTGCGAGGTCGCCGAGAGCCACTGGCGGTGGGCGGCGGTGCTGTCCCCGGTGAAGATCGCGGGCAGCGGCCGCGGCAGCCATCCGGACTCGAGGGTGTTGGTGAGGTAGGCGCGGCCACCCACCTGGACCATGCCGTGCTTCGCGCCGGCCTTCAGCAGTGCCTCGTGCACGGCCTCGTGATCGGCCCAGGGACCGACGAACTCGAATCCCGGCTCACCTGCCATGCCGTGGCGCAGGGCGCGGACCTCCTTGCCGGCGATGCGGACCCGTGCACCGTGGAAGAACTTCACGGTCGGCAGCTCGCCCTCGATGGCATCCTGGATGACGTCGAGGGCACCGGGGCCCTGCACCTCGTAGCGGTAGACCTTCGGGTCGCCGACGCGGAGTGCCGTCGGGGTGTCGCTCCACAGCTCGACGTCGTAGCCGCCGGTGACCGCGTGGTATTCGAGCCAGTTCATCGTGGCCGCCATGCCGACGGCCTGGAACTCGTCCTCCTCGTTGCGGAAGAGGATGTTGTCGCCGATCAGGAAGCCCTCGCCGCTGACGGCGACGTACTGCTTCGCGGCGTTGACGGGGAAGTACTCGGTGCTGTTGATCGCGGTGTCCCTGATCAGCTTCAGCGCGTCGGGACCCTTGATGTTGAGGTTCCACATGTGGTGGCACTGGTCGAACAGGACCGAGGTACGACGCCAGGCCAGCTGCTCGTCACGCCAGTTGGTGAACTCGGGCGTGAGCCTGGCGATCACGGCGGCAGGGGTCTGCGACTTCCACAAGAGCGCGTGCGCGCTGCCGGCTCCGGCGATGGCGTCCTGAAGAGTGTTGCCCACGATCGTCCTCCAACTAGATCCGCATTCGGGCGCGCCTGAATCCCGTCGACGTCGGAGTTCGGGGATCGAACTCAAGGCGGACAGTGCTGGTGACGAGCGTCACCTGGTGGCGCGGTGGCGCTGACTCTCCCCTTGGCCGGATGGCCCTGTAAAGCGGGCAAACGCGTGGTTGAAGGACTGGAAAAGCGAAGTAGCGCAATTCGGGGGCAGCGGATAGCGAGTCCGCTTTTCTCCGCTTTTTCCGAAGTTCTCCAGGGCCCACCATGGAGATCACGATTGAGGCGCCGGCCACACCCTTCGTCGGCCGCGATGGGCACCCGAGAGCCCCACACCCCGACCCGTTCAGGAGATCACGAGCCATGATCCACCCCATGTCGGCTCGCAACGAGACCTTGCGGGACACGCTGAAGGACTCGCTGGCCACGGCCGGGTACGAGGTCATCCCGCTCAAGAGAACCGAGGGGGACGTGCTCGCGTCAGTCCCCCGGGACGTCCACCTCAGCGTCACCGCCTCGCCGGCCAAGGGGCAGGACGCCACGGTCGAGCTAGCAGCCCGCCTCGCCGGCCACGGCTACTCGGTCGCGCCGCACTTCTCGGCCCAGCAGGTCCGCACCAGGTCCCACCTCGAGGAGCTGCTCGCACGCTGCCGGCAGGCCGGCATCACCGAGGCGTTCGTGATCGGCGGTGATCGCCGCGACACCCCGAGCGCGTTCGCAGACGCGCTCGCCCTGCTGCGCGCGATGCACGACGTCGGTCACGGCTTCACCGACATTGGCATCGGGGGTCACCCCGAGGGGCACCCTGCGGTCTCGGACGAGGTCCTGATGAAGGCCATGGAGGACAAGGCCCTCCTGGCCACGCACATCACCACACAGATCGTCTTCGACCCCAAGCTCATCCTGGCCTGGGCGCGCGATCTGCACGCACGCGGCGTCATGCTGCCGATCCATGTGGGTGTCCCCGGCGCCGTACACCGCCAGAAGCTCCTGCGCGTGTCGAGCGGCCTGGGCATCGGTGAGTCCGCACGGTTCCTCACCAAGCAGCAGGGGATGCTGTGGCGCTTCTTCGTGCCCGGCGGCTACCGCCCCGACAAGATCATGCGCGGACTTGCGCCGCACCTGGGCCAGCCCGACAACAACATCGCCGGCTTCCACGTGTTCACCTTCAACGACCTCGCATCGACCGAGGAGTGGCGGACGCGCTCCCTCAAGCGCCTGGCCTGACCCCGATCCCTGATCCCCGACCTACTCGCGACCGCAGGAGCCACCACTGTGAGCGACGCAACGACCAGCCGCACCTCGACGCTGTTGCAGGCGCCCCCCCTCCGTATGTCCCCGCCGACAGCGGACGGCTGCTGATCCAGTGCGCGGACCGCCCCGGGATCGTCTCCGCGATCAGCTCCTTCCTGACTGGCGCGGGAGCGAACATCGTCACCCTGGACCAGCACGCGACCGAGGAGGCCGACGGTACCTTCTTCCAGCGCACCACGTTCCGGCTGCCGGGGCTAGCTTCTGCGCGGCCCGAGCTCGAGCGCACCTTCGCTGCACAGGTCGCAGAGCCGTTCGACATGCAGTTCCGGCTGACGGAGGCGTCGAAGCCGAAGCGGGTCGCCGTCATGGTGTCCAAGACCGACCATTGCGTGCTCGACCTGCTGTGGCGCCACCGCCGCGGCGAGCTCGACATGAACGTCGCCATGGTGATCTCGAACCATCCCGACCTCGCCGAACAGGTCCGACCCTTCGGCGTCCCCTACTTCCACGTCCCGAGCACGAAGGACAACCGAGCCGAAGCAGAGCAGCGACAGCTGGACCTGTTGCAGGGCAACGTGGACCTGGTGGTGCTGGCCCGCTACATGCAGATCATCACCCCCGGGTTCCTCGACCAGGTCGGGTGTCCGTTGATCAACATCCACCACTCGTTCCTGCCCGCGTTCATCGGCGCGGCGCCGTACCAGAAGGCGAAGGATCGGGGGGTCAAGCTGGTGGGCGCAACGGCGCACTACGTCACCGCCGACCTGGACGAGGGCCCGATCATCGAGCAGGACATCGTGCGTGTGAACCACCGCCACAGCACGAACGACCTGGTGCGTCTCGGTGCGGACGTCGAGCGCGCGGTCCTCTCGCGCGCCGTCCGCTGGCACCTAGAGGACCGCGTCACCCGCCACGGCAACACGACGGTCGTCTTCTAGGACGTCGCGCCGAGGACCCGGTCCAGAGCGGACCGGAGCTGCGTGACGGCAGCGGAGACGTCGCCGACGCCCGTCGCGTGACGCCACGCGACGTAGCCGTCCGGCCTCACGAGCAGGCAACCTGCCTCGTCGATCTCCCGTGCGCGGTGCCAGGCGAAGTAGGAGTCATGGGCGCCGCTGGCACCGACGACGACGGTGCGGAGCCACGGAAGGTCGAGGGCGTCGGCAGCTGCACGCCAGCAGGTCCCGGCCGGCCCGGTCATCAGGGTGAACATTCCCCGGCCCGTGACGTCGAGCGTGGAGACCTTGCGGCCGGCATCGTCGGTCAACCAGACGTGTGGGATCTTCGCCCCCGGACGCGTGGTTGCCTGGAGGTACAGGCCGGGGTCGCGGTGCCACACCTCGGTGGCAGCAGGCTCGTCGGGGATCACGGCAGCGGATTCGTAGCGATGGTTGAGCTCAGTCCCCTGGGCGTTGTGCTCGGTGTTCTTGAGCAGGAGCGCCTCGTTGAGCGAGGCCCGAACTGTGACACCCTCTGCGCCGGGGTCGCGCAACCTCGCGAGGCCCGCACCGATCGGGTCGTCGCCGTCGGTGTCCCGGAAGAGGTCGGCGATCGGCTGGTAGTCGACCCGTGACTGGTTGGCCCTGGCCACAATCTGCTTGCCGACCGGTGCGCGCTCGTCGGTGTACGTCGCCAGCAAGGACTCCCCAGCCCAGCCCTTCACCACGTACGCGAACTTCCAGGCCAGGTTGAACGCGTCCTGGATGCAGGTGTTGGATCCGAGCCCGCCGCTCGGCGGGTGCCGGTGAACGGCGTCACCGCCACAGAAGACCCGGCCTGAGGAGAAGTACGTCGCCCACGCCTGGTTGATCCGCCAGGTGTTCGTGGAGTGGATCTCGATGTCGACCGTGGGGTCGCCGATCAGGGTGCGCAGGACGGGCAGGACAGCCGACGGGCTGGTGTCCGGCGGATCGCCCGCGAGGTCGTAGCCCCAGCCGGCGATCCACAGGTTCCAAGGCCTGATCGACCTCAGGGTTGCCATGCCGATCTCGCCGTACCCGACCTCGGGGTTCAGGATCCAGTGCAGCATGCTCGGTCGGTCCTCGACGTACCGAGCGAGGTCTGCCGAGAAGACCGTGTACATGGTCGCGGCACGGCCCATCTGCCCTTCAATGGGCAGTCCGATGTCCTCGGCGACCTTCGATCCTGCGCCGTCGGCGCCGAGGAGGTAGCGGGACCGGATCGTGTATTCGTGCCGTGAGAGGCGGTCCCGGACGAGGGTGGCCACGCCCTCGTCGTCCTGAGCATGCGAGAGGTACTCGGTGTTGAAGCTGTAGTTGGCTCCGGCCGCTGCCGCTGCGTCGACCAGGATCGGCTCGAGCAGTGGTTGTGGGATGTCGAGCATGGGGCAAGGGCTGCCGGTGCGGTAGTCGGAGGCGCGGTCCTCGCCGGTGCCGAAGGCCCGCATCCGGGCGACCTCCGTGCCCGCGACGCTGGTCATGAAGACCATGTCGCCCATCAGGTCCCAGGGCACGGCCACGGCGGTCGCCCGCTCCTCGACGCCCAGGTCGCGGAGCACCTCCATCGCTCTCTGGTTTGTGATGTGGGCGCGCGGGCCGTTGGCGAGCCAGTTCCACTTGGTCACGACGCGCGCACGGATGCCGTACCGCGCCATGGCGAGCGCCGCCGTCGAACCTGTCGGCCCCGATCCGATCACCAGGACGTCGGTGTCGAAGGCAGAGTCATCGGCCCACGCGCGGGAGGCTCCGCGCTCTGAAAGCGCCGCGTGACGATCGTGCTCGGGCCGGATCGTCGAACTCATGCATGACCTCGCCCGACGGCGTCTCGGCCGTCGCTCAGGGACCTGGCGAGCGCCTCGGTCAGCAGCGGTTGGTCGACGGCGACGGTGATCATGCTGAACTCCTGTTCCATTCGCTTGCTGGTGAGACCGGCGTTGGCGTGCACGCCGGCGACCACGCCGTGTCGGCGGGCCGCTGTGGTGACCGCCTTGAGCGCGTCCCTGAAGGCGGCGTCCTCGTGGTCGAGGGAAGGGGGGAGCCCGAGGCTCAGCGAGAGATCGGCAGGGCCGACGTACACGGCGTCGACACCGGGGACCGCCATGATCTCGTCGAGGTTGTGGAGGCCACGGACCGTCTCGATCATGGGGATGCAAACGACCACGTCGTTGGCCCACGATCCGTAGTCGGCATCCCAGAGCACGCGCGCGTGGGCCGGCCCGAAGCTGCGAGCACCTTCCGGCGGGTATCGGCAGGCGGCCACCGCCGCGCGGGCCTGCTCGGCCGACTCGACCATGGGCACGATGACGCCGAGTGCGCCCGCATCGAGTGCCATGCCGATGGCTGCTCCCGCGTTCTCGGACACTCTCACGAGCGGAGTCGTGCGTGCGGCAACGGCCGCGACGAGACCTGGGGTCGTCGCCCCGGTCGCCGCGCCGTGCTGGACATCGATCCCGACGTAGTCGAACCCGATCGAGCCCGCGGTCGCGGCCACCAGCGGGTCGGCGGTGAGGACCCAGCCACCGAGTGTGACCTCTCCGCGTGACCACTGGTCCCTCAGGCGGTTCGGGATCACGGCGCCCCGTCCTCCGCGCCGACGGTCACCGAGACCGAGCCACAGCCCTCGAAGTGGGCGGCCAGCTCCTCGCCGGGCGAGATCCAGGGTGCCCGGATGAAGGAGCCCGAGAGCACCACGTCTCCCGGGTGCAGTGCGATGCCGAACTCGTGCAGCTTGCCGGCCAGCCAGGCCACGGCGTTCACGGGGTTGCCCATGGAGGCGGAGGCGGTGCCGTGCTCGACGATCTCACCGTTGACCTTGAGGTGACCGGCGACGTCACGGATGTCGAGGTCGCCGGGCCGCATCGGCCGACTGCCGAGGACGACACCGCCGCAGGTCGCCGCGTCGGCGATGCTGTCGATGACGTTGCCGCGCACCCGGAACCGGCTGTCGACGATCTCCATCGCGGGCAGCACGAACTCGGTCGCGCGGATCACGTCGACGGCCGTCGGCCGCGCCACGTCGATCGGCGCGTTCAGGACGAAGGCGAGCTCGATCTCGACCCGGGCGTGGTTGAGCCGGTCTGCCGGGTACACGCTGCCGTCCGGGACCATCCAGGTGTCGAACAGGGTGCCGTAGTCGGGCTCGTCGACCCCGACCAGCTTCCGCATGGCCTCCGAGGTGAGCCCGATCTTGTGGCCCACGATCCGGTGGCCGGCCGCGGTCTTCATCTCGGTGACGAGCATGGAGATGCGGTAGGCGTCCTCGATGTCGATCTCGGGGTAGGTCACGGTGAGGGGTTCGATCCAGGCGCGGTCGCGCTCCGCCGCGAACAGCGCCTCGGCTGCCGAGATGCGCTGTGCATCTGTCAGGTTCACGCGCCACTCCTAGCCTGGACGAAGACGATGAACTCGGCACGGATCCCGAGGTCACTGTCAGAGGCGTGGGTTACCCGGGCTGGCCTGGTTGTGGCATCGGGGAAGATCTCCAGCCACGGGGCGTTGACGACTGGCCGCAGCGCGAGGTCGGGGACGTAGAACGTCATGCGTACGACGTCGTCCCACGTCGCACCGGCGGCGGCGAGGATCGCAGCGGCATGGTCGAACACGTTGCGCGCCTGGGCTGCGGGATCCTGCGGGACGACGCTGGTGCCGGGGTCGTAGCCGACCACCATGCTCGAGATCAGGAGCGGACCGAGTCGCGACGCCGCCGGGATCGGGTTGCGATGGGCAAAGCCGTCGATCTCGACGGCACGACGTGACGTGAAGCGTGGGTCGGTTGACATCATCCGGGACCGTCTCCCGGTCCTCCGGGAAGGCGCCTGGCCCACGTGTCGAACTCGGGTCGCCGGTCAGCCGGGAGTGGGAAGGTGTCGAGGGTTCTCTCACCTTGTCGCACCCGCTCTGCGGCCCAGACCTCCTCCTGCTCCTGCTCGTGGGCGTCGCGAGCGACGTCGGCCGCGAGCGCGGCCGGGATCACGGCGCACCCGCTGCTGTCACCGATCATGATGTCGCCGGGTATGACCAGCACGCCGGCGCAGGCGACGGGCCGGTTCACCTCGAACGGGATATGGCGGCGGCCGAAGGTGGCGCTGTGGATCGCCTGGTGGTAGCACGGAAGGCCGAGCTCGGCGATCGCACCGGGGTCGCGGATGGCGCCGTCGGTGACGACGCCGGCGGCCCCTCGCTGCTGGAGCCGCAGCGCCAGGATGTCACCGATCGTGCCGGCGTCGGGTACGCCGCGGGCGTCGATGACCAGGACGTCGTCCGGGCGGGCGTCCTCGACCGCTCGCCGTTGGGCATTGACTCCCGCCATCAGCACCAGGCGCTGGTCCTCCCGTAGTGGCAGGAACCGAAGGGTCCGGGCATGGCCGAGAAGCCGATGGCCCGGCGACAGCGGCCGGAGACCGGTGAGGTAGCTGCTGGTGATGCCGCGCTTCTCCAGCTGATGGACGATGGTGTCAACCGCGACCGTGGTCAGCAGGCGGCGGAGCTCCTCGTCGAGCTCGATCGGGCGGTCCTCCCAAGTGGTGTCGCCGGTCACGTCCACGGTCGATGACCTCCACCCGAGTGGTCGAAGCGATCGTAGTGCCGCTGGATGAGGTCGACGCCGTAGTCGCCCTTGCGCGGCGTCCGGACCAGGCTGTGGATGTGGTTGGCGGTCGGCTCCGGGTTGTCGAAGGCCGTGCCGGCATGGTGGTCGAACTCGATCATCACGGCCGGGCTGAGGACCCGGTAGAAGAACGGTCCTGCGTCCGACACCTGACCCATCCACAAGAAGCTGGTCTCGTCGAGGTACTCCGCGCACAGGGCGCGTCGGATTGCGGCCGTCGAGTCCGGGCTCCAGCCGAGATAGGTGGAGATCAGCTCGAGCAGCAGCGTGCGCTGAGCAGGGCTGAGGTCGGAGGCGCGGAGACCTTCGCTGGACAGCACGATGTTGTCGCCGAACGGGCCGCCGAGCGCCCGGCCGCTGATGGGGTGGAGCAGCTCGGGCGGCAGGTCGGCGGTGAGGATCGACGATCGGGCGGTGGCCGTCGCGGCGGCTGCAGGGTCGAGGGACCGCATGAAGCGGAGCCCCGCCTCGTGCTCGGCGCGCATGACCTCGGTGCCGGCGAGCGGGCCGGTCCTGATCGCGCACGGTTCGCTCCCCATGAACGTGGGGGTGGTGACGACGTGACCGTCCACCACCACGACGTTCAGGTCGAGGTGGTGTCCGTCCAGCTGCCACCCCCACGGCTCGTCGGTGCTCGGGTCACCGAAGAGGGAGAAGAAGTAGGGCCACTCGCCGAACTCCTCGAGACGACCCGTGACCTCTCCGAGGAGGCCGTTGATCCGCATGATGTCGCGCGCCTGGGTGAAGCCCGTCTCCGAGAGCGACTCCCGCATGAGCGCGATCACGCGACCACGCTGCGCCTCGGTGAGGTCCTCGAGGATCAGCCCGTGCCGGAGGATATTGGGGTGGGAGTTGATCCACTGTTGCCACTCCACCGCATCCGTCTCGTGGGTGACGCGTTGCCGCTGCTCGGGAGTGAGCTCCGCTAGGACGTCCTGCGCCGCAGCGGTGATGGCCTTGGCGCGGTCGAGGTCGCCGTGCTCCGGCAGCAGCTCGACCGCCGGACGAGCGTCCGGCGGGTCACTGAGCTGGACCCCGCTGAAGGGACGGAGCGGCCTGATGATGTCGTCGTACATCGGGCCGGGCTCAACGACCTTGCGTGCCGAGCGGGGCTCGACCACGCGCGGCACGAACGTCGTCCAGTCGGGTGCTCCGGGGATTCCGACCTCGTAACTCATGACGACCCCTTCCTCGGGCCTCGATGGAGCAGGCGACCGGGCAGGGTCAGCCCTCGGACGCTCCTGTGAGCACGAAGGCGATGGTGGCCGGCTGGTCGGACTTGTTCCGCCACGCGTGGCGACCGGCGAGCTGGACGATCGTGTCGCCGCGCTCGAGCTTGGTCTCCTGGCCGCCGTCGAGCTCGAGCCAGATCTCGCCGTCGACGACGATGCCGAAGTCGACGCTCTGGGTCCGGTGCATGCCGGGCACCTCGGGGTCCATGGTGGCGGCGAGGTCGGGGAGGTAGTGGCCGAACTCCGCACCGGCCTGGGCACCGTCGAAACCGGGCTCCATCGCGACAGCGTCAGGGGCGTACTGGACGACGATGAAGCTCGCACCGCCCGGCGCAGGAAAGATCGGGCCGGTCTCGCTGGTGGTCTCCTCGGCCGGTGCAGTCGTTGACGGCGCCTCCTGGTTGAACCAGACGCGGGCGTGCGCCTGTCCGGGGAGGTGCTGGTAGTCGTGGGCGTGCGGGACCACGTCGTCGGACAGGAAGACCGATCGACCGGAGGAGTCGGTGCCGGCCACCACGCCCCGGAAGGTCCTGGGGGTTATCCCGTGTGAGGGGGAGGGGGGGGGGTGGCCGGGGCGGCACCGGCAGGGGGCGAGGGAGGGGTTGCTGAAACC
>JBBQRV010000052.1:0-17072 GCA_038214475.1 Propionibacteriales bacterium | reverse complement strand
AAGCTGCTGATCGGGCGGGCCGAGACCGGCATCAGCGCGTTCGTCTGAGCCTCAGCCGCGCCGGGTCTCGAGCACCCGGAACCCCTTGGCACTGGCCAGCCGGGTGGTGGGGAAGCCCTGCTCCCCCAGCCAGCGCTGCAGCGAGTCGGCCCCGAGGTTCTTGCCGACCACCATCACCGCGCGCCCGTCCGGCGCCAGCCGGGGCAGCCAGGTCAGCAGCAGGTCGTGCAGGGCCGCCTTCCCGATGCGGATCGGTGGGTTCGACCAGATCTCGTCGTATGTCGCAGCCGGGTCGACCTGATCGGGTGTGGATGCTGTGAAGCGGTCGGTCAGGTCGAGGGCGGCGGCGTTCTCACCTGCCAGCAGCAGCGCCCGCTCGTTGACGTCGACGCCGGTCACCACCGCGCCGGGCTGGGCCGTGGCCACACCGAGCCCGATCACGCCGTACCCACAGCCGAGGTCGAGGATCCGCCCGGGTCCGGGCGGCGAGGTCTCGCGGAACAGGATGGCGGTGCCGATGTCGAGGTGACCGCGGCTGTAGACGCCCGACCCGCTGGTGAGGTCGAGGCGATGTCCCCACACCTCGCAGGTGAACGGCTCGCGGGTGAAGGGGACCGACGGGTCGGCGGAGAAGTAGTGCTCAGCCAAGGGTGCGCACCCGCCTGGCCTCGAGGGAGCGGGCCGCCATCTGGTCGTCGGGCGGGTAGGCGACCTGCTCGAGGGTGAGCCCCCGCGCAGGTGCCACGGTCACCCCGGCATGCCGTACCCGGGCCTGGAGCACGTGGCGCACCCAGGGCACGTCCTCCCGTCCCTCGCCCACCGCGATCAGGCAGCCGACCAGGGAGCGGACCATGTTGTGGCAGAACGCGTCGGCACGCACCGTGGCGACCAGCACCCCGTGGTCGTCGCGGACCCAGTGCAGGTCGAGCAGGGTCCGGATCGTGGTGGCGCCTTCGCGGCGACGGCAGAAGGAGGCGAAGTCGTGCTCACCGAGCAGCTGGGCGGCGCCCTCGTTGAGCCGGTCCACGTCCAGTGCGCGGGAGCGCGGGGCGACGTGGTGGCGGGCCAGCGGGTCGACCGCGGCGGCGGAGTCGGCGATCCGGTAGGCGTAGCGGCGCCAGATCGCCGAGAACCGGGCGTCGAACCCCTCGGGTGCCGCGGTCACCCGGTGCACCCGCACGTCGAGCGGCAGGATCCCGTTGAGCCGACGGGCCAGCGCATCCAGGGGGGTCTCGCGGGACCTCCCGGTGGCAGCCTCCAGCACCCCGGGCCCCAGGTCGGCGTGCGCGACCTGGGCACGCGCGTGCACACCGGTGTCGGTGCGCCCGGCACACGTCACCCGCACCCACTCCTGGCGCAGTGCCGTGGCCAGCGCGGACTCCAGGCTGTGCTGCACGGTCCGCAAACCGGGCTGGGTCGCCCAGCCGCTGAAGTCGGTGCCGTCGTAGGCGAGGTCGATCCGGATCCGCACGATGGGTCATCCTAGGCCCCGCAGCGGCGGGCCCCGCGGTCGCTACGCCGTACCCGACCTCACCCCCGTCTGCCGGCGGCCGCGGGCTCAGACGTTGTCGGCCTCGGGCGCCGGCTGAGGCGGCGTGCTGCACGCCTTCCGCTCCGCGCGCTGGTCGGGGTGCAGCGACTCGCGCACCCACCGCATGATCGAGGGGCCGGCCACCGCGCCGCCGAGGCCGGCCGCGGCCCCGCCGGTGATGAGGCCCAGCAAGGTGTCGCTGCACCTGGCGCAGACCGGTTCACCGAGCGGCGAGAAGCCGCTTCCCGAGCGTCGCTTCGCCCCGCACTCGGCACATCGCATCCCGCCATCCTGCCCGCCTGACCACGAATCGCCTAGCATCGCCAGCGTGGCAGATCCCGCGATCATCCTGGTGTCCGGCGAGCACACCGACTTGCTCGCCGACGAGTTCGGGCGCTACCGGCGCGACTACGACATCCGGGCCGTCCGTTCGGCCGAGGAGGCCCAGGGGGTCGCCGAGGACATCTGTGCCTCCGGCGGCCAGGTGGCGCTCTTCGTGGCCGATTCGCGACTGCCCGATGCGCACGTGCTCGAAGCCTTCGCCGACTGGCGGGCCGTCGTACCGACTGCGCGTCGACTCGTCGTCGCCGCGTACGCGCACTTCCTCGTCGACGCCGAGGCGCTCCGCTCAGGCCTGGCCAAGGGCAAGTACGACGCCTACCTGCTGATGCCCCGCGGCGTACGCGACGAGGAGTTCCACCACGCCATCACCGACCTGCTCTCCGACTGGGGCTCGACGGTGGCCGCGCCGGAGGTGGAGACCGTGCGGATCGTGACCCCCACGCTCGACGGCGGCACCCTGGCGATCCGCGACTTCCTCGACCGGATGGGCATGCCCAACCGGACCTTCACCCCCGACACCGACGAGGGCCGCGAGGTCCTCGACGACTACGAGGGCGAGCTCGTCTTCCCGATCGTCCGGGCCCTCGACCGGCGCCCGATCAGCGCACCCACCGTGCACGACGTGGCCATCGCCCTCTACGGCCAGCCCGACGACGTCGACGTCGACACCGTCGTCGACCTGGCCATCGTCGGTGGCGGACCGGCTGGCCTCGCGGCCGCGGTGTACGGCGCGTCCGAGGGGCTAAGCACCGTGGTGATCGAGGCCGAGGCGGTCGGTGGGCAGGCGGGCACCAGCTCGATGATCCGCAACTACCTCGGCTTCCCGCGCGGGATCTCCGGCATGCGGCTCTCGCAGCGCGCCCGCAACCAGGCGATCCGGTTCGGCACCCGGTTCTTCACCGGCTGGTCGGTCACCGCGCTCGAGCCGGGCACCGACGGCAGCCCGCACGTGCTGCACACCGACGGCGGCGACGTACGCGCCCGCGCGGTGGTGGTGTCGAGCGGTGTGGCCTACCGCAAGCTTCGGGTGGAGCCGCTGGAGGCGCTGGTCGGTCTGGGTGTCTTCTACGGCGCCGCGATGACCGCGGCCCGGGAGATGGAGGGCTACGACGTGTTCGTGGTGGGCGGGGGCAACTCCGCCGGGCAAGCGGCGGTGCACCTGGCCAGGTTCGCCCGCTCCGTGACCGTGCTGGTGCGGCGGGCGTCGCTCGCCGAGACGATGTCGGAGTACCTGGTCAAGGAGATCCGCTACAACCCGCGGATCAGGGTGCGCACCCATGCCAGCGTGGTCGACGGCGGTGGCGAGGGCCGGCTGGAATGGATCGAGGTCCTCGACTCGGCCACCGGCGAGACCGCCCGGCAGGAGGCCCGCGGGCTGTTCCTGCTGCTCGGCGCCGAGCCACGCTGCGACTGGTTGCCGGCCGAGGTGGTCCGCGACGAGCGCGGCTTCGTGCTGACCGGGCGCGACGTACCCAAGGAGACATGGCTCGACGGACTGCCCCCGGCCAACCTGGCCACGACGGTGCCGGGGATCTTCGCAGCGGGCGACATCCGGGCCAGCTCGATGAAGCGGGTCGCCGCGGCGAGCGGCGAGGGTGCCAGCGTGGTGCCGCTGGTGCACGGCTGGCTGGAGGCGCAGCGCCCGGCCGCGGGACCGCCCGCCGGCTGACGTCCGATTCGCCGGGACCCGGGCCGGCGGAGCGCCGTACTTCTCAGCCGATTCCTGACGTTCTCAGCCGTTGCATCGGCCGATAACGTCAGGAATCGCCGGTCAACCGGTGATTCGTGACTCCCTCACCCACCCGAGCGCCCGCGTAGGGTTCACCCATGGAGCTGCACCCGGTCGACCCCGCGTCGCCGACGCCGCCCTACGAGCAGCTGCGGGTGCAGATCGCCGGCCGGGTGGCCACGGGCGAGTTCGCCGCCGGCACCAAGCTGCCCACCGTCCGGGCCCTGGCTGCGGAGCTCGGCCTGGCCACCAACACCGTCGCCCGGGTCTACCGCGAGCTCGAGACCGACGGCGTCGTGGTCACCGAGGGACGGCGCGGCACCTTCGTGGCCGCCTCGTCGGGCGGACGCTCCCCCGAGGCCGCGGACGCGGTGGCGGCGTACGTCGACACCGCCCGCCGGCTCGGCCTGGAGCTCACCGAGGCCACCCGCCTGGTCGAGCAGCACTGGGCCCGCTGACGCACGAAGGCCCGCCACCCCGGAGGGTGACGGGCCTGCGCAGCGTGGCTGTGGTGCTCAGCCGGCCTTGGTGAAGCCGGCCGCCTCAGCGGCCTCCTCGGTCTTGAACCAGACCTCGGCGATCGTCTGCTCGTACCACTGCGACTCGGGGGTGTGGTACTTCCCGGAGTCCTTGTTGCCCTTGATGTCGAACCCCTCGGGCGCGGCACCGTCCTCGAGCGGCTCGGCGACGTCGTCACCGAACTCCAGGTCGGCGAAGCCCTTGATCTCGGTGGCCTCGTTCGACTCGGCCTCGACGGCCTCGGCCTCGACCGGGGTCTCCTCGACCGGAGCAGCCGTGGCGACCGGCTCGGCCCTCTTCGGCTTCGCAGGGGCCGGGGCGTAGGCCCCGGTCACCAGCTCGATGACCGCCATGGGGGCGTTGTCGCCCTTGCGGGGACCGATCTTGGTGATCCGGGTGTAGCCACCCGGCCGCTCGGAGAAGGTCGGTGCGATCTCGGTGAACAGGGTGTGCACGACCGACTTGTCGCGGATGGTCTTGAGGACCTCGCGCCGGCTGTGCAGGTCACCCTTCTTCGCCTTGGTGATCAGCTTCTCGGCGTGCGGCCGCAGGACGCGCGCCTTCGCCTCGGTGGTGGTGATCCGGCCGTGCTCGAACAGAGCAGTCGCCAGGTTGGCGATGATCAGCCGCTGGTGGGCCGGGCTGCCGCCGAGGCGGGCACCCTTCTTGGGAGCTGGCATGGTTGTCTCACTCGTTTCTCCCGGGCCGTGTCAGGTACCCGGGTAGACGGCCGGACGAGGTCCGGTCGGTTTGATGTATTAGTACTGCTCGTCCTCGACGAACGCGTCGTCGTCGTCGTCGCCGTACGCCGCGAGGGCGGCCTGCGGGTCGAACCCGGGTGCGCTGTCCTTGAGCGCGAGGCCCATCTCGACGAGCTTGGCCTTCACCTCGTCGATGGACTTGGCACCGAAGTTGCGGATGTCGAGGAGGTCCTGCTCCGAGCGCGAGATGAGCTCACCCACGGTGTGGATGCCCTCACGCTTGAGGCAGTTGTAGGAACGCACGGTGAGCTGCAGGTCCTCGACCGGGAGGGCGAGGTCGGCCGCCAGCTGCTCGTCGACCGGCGACGGGCCGATGTCGACACCCTCGGCCTCGACGTTGAGCTCACGGGCCAGGCCGAACAGCTCGACCAGGGTCTTGCCGGCCGAGGCGATGGCGTCGCGAGGACGGATCGACGCCTTGGTCTCGACGTCGATCACCAGGCGGTCGAAGTCGGTGCGCTGCTCGACACGGGTGGCCTCGACCTTGTAGGTCACCTTGAGGACCGGGCTGTAGATCGAGTCGACCGGCATCCGGCCGATCTCGTTGTCGGCACCCTTGTTCTGCACGGCACTGACGTAGCCGCGACCGCGCTCGACGACGAGCTCCATCTCGAGCTTGCCCTTGTCGTTCAGGGTGGCGATCTTCAGGTCCGGGTTGTGCACCTCGACACCGGCCGGGGGCGCGATGTCGGCTGCGGTGACGTCACCTGCGCCCTGCTTGCGCAGGTACATGGTGACGGGCTCGTCGTGCTCGGAGGAGACGACCAGGCCCTTCAGGTTGAGGATGACCTCGGTGACATCTTCCTTCACGCCCTCGATGGTCGAGAACTCGTGGAGGACGCTGTCGACCTTGATGCTGGTCACGGACGCACCCGGGATGGAGCTGAGCAGGGTGCGACGCAGGGAGTTGCCGAGCGTGTAGCCGAAGCCGGGCTCCAGCGGTTCGATCACGAACCGCGAACGGAACTCGTCGACGACCTCTTCCGACAGGGTGGGGCGCTGTGCGATGAGCACTGAATCTTTCCTTTCCGGGCCCGACCACCATTTGACGGACCCGAACTGCGAGTGGAGAAGGAAGGGAAGGGGATTACTTCTTGGAGTAGTACTCGACGATCAGCTGCTCGGTGACGGGGACATCGATCTGTGCCCGGACCGGGAGCTGGTGCACGAGGATGCGCATCCGGTTCGGCAGCGCCTCGAGCCACGCGGGGACGACGCGTTCGGCGTGGGTCTCACGAGCCACGATGAACGGGGTCATCTCCAACGACTTCTCGCGCACGTCGATCACGTCGTGCGCCGACACCTGGTACGACGGGATGTCGACCTTGTGTCCGTTGACGCGGAAGTGACCGTGCACGACGAGCTGGCGGGCGTGGCGGCGCGTGCGGGCGAACCCGGCGCGGTACACCACGTTGTCGAGGCGGACCTCCAGCATCTGCAGGAGGTTGTCACCGGTCTTGCCGGCACGACGCGAGGCCTCGGTGTAGTAGTTGTGGAACTGCTTCTCCATCACGCCGTACGTGAAGCGGGCCTTCTGCTTCTCGCGCAGCTGGAGGAGGTACTCGCTCTCCTTGATGCGACCGCGGCCGTGCTGGCCGGGTGCGTAGGGGCGGCGTTCGAACGCCGAGTCGCCACCCACGAGGTCGACACCGAGACGGCGCGACTTCCGGGTCATGGGGCCGGTGTAACGGGCCATGGTTCAGATGCTCCTTATGTCTTCTGGTGTCGGTTCAGACGCGCCGGCGCTTGGGCGGGCGGCATCCGTTGTGCGGGGCGGGCGTGACGTCCTGGATGGTGCCGACCTCGAGTCCGATGGCACCCAGCGAACGAATCGCCGTCTCGCGGCCCGAGCCCGGGCCCTTCACGAAGACGTCGATCTTCTTCATGCCGTGCTCCATGGCCCGACGACCAGCAGCCTCGGCTGCCATCTGTGCGGCGAACGGGGTGGACTTGCGCGAGCCCTTGAAGCCGACGGTGCCGGCTGAGGCCCACGCGATCACCGCACCGGTGGGGTCGGTGATGGTGACGATGGTGTTGTTGAACGTGCTCTTGATGTGGGCTTCGCCCTGAGCGATGTTCTTCTTCTCCTTGCGGCGCACCTTCTTGGCGCCAGCCGCTGCGCGGCTCTTGGGAGGCATTCAGTATCTCCTGGGTTCTGAGGAAGTCGGGTGATCGAGGAAGAGGCGGAGTGAGCGGCGTACGCCGTCGATCACTTGGCCTTCTTCTTGCCGGCGACGGTGCGCTTCGGACCCTTGCGGGTGCGGGCGTTGGTCTTGGTGCGCTGGCCGCGGACCGGAAGGCCCATGCGGTGACGGCGACCCTGGTAGCTGCCGATCTCGATCTTGCGACGGATGTCGGCCTGGACCTCGCGTCGGAGGTCACCTTCGATCTTGTACTGGGCGTCGATCTCGTCGCGAAGCTTGACCAGCTCCTCGTCCCCCAGCTGGTGGACCCGCATGTTCGGGTCGACACCGGTCGCTGCGAGCAGCGCCTGGGCGCGGGTACGGCCGATGCCGTAGATGTAGGTGAGTGCCACCTCGATGCGCTTGTCGCGCGGGAGGTCGACACCAACAAGGCGTGCCATTGTCTGGCGGTTTCCCTTCAATACTCCGGAGGTGTCAGTCGTGTCGCGCCCCTGCTGTCGGCAGGGCCCCGGCCTCTGGTCCGGGGGTGGAGATCGGCGGTGCTGCTGCCGATCGTGCGATCACGTTCTCGGTGTGTGTTCAGTTGTGGGCTGAGGAACTCAGCCCTGGCGCTGCTTGTGACGCGGGTTCTCGCAGATGACCATGACGTTGCCGTGGCGACGAATCACCTTGCACTTGTCACACATCGGCTTGACGCTCGGGTTGACCTTCATCAGAGGCCCTTTCAGATCGGCTGGTCCCACCCAGGTGCGGGCGGGTTACTTGTACCGGTAGACGATCCGACCCCGGGTGAGGTCGTACGGCGAGAGCTCCACCACCACGCGGTCCTCAGGGAGGATCCGGATGTAGTGCTGGCGCATCTTGCCGCTGATGTGGGCGAGGACCTTGTGGCCGTTGCTCAGCTCGACACGGAACATCGCGTTGGGCAGGGCCTCCGTGATCGTGCCCTCGAGCTCGATCACGCCTTCTTTCTTCGGCATGTCCTCCACAATCTGTCGATCGGTTGTCTACCGTTGACCCGCGAACCTCCCGCCAGGTGGCGGGTGGACCTCGTGCAGCCGCCGCGTGGACCTCAATTTCCCGAGCGCACGCCCGCACCAGCTCACAGGAGCGGACGAGTGTGCTTTCGGGCAGCCGCGAGGCACCACGAAACAGACCCACGTTGGGTCGACACACCATCGTAGTCCCGATCGTCCGAGGATCCCAATCCGGCCGCGGCGGCGCCGCGCGAGGGCCCACGCCGGCACAGGTCAGGACCGAGGCGTCCTAGGGTGCCGGCGCCAGCCTGCGTCGCCGGGCCCGCGAGACGCGGGGCCGGGCACGATCGGGGCGGAACGTGGTGAGGCCGACCAGGGCCCGGAGCCGGCGACGTCGCCCGGCCCGGTGCGACATCGCCCGGCGCTCCGCGTCGACGGCCTCCCAGAACTCGCGCGCCTGCGCCACCTCGGGTGGCTGCGGCCCGAACACCAGCGCGTCGGCTCGGACGGCGAGCGGCCGCGCCGACGCGGTGGTCAGGTGCCCCGCCTGCTCGCGACGGGTCCGGCCCGGGTCGACGGGCACCGGCTCGCCGAGGTCGCGGGCGTGGTCGACCAGCTCGCGCCAGGCCCCGATGACCCGGGTCGAGGGCCGCGCCGCGGTACGGCGACGGCGCCGTCGCCAGGCCTTGGCGCCGACGATCGCGACCCCGAGGAGCAGGAGGACCAGCAGCGGGCCGCCGACGCACGCGAGCGTGAGCAGCAGCCACCGTGGGAACGGGCCCTCGTCGCCGTGGGCGTCCCGCTTGCCCTTGCGCGACGACAGCTCGGCGTCGGTCTGCTCGCCGATGCTCGACGGCGGCCCGATCGCTGCCGGCGGCGGCACGTTGACGCCGTTGAGCTGCTGCTCCTGCTGCGGGGGCAGGTCGGCGGGCCTGTCGTGGTCCATGAACGCCGAGGTGGGCAGGGTGCGCCACGACCCGTCGGCGACCCGGATCTCCACCCAGGCGGAGACGTCCGCGCCCCGCACCACCCCACCGTCGGGCACGACCGCGCCCAGCACCACCCGGGCGGGGACGCCGATCCGGTTCGCCAGCAGCGCCATCACGGCGGCGTACTGCTCCTCGTCGCCGGCCATGATCGGGTAGTTCACGAACTCGTCGAGGAGCCGGTGCACGTGATGACCGGCGTGGTAGATCTTCTCCGCCTCGGTGACCCCGTCGGAGTACTTGCCCTCGATGCGCAGGTGCTCGGCGGCCGCGAACACCCGTTTCATCGGGTCGCTCTCGCCGGCCGTCCACTGCGTCGCCTGGGTGTCGAGGAAGGCCGCGGCGGCGAAGGCGTCGCCGGTCTCGGCCGCGGCCCGGTCGGTGGGGGCCAGGTGATCGTCGGGGAGCACCGCGTCGAAGGAGTAGGAGTCGCCGGGGCCCACGCCGAGCGGCACCATGGCGGTCGCGCTCTCGAGGTTGTAGCGGAAGGAGTCGGCCTCCGCGGTAACGTCGCCCGAGTCGAAGTGCATCGACTGCAACGCCCCGACTGGACCCTGCTGGGAGGGGCGCTGCTGCTCGCGTCGTGCTGGGGATGGTGCTCACCCGGGGAGGCGACGACCCCGCGCTGCCGACTCCGACCGCCACCCCCTCGCGCACCCCGCTCGCGATCGAGCCCGGGGCGCCGACCGCACCGCCCAAGGTCACGGCGAAGCGGACCGGCACCCGGATCGGCTTCACCTGGCAGGCCGCCGACCGCGCCCGGCCGAGCGACACCTACGAGTGGAAGCGCGACGACACCGGCGAGAGCAGGCGCACCGCGGACACCCGGCTGGTCGTGACCGATCCGGGCAAGGTGTGCCTGATCCGCGAGTCGTTCGCCAGCGGCTGGGCTCAGGAGTGCGGCTGAGGGCTCACCCCTCGAGGGCGCCGGCCAGCACCTCGACGATCTCCTCGGCAGCCCGGCCGCCGGCCTGTCGGGTCACCCGGAGACCCGGCGGTTCCCACCCCGCGTCGTGCAGCTCGCCATGGGCCGGGCGGACCGCCAGGTCGGCGTGCTCGAGCAGCCCACGGTCGAGCAGCGAGTCTCCCGCGGCCGCGACCCGGGTCATGCCCGACCGTGCCGCCACCTCGGCGACGGCGGCCTCCTTGGTGAGCGGCTCGGGGATCAGGTAGGCCTTGCGGCCCTGCACCGACAGCAGCCAGCCCAGCGCCCGGCCGGCCTCGGCCAGCTCGGCGAACCAGTCGCGGTCCACCCGGCCCCGCTCGAACACCGCATAGACGAAGTGCTCGTCGGCGTCGCGCACCTTGCGCACCCAGGGCCGGTCGAGAACCGGCGCGAGGGCGGCCCGGCCCTCGGCGTACGCCGCGGACCCGGCGAGGTTCTGCGCCACCTGGGCGTCCCAGTCGGGACAACGCCGGCCGTCCACGAGCAGGGCGGCGCCGTTCGCCGCCACCGCGTGCCGTACCCGGACCCCCGGCAGCCGCACCCGGGCGTACTGGGCGCAGGTGCGCGTCGTCACCGGCACGAACGGCGCCTGCCGGCTCAGCACGACCAGCCGGGCCAGCGCCACCGGGGAGACGAAGCTGGTGGGCTTGCCCTGGTGGTGCTCGACGCACACCGGCTCGGGCACCGGCTCACCCAGGCGCATCGCCCGGCCGGAGTAGATCAGGGTCCGGTCGAGGTCCGACGCCAGCAGCCAGGTCGGCTGGGTCACGGGTCGGGTCACGGGCCGGATCATCAGCCGTCGCCCTCGGTGGGCCGGATCAGACCGACGCACGAGTAGGGCAGGCCGGCGGCCTGCACGACCTCGACGCCACGCTGGGCCGCGAGCAGCTCGACATGGCGCAGGTCGCCATGGCGTTCCGGGTTGACCACGACCTTCCACGGCACCCGGCGCAGCAGCACCCGGGTGGTCTCACCGACCCCGGGCTTGACCAGGTTGATGCTGGGCAGGCCGTACGCCGCGCGGATCTCCTCGGCCGCGCGCCACCCCACCCAGGTCGGTGACCGGTCCGCCGCCAGCAGCGCGCGAGCCGTCGCGTCGACCTCGTCGGCCACTGCGTCGTACTGGGCGGAGACGGTGTCGAGGAACAGCGCGGAGACGTCGTCGCCCGCGAGCCCGGCATAGAACTTGGCACCGTGGAAGTCGGCCGGTCCGATCAGGTCGGCGTTGAGCACGGTCCGGCTCACCAGCCCGGACACCGTGGAGTTCAGGCAGGCCGACGGGATCAGGAAGTCGTCGCGGGTGCCGTACAGCGACACGCACTCGCCCGGGTCGGCCAGCACCGCCAGCTCGGGGTCGAAGCCGCGCTCGCCGAGTGCGAGGGTGGCGTTGGCCTGGGCGACGGCCTCGGTGAACTCCCGGGTGATCGCCCCCTTGCCGGTCCATCCGTCCACGAACACGATCCGGCGAGGGTCGTAGCGGGCGGCGAGGTGGCGCAGTGCCACCAGGTCGATGCCGCGGTCCCGCACGATGCTGATCGCGTGGTGCGGCCAGGCCAGGCCGTGCCGCGCTGCCACCCAGCGCCGCATCAGGATGCCCACGGGCGTGCCCGCCCGCGCGAGCGAGACCAGCACCAGGTCGTCGCGCCCCCGGGTCGCCCGGACCAGCTCGGTGACGGCGCCCACCGCGGTGGCGACCCGAGGTGCCACCTCGTCGAGCTGGGAGTGGAAGAGCAGCCGGTAGGCCTCCTCCGGCTGGTACTCCACCGGCAGCGACTCGGCGTAGTGGGCCGCTCCGGACTGGATGGCGCGCTCGCGCTGCTGCGTCGGGGCCTCCAGCTCGACGTGGGAGAGGTCGGTGAGCAGCCAGGTCACCTCGTCGGCCGGGTAGCTGCCGAAGTCGGGACCGGCCAGCCCCTCCGGCAGGCCGGCCGCCGACGGCAGCACGACCAGGTGCAGGCGAGCGGCGTACGGCGCCAGCCGGGCCAGCAGCACGTCGGCCCCTGCGGTGCAGGTCGCGGTGTCGACGACCAGCACCAGGTCGGACCACGGGTGCGCGGCCACGTTGTAGGCGAAGCGCCCGCCGCCGTCGGACTGGCTGTCGTGCGCCGGGAAGGCGATCCCGCTGCGGATCGGGTAGCCGTCGAGGTCGAGCACATGGACCGGGGACCGGGTGGTGGTCGAGAACCGCACCCGTCGACCGGCTCCGCCCCGGGCACCGAGCGCGGCGGCCACCGCGAGCGGTGCGTAGATCAGCTCCTCGGTGCCCAGCACGAGCACCCGGTCGCCGACCTCCTCGTCGAGGTCGTCGGCCACCTGCTCGGCGGCCGCGTCGAGGGCCAGGTCGTCATCGACGGTGAAGCCGTGCCGCCCGGTCTCGCGGACCTGCCACGGCCACACCCGGCTCTCCCGCACGACCGGGCCGGGCTGGGCGGAGGGCTGGGCGGAGGGCTGGGCAGCTGGCTGGACAGCGGGCTGGACAGCCGGCAGCTCAGCGAGGGCGTCGGCGACTCGATCGGCAGCCCGCGCCGGCACTCGCACCTCGCCGGCCGCCAGCGCGACCACGTCGATGCGGACGCCGAGCTCGGCCGCCAGCGCGGCCGTGGCGGCCCGGTCGTCCGCGCTCCGGGCGTCGACCAGCGCAGCGATGACGTAGCGCCCCCCAGGTGCCGTCGCGTGCAGTGCCCGGATGGTGCCGGCCGCGGTCCGCCCCGTCGACAGCTCGTCGTCGACCAGCACGACCGGGCCGAGACGGTGCAGCAGCCGCGGGTCCTCGGGCAGCACCAGGTGCTCGGTGGCGTGGGAGTGCGACTCCTCGAAGCCCAACGCGGGGGTGAACCCGGGGACCTGCCGCCGGGTGGAGTGCAGGGACGGCCAGCCCAGTGCACGGGCGACCAGGTGACCGAGCGCGGTGGCGGTCTCGGCGTACCCGAGGACCCATCCGTCGCCGGGTCGGGCCGCCGCCGCCCGCTCGGGCACCAGGGCCGCCAGCCGCGAGGGGTCGAGGTCGTCGCGCAGCACCCGGCCCAGCTCCGCCGGGCCCTCGCTGTCGGGGCTCGTCTCGTCGAGTGCCGCAGCCACCCGGTGACCGAGCAGCAGGCCCGCGGCGCGCACCACCCGCGGGTCGGTCGGCACGTGCTTGCCGAGCACCCTGGAGACCAGCAGGTGCGGCCGACGCGGGTTGATCCGCAGGGCCAGGTCCACCAGGTCCGCCAGGGCCAGGCCCGGCACCAGGGCGGCGTCCTCGGTCTCGATCCCGGTGCGCTCCGCGACCAGCGACCTCACTGGGCGCTCACTGGCGGACGCCCGCCTCGAGCAGGTCGACGAAGGTCACGTCCTCGCGGGCCACGCCGAAGGCCCGGGCCCGGAGCCGGGTCCTCAGCGCCCACGCGAGGTGCGGGCTGGCCTCGTTCATCTTGTTGCCGTAGCGGCTCGCCGAGACCCCGCCGCCGGCCGCGGACGCCACCACGTCCTGCGCATCGACGTGGTCCTCGTGGGTGACGACGCTCAGCGCGTGCACCGCGGCCACGTGGCTGGGATGGATCACGGTCTTGCCGAGCAGCCCGTTGGCCTGGTCGAGCGCGACCTCCCGCAGCAACCCGTCGAGCCCGCGGCTGATCAGGTTGTGCCGCAGCACCCGGACCGCCTGGGCCGTGAACGGGGTCTCCCGCAGCTGGGGCTTGAACATCCGCTCACGGTTGTCGAAGTGCTCCCACACCGGACCGGTCACGACGTACCCGGTGCCGTCACCGCGTCCGAGCATGTTCACGATGTCGCCGATCACGCTCGCCACCGGCTGCACGTCGTAGACGGTGAGGTCGGGCTGACGGCGCAGCGCGAGCACCGAGCTGAGGTCCGTGGCCCCGATGCGTACGGCGAGCACGTCGCTGCGACCGGCCAGGGTCTCCCGGATGCCGAGCAGCGTCTCGACCCTGGTCTCCAGGCGGAACACCTCCGGCGACTCCACCACCGGCATCACCCAGAGCCGGTGTCCCACGGAGGTGCCTGCGGCGTGCACCGCCTCGAGGAAGGGGGCACCGGTGCGCGCGGTGAACTTGGGCAGCACGAAGCCGTCGAGCCCGACGGCGAGCGCACCGAGTCCGTCGACCAGCCGGCCCACCTGGTCGGGCTCGCGGACCCGCACGAACACCAGGGGCCGCGGCCGCCCGGACTCGAAGAGCGCGGTGAGCCCGGCCACCACGTTCTTCTCGGCCCAGGGCACCTCCACGTCGGCGATGGCGTCCTCGAGGCACACCACCGAGCTCAGCACGCCATGCCCGTGCGCGCGCACCAGGTCGTGGTCCAGCTCCGGCCGGGTGGCCGGCGAGTACAGGGTGGCACCCAGGGCCACCGCCAGCAGGTCACGGTCCGAGCCACGGTCGACCTGCTCGGGCGGCTCGTGGAACAGCCGCTCCAGTGACGCGTCGTCCAGGAACCCGAAGTGACGCATGCCCTCCCCCTCGGCCGCGGCGTTGACACCGTGCGGACAGGATACGTAGCCCGTCGCCCGGTGCCGCTGCGTGGCCCTAGTGCGCAGCCCGGAAGTCCGCGACGAGGGAGCGGATCCGCTCCTGCAGCGCCTCGGTGCGCAGGTGGAAGGCCCAGTAGTCCGGGTGGTTCCCCTCCAGCGCACCCTCCAGTGCGATCAGCTCGGCTGCTGCCGCGTCGAGACGGCCCGCCCACGGTGGCTGCACGACCGGCCGGCCCCCCAGCACCAGGTAGCGGGCGTCGCGCAGCTTGAAGCGCGCCTCGTCGAGCAACCGGGTCGGGTTGTCGCGCACCGAGCGCAGCAGCACGAGGCGAGCGTGCGGGCCGTCGACCATCCGGTCGGCATCGGCGAGCAGCTGCTCGAGCTCCCCCAGGGCCGCCACCGCGGGACCGAGGTCCTCCTGGGCCTGGAGCCTGCGCAGCTGCGCCACCTGGCCGCGGGACGAGGAGATCAGCGCGGTCACGTCCTGCTCCCGGGCGGCGAGGTCCTCCCAGTTGCGCGCCGAGAACTCGCGACGCAGTGAGCGCATCGCGTCGGGCACCGAGCCGGAGCGGTTCTCGAGCGCGTCGATGCGGGTGGCCAGCGAAGGGATCCGGGTGCGCAGCGACGCCGCGCGCCGCGGGAGGTCGGTGGCCAGAGCCAGCGCCTCGGCGGCGAGCTGCTCCACCAGCGCCACGGGTTCGTCCACCTGGCCCGGCGCCAGCTTGTCCTGGGCCTCCACCAGCTTGCGGGCCGCGACCCTGGCCTGGGCGAGGGCCCGGTCGGCGGCGTCGAACTGGAAGCCGTCGGCGGTCATCCGCCGCCACGCCGCCTCGGCGCGGTCCACCGCTGCACTGGCCACGGCGATCCGGGTGCCCACCTGCTGCTTGGCCTCCCCCACCCTGCGCAGCTCGTCGCCGAAGCGCTCCAGGAAGTGCTCCATGTCGTTGCCGAGGTAGCCGAGCCCCGAGGTGACGTCACCGAAGGCGGGGATCGCCTGCTGCAGCACCGAGGCCGGCTGCTCCTCGAGCGGGTCGAAGCGGTCCAGGAGACCGAGGTAGGCGACGATCTGCTCGGTGGCCCGCTGGTCCAGCACCCGCCATCCCGGGACGACGCCGCTGGTGCGGGACCGCTCGGGCAGGAGGTCGGCGTACTGCGCGACGGTGCCGCCGATGTCGGACTGGAACTGGTCGACCCGGTAGAACTGCTCCTGCAGCGCGCCGCGGGCAGCCTGCGCAGGCGCGAGCTGGGGTGGCTGCCGCCCGGCCCGGCCGGGCCGGCCCGGCCGCCCTGTCGACCCCGCGGTGCTCACGGCGCCATCGTACGGAACACCCCGGCCGGAGCGAGCGGTACGACGCGGCTCAGACGCTGACCTCGTGGACCTCGTCGGGGTGCCCGGCGTTCGCACGCACGCTCCACCAGAAGGACGCGGCGATGAAGGCGACACCGATCAGGCCGGTGACCACCTCGGGGATCTCGTACTTCATGGTCACGAACAGCAGCACCGCAAGAGCCCCGATCGCCCAGTGCGCACCGTGCTCGAGGTAGCGGTACTCGGCCAACGTGCCCTTGCGGACCAGGTAGACGGTCAGCGACCGGACGTACAGTGCTCCGACGCCGAGGCCCAGGGCGATGATGATCGGGTCGGACGTGATGGCGAAGGCGCCGATCACGCCGTCGAACGAGAAGCTGGCGTCGAGCACCTCGAGGTAGAGGAACATGAAGAAGGCGGCCCGTCCTGTCGCCAGCGCCACCTGCCGCGCTCCGGACCCGCCGCCGCCCTCGTCGTCGTCCAGACCCGAGGACTGCTCGAACACGTCACCGAGTCCCGTGACCGCGAGGTAGGTGAGCAGCCCGAGGATGCCTGCGGTCAGCACGCTGCCGAGGTCCTTGACGTTGAACACGGTGGCGATACCGAGCAGGAGTCCCAGGGACAGGATCACCGCTGCGCCCTCGAGCCGGCCCAGGGTCTCCATCCGGCGCTCGATGGGCTCCAGCCAGTGGCTCTCCTTCTCGTCGTCGAAGAAGTAGTCGAGGAAGATCATCATCAGGAACATGCCGCCGAAGGCGGCGATCATCGGGTGCGCGTCGTGCAGGATCTGGGCGTAGGTCTCCTGGCCCGCCGCCACGTCCTGACCCTTCATGGCGAGCTCCCACGCCTTCGCGGGCGCCAGGCCGGCGGTGGCCCACACGACGACGAACGGGAAGACCAGCCGCATGCCGAACACCGCGATCAGGATGCCGACGGTGAGGAAGATCGTCTGCCAGAACGAGGACATCCGGCCCAGCACCTTGGCGTTCACCACGGCGTTGTCGAAGGACAACGACACCTCGAGCACGATCAGGATCGCGGCAACGGCCATGCCGTTGACGCCGCCGTACAGCAGCGCGGCGGCGAGGCCGATCACCGTGACGACGAAGGACCATCCGAATGTCTTGAGGATCAAGGGCTTACCTGTCGTTGCGGGTGGCCGGGTTGGCGGGATGGGGCGGCGACGCTACCGGCCGCCGTACGGGACGCCCAGCTCCGTGAGCCGGGCCTCACCGCCGTCGAGAGCGGTCAGCACCCAGGCGCCCTCGGGCGTGAGGGTGAAGGTGTGTTCGTAGTGCGCGGCCCAGGTGCCGTCGGCGGTGCCGACCGTCCATTCGTCGGGGAGGAGTTCGGTGCGGTT
>JBBQRV010000051.1:0-17154 GCA_038214475.1 Propionibacteriales bacterium | reverse complement strand
CTGCTGGTCACCAGCGTGCTGCACGACGCGACCCCCGCCGGCCACCTCGAGGTGCTGGCGATCTCCGACGAAGGTGCCTGGGCGGTCACCACGCCGCTGCTGCCGATCGCCCCGAACGGCTGCGGCGACCTGACCACCGCGCTCTACCTGGCCCACCTGCTCGACACCGGATCGCCGGCGGAGGCCCTGGCCGCGACCACCTCGTCGGTCTTCGCGGTGCTGCAGAAGACCCTCGAGTCCGGGCACCGCGAGATCCAGCTGGTCGCCGCGCAGGAGTCGATCGCGCACCCCCCGCTGAGCTTCCCGGTGCGCCGGCTGCGTTGACACACCGCCGGTGACGAGCCGGTGACAGGAGTCGAACCCGCGACATCCTCATTACAAGTGAGGCGCTCTACCTACTGAGCTACACCGGCCGGCCGCGAGGTCGCGGCGCGGCCACATCGTAGTGCTCAGGCCGCCGAAGTCAGGAACCCGTCGAGCGAGCGCCGGATCCCGGCGGCATCGAGACCGTGCGCGACCACGTGCTCCTGGGGCGTGCCGTAGTGCCGGAACTCGGTGCGCGGGACACCCAGTGACAAGAGCCGGTGCGGCCGGTCGGACAGCGCCTCGCTGATCACGTGCGCCGAGGTGCCGGCGTACCACGGCTCGACGAGCACCACGTCGGTGCCGGCCTGCACCGCCCGCAGGGTGGCGACGTCGAACGGGCGCACCGTCCCCGCGTGCAGGACCGAGACGTCACGGCCCTCCGTGGCCGCCAGCACCGCGTCGAGGACCGGCCCGCACGCGATCACGGTGGCCCGCCCTCCACGCCGGACGACGTGCAGCCGGCCGTCGGCGGGGAGCTCGACCCCGTTGGTCTGGCTCACCACCCGCACGTAGTGCAGTCCCGAGCCCGCAACCGCGCGGCGCAGCACCGCGTCGACCTCGCGACTCGTGCCGGGTGCGTGCACCTGGATGCCGGGCACGGCGTCGAGCAACGCGACGTCGCCCGGCGACTGGTGGGTGCGCCCCCCGCCGGAGACGTCGAAGGAGCCACCGGCGCCGACCAGCACCCCGCCCACGTCCTGGTGGCCGAAGCCGAGCTTGACCTGCTCGAACGCCCGCTCGACGAGGAAGGAGCCGAAGGTGTGCACGATCGGCCGGAGCCCGGTCAGCGCCATCCCGGCGCCCACGTTGACCAGGAGCTGCTCGCGGATGCCGACGTTGACGACCCGGTCGGGGTGCCGTGCCGCGACACTGGCGAAGAACTGGCCGGAGATCTCGGCGTACACCAGGGCGACCGACGAGTCGTCGTCGACGAGGTCGGCGGCGGTGCGGGCGAACTGCTCGCGCGGGCCGGTCATCTCGACTCCACCCGGGCCACGACCACCCCGGGCCCGCCGGCCGTACGCCGGGAGAGCGCGCGCTCCAGGGCCGCGTCGTCGTGGCCGTCGACGGTCTCGACGTGCCAGCCCTCGGTCGCGAAGCGCCGCTGGATCCGGCCCGGCACCGTGTACGACGCCGAGGCGTTGTCGACCACCACGACCGTGAGCGCGTCGAGCCGCAGCGCCGCGGCCAGCTGGATCGCCTCGTGGTTGCTGCCCTCGTCGAGCTCGGCGTCCCCGACCAGGACGACGACACGGGGGTCGAGGCCCTGAGCACGCAGCCCGAGAGCGGTGCCGACCGCGAGCGGCAGCCCGTGCCCGAGCGACCCACTGGAGATCTCCACGCCCGGCACCAGGTTGCGGTCCGGGTGGTGGCCCAGCGGCGAGTCGAACCGGGCCCACCCGGCCAGCCACTCGACCGGGAAGAAGCCGCGGGCCGCGAGCACCGCGTAGTGGGCCATCGGACCGTGGCCCTTCGACAGCAGGAACCGGTCGCGCCCGGGGTCTCCGGCGGTGGCCGGGTCGACGTGCAGGACCCGGTCGTAGAGCACCCGGATCACATCCAGGGTCGAGGTCGCGGCGGCGCTGTGCTTCTCGTCGCCGGTCATCAGCCCGATCAGACGGAGGAGCTCGGTCCGGGTGGGAGCGGGGCCGGTGGGGTGGGTCACGGTCAAGGTCATGGCACCATGGTGATAGTTGTAGTTAACTTGAAGTCAAGGGAGAAGGGGAATGACCCAGCTCACAATCGGTCAGCTGTCGCAGCGCTCGGGCCTCGCGACGTCGGCGGTCCGCTTCTACGAGGCCCGGGGCCTGATCCACTCCGTGCGTACGACGGGCAACCAGCGGCGCTACGAGCAGCAGACCCTGCGCCGCCTCGCGTTCGTGCGGGCCGCCCAGCAGGTGGGGCTCTCGCTCGAGGAGATCAGCGCCTCGCTGGCCACCCTCCCGGAGAACCGCACACCCACCAAGGCCGACTGGAGCCGGTTGAGCCGAGCCTGGCGGTCCCGTCTCGACGAACAGATCAGGAGGATCGAGCAGCTGCGCGACCAGCTCACCAGCTGCATCGGCTGCGGCTGCCTCAGCCTGCGCAGCTGCGCGCTCTCCAACCCGGGCGACGTCCTCGCCGAGACCGGGCCGGGTGCCGCGAAGCTGCGATGAGGCATTACCTGACAAGATGAAGTATTCTTCAATTCATCAAGTCTAGGAGGCTTCGTGCAGCTCTACCAGGTGAAGGCGGACTTCTTCCGCACCCTCGGCCACCCGGCCCGGATCCGGGTCCTCGAGCTGCTGGCCGACGGTGACAAGCCGGTGCACGAGCTGCTCGCCGCCATCGAGATAGAGCCCAGCAACCTCTCCCAGCAGCTCTCGGTGCTGCGCAAGGCCGGCCTGGTCGAGCAGCGCCGCCGAGGCACGGAGGTCATCTACTCGCTCGCCGTCCCCCAGGTGCGCGACCTGCTCCTTGCCGCGCGCACGATCCTGGTCGAGAAGCTCGCCCAGCCCGTGGAGCTCGTCGACGAGCTGACCCGCCGGTCCGGCTCGTGAGCTTCGCCGCGACGGCCCGGCGACTGCTGCCGGACCGGGCCTCGCTCACCGCCATGGGCCGCTCCCCGCGCCGCGACGTGATCGCCGGGGTCACCGTCGGCCTGGTCGCCCTGCCGCTCGCGCTCGCCTTCGGCATCTCCTCCGGGCTCGGTGCCGGCGCCGGCCTCGCCACCGCGGTCGTGGCCGGAACGGTCGCCGCGTTCTTCGGCGGGAGCAACCTCCAGGTCAGTGGCCCCACCGGCGCCATGACCGTGGTGCTGCTGCCGATCATCGGCAGGTTCGGGGCCAGCGGCGTCTTCGTCGTCGGCCTGATGGCCGGGGTCTTCCTGATCGCGATGGCGGTGGCGAAGCTCGGCCGCTACGCCAAGTACGTGCCCCTGCCGGTCGTGCAGGGATTCACCCTGGGCATCGCCCTGGTGATCGCCCTGCAGCAGCTGCCCGGGGTCCTCGGGGTCTCGGCCCACGGCGACGGAGTCATCCCCCTCGCCTGGTCGGCGGTCACGACCTGGGCCGAGCAGCCGCACTGGACACCGCTGGTGATGTCGCTGACCGTGATGACCGGCATGCTGGGGCTCCAGCGGGTGCGTCCCGGCCTCCCCGCGTCGCTGATCGCGGTCGCAGCCGCCACGGCCGTCGCCCGGACGACCGGCCTCGACGTCGACCGCATCGGCAGCCTGCCCTCCGGGCTGCAGAGCCCTCGCCTGCCCGACGTGCCCTGGGCCGAGCTCGGGAGCCTGGTCCTCCCCGCGCTCGCGGTCGCCCTGCTGGCCGCGCTGGAGAGCCTGCTGTCCGCCACCGTCGCCGACGCCATGAGCGTCTCCGAACAGCACGACCCCGACCGCGAGCTGTTCGGGCAGGGCCTGGCCAACCTGGCGTCACCGCTCTTCGGTGGCATGCCCGCGACCGCGGCCATCGCCCGCACCGCCGTCAACGTGCGCAGCGGCGCCCGGTCCAGGCTGGCCGCCCTGACGCACTCGGCCTTCCTGCTCCTGGTGGTGCTCGCGATCGGCCCGGTGGTCTCCGAGATCCCCCTGGCCGCCCTGACCGGGGTGCTGCTGGCCACCTGCGTCCGGATGGTCGAGATCGGAGCGCTCTCCTCGTTGTGGCGCGCGGGACGCGGAGAGGCGGCCGTGCTCGTGGCCACCGTCAGCGCCACCGTGCTGCTCGACCTGGTCGCCGCGGTCCTGCTCGGAGTGGTCGCCGCCGGCGCGCTGGCGCTGCGCCGGATGGCCGGATCGGTGACGGTCGAGGCGGTCCCGGTCTCGACCGGCGACCATGCCGACGAGGAGTCGGCCCTGCTCGACCAGCACATCGTGGCCTACCGGATCGACGGGCCGCTCTTCTTCGCCGGCGCCCACCAGTCGCTGCTCGAGCTGGCCGCGCTGACCGACGTACGCGTGGTGATCCTGCGGCTGTCGCGGCTCTCGTCGATCGACGCCACCGGGGCGGCCGTGCTCCGCGACACCCTCACCCATCTGCAACGGCGCGGCATCGCGGTGCTGCTCTCCGGCGTGCCGGCACAGCACTCCCCCCTGCTCGACGCGATCGGCGTCTACGGCGTGCTGGCCCACCCGGCCCACGTGTTCGCCAGCACGCCCGAGGCGATCGCGCACGCCCGCCTGCACGTGGCCCGGATCCCGCACCCGGAGGGCGAGCAGGCCGCCGTCGGGTGATGCCCGACAATGGCGCCATGACGTTGCCGCTGTCCGCACCGCACCACGACGGCTCGCCGCTGTACGTCGACGAGGGCACCCGGACCCTGGGTGACCAGGTCGCACTGCGGTGCCGGACGGCGACCGAGGTGTCCGAGGTCTGGCTGCGCACCACCCAGGACGCCGAACCGACGTTCCACGCCTGCCGGGTCGTGGGCACCGACGACCACACCACCTGGTGGGAGGGCACGATCCCGCTGCACAACCCGGTGATGCACTACCGCTTCCTCGTGCGGGTCGGCGAGGAGCAGCACTGGCTGACCGGGGCCGGGGTGTTCGACCACGACGTCCCCGACGCCTTCGACTTCCGGGTCTCCACGCACGCGCCCGCCCCCGACTGGGGCCGTGACGGCGTCGTCTACCAGGTGTTCCCCGACCGGTTCGCCCGCTCTGAGGCGGCCAGCTCCCGCGACCTCCCCCATTGGGCGGTCGCGGCCGACTGGGACGACCCGGTCGTCTTCGAGATCGGCGACCCGCGCACCGCCACCCAGGTCTTCGGCGGCGACCTCGACGGCGTCACCGAGCACCTCGACCACGTGGCCGAGGTCGGCGCGACGATCCTCTACACGACGCCGCTGTTCCCGGCCGAGTCCAACCACCACTACAACGCCTCGACGTTCGAGGAGATCGATCCGCTGCTGGGCGGCGACGACGCCTACCACCGCCTCGTCTCGGCCGTGCACGCCCGCGGCTGGCGGATCCTGGGCGACCTGCCGACCAACCACACCGGCGACACCCACGAGTGGTTCCGGCGGGCCCAGGCCGATCCCGCCTCCCCCGAGCGCGGCTACTACAGCTTCCGGCCCGACGGCAGCTACGAGACCTGGATGGGCTTCGCCACGCTCGCCAAGCTCAACCACGCCGACCCGGCGCTCCGGGCGGCGTTCGTGGAGGGCCCCGACTCGATCGTGGCGCGCTGGCTGCGCCCGCCGTACGACGTGGACGGCTGGCGCATCGACGTGGCCAACATGACCGGGCGGCTGCGCGACGTCGACCTCAACCACGAGGTGGCCCGCGGCATCCGGCGCACCGCCCTCGCACAACGACCCGACGCGCTGGTGATCGGCGAACACAACCACGACGCCTCCGGTGACGTCGACGTCGACGGCTGGCACGGGGTGATGAACTACGCCGGCTTCTCGTGGCCGGTGTGGGAGTGGCTGCGAGCCGCGTCGACGCCCGCCCGCTCGTTCGGCACGCCGGTGCCGGTGCCGCGGCGGACCGGCGGCCAGGTGGTCACCGCGATCCGGTGGCGGGCCGGCCGGCTCGGGTGGGCGGCCCAGCAGGCGTCCTGGAACATCCTCGGCTCCCACGACAGCGCCCGGATCCGCACCCTGGTGGGCTCCGCCGAGCTGCATCGGGTGGCGGCGGGGCTGCAGTTCACCCTGCCCGGCGTGCCGATGGTCTTCGCCGGTGACGAGATCGGGCTGGAGGGCGTGGTCGGTGAGGACTCCCGGCGCACCATGCCCTGGGACCGTCGTGAGGCGTGGGACCTCGACACGCTCGCGGTGTACTCAGGGCTGGCCCGGGCCCGCCGCGACCGGGTGGCGCTGCGGCGTGGCGGGCTGCGCTGGGCGCACGTCTCCGACGACGCGATGGTCTTCGTGCGCGAGCACCCGGACGGGTCCGTGCTGGTCTGCGCCAGGCGCGCGGCCGGTCCCGAGATCCGGCTCCAGGCAGGCATGCTCGGCGACCCACGCCCCGCCCTGGTGCTGGACACCGACGGCGTGGGGGCGGCGTACCGCGACGGTGACGAGGTGGTGCTCCCGGCATCCTCCGGACCCGGCTTCTCGCTGCACACGCTCTGACTACGGCAGGATGGGCGGATGCCGCTGCGCATCGTCGCCAACCGGCCGGACCCCGCGATCATCCGGCTGCCGTGGAGCATCCCGCTGGAGGAGTGGACCGACGAGTACGTCGTCCCCCTCCCCCGCGGCCTGTCGCGGCACGTGGTGCGCATCGTGCGCCTCGGTGAGCGCACCTACGCGGTGAAGGAGACCGAGGAGCCGATCGCGTTCCGCGAGTACCGGATGCTACGCGACCTGCACCGGCTCGGGCTGCCGGCCGTGGTGGCCCAGGGCGTGGTGGCGGGCCGGGTCGGCGCCGACGGCGAGCCGCTGCCCGCGGCGCTGCTCACCGAGCACCTGAAGTTCTCGCTGCCCTACCGCTCGCTGTTCGCGCACGGGCTCTCCGCCGACAACCTGCCCTCGCTGATCGACGCCCTCGTCGTGCTGCTGGTGCGGCTGCACCTCTCCGACTTCTTCTGGGGTGACGTGTCGCTGTCGAACGTGCTGTTCCGGCGCAGCGCCGGCGGCTACGCGGCGTACCTCGTCGACGCGGAGACCGGTGAGCTCAGGCCGACGCTCTCGGCGCGCATGCGGGAGTACGATCTCACCATCGCCACCGAGAACGTCTTTGCGGAGCTTCTCGACCTCGAGGCCAGCCAGGCCGTCGAGGGCGAGGTGGGCGCCTTCGAGGTGGTCGACCTGATCCGTGAGCGCTACGACGCGCTGTGGACCGAGCTGACCAGCGAGGAGGAGTTCACCGCCGGTGAGATGTGGCGCATCGAGCAGCGGATCGAACGGCTCAACGACCTCGGCTTCGACGTCGACGAGCTCGACATCGTCACCGACTACGACGGCGACCAGATCCGGATCCGGCCGCGGGTGGTGGAGCTCGGCCACCACAGCCGTGAGCTGCAGTCGCTGACCGGGATGGCGGTGGAGGACAACCAGGCCCGCCGGCTGCTCAACGACATCTCGGCGTTCACCGCCCACGCCGACCTCGGCGGCGAGGACCGGGCGCTGGTCGCGAACCGCTGGCTGACGGAGTCCTACGAGCCGGTGGTGGCGATGGTCCCGGCCGCGCTGCGCGGCAAGCTCGAGGCGCCGGAGCTCTACCACGAGATCCTGGTGCACCGGTGGTACCTGTCGGAGCGGGCCGGCTACGAGGTCGACATCATCACCACCGCGCGCGACTACATCGACACGGTGCTGACCGCCCGGCCAGACGAGGTGATCGCGCCGCCGGAGGTGTCGTCGGCGGCCGAGTGACGCGTCACGACGCGCCAATTGGTCGACAACGGCAGCCGATCTGCCGCCCGGACACGTCACAACCGACCAATCGGCGCGCTGCGACAGCCCGCCGTACCGGTGGCGTGGCTCAGCTCGCCGATTGGTCGACAACGACACGTGATCCGGCCCCAACCCCTGCCACGATCGACCAATTGGCGGGTGGGGACACCCGTCAGCGCAGCAGGTCGCGCCCGATGACCATCCGCTGGATCTGGTTGGTGCCCTCGAAGATCTGGGTCACCTTCGCGTCCCGCATCAACCGCTCCACGGGGTAGTCGCGGGTGTAGCCGTTCCCGCCGAACACCTGCACCGCGTCGGTCGTCACCCGCATCGCGGCGTCGGATCCGGTCAGCTTGGCGATGCTGGCCTGTCGCGAGAACGGCCGCCCCGCGTCCTTGAGCCGGGCCGCGTGCAGGTATGTCGACCGGGCCCGCTCGACATCGGCCCCCATGTCGGCGAGCAGGAACTGCAGGCCCTGGAACTCGCCGATGGCGCGACCGAACTGCTGCCGTTCACCGGCGTAGTCGACGGCGAGGGCGAGTGCCGACTGGGCGATGCCGGTGCCGACGGCGGCGATCCCGAGCCGGCCGGCGTCCAGCGCCGACAGCGCCACCTTCATGCCCTGGCCCTCCTCGCCGATCCGCTGGGCCGCCGGGATCCGGGCACCGTCGAAGAGCACCTGGGTGGTGACGTCGCAGGCCAGGCCCATCTTCTTCTCGGGGGCACCGAAGCTCATCCCCTCGGTGTCGGCGGGCACGATGAACGCCGACAGGCCGCGCTTGGCGTCCTCGGAGGTCCGGGCGAAGAGGATGTAGTAGTCGGCGCACGAGCCGTTGCTGATCCACGACTTGGTGCCGGTGACGACGTAGTCGTCGCCGTCGCGCACCGCAGCGGTGCGGATGCCGCTCACGTCGGAGCCGGCCTGCGGCTCGGACAGGCAGTACGCGCCCAGCCAGTCGCCCGAGAGCATCTTCGGCAGCCACTCTGCCTGCTGCTCGGCGGAGGCGTTGGTGGCCACCACCCCCGCGGTCAACGAGTGCACGCTCGCGCCGACCCCGACACTGGGCCAGGCGGTGGCGATCTCCTCGATCACCTGCAGGTAGACCTCGTAGGGCTGGGCGCCGCCGCCGTACTCCTCGTCGAACGGCAGCGACAGCAGCCCGCTGCGCCCCAGCAGCCGGTACGCCGCGGCGGGGAACTCGGCCTTCTCCTCCATCGCCGACGCCTGGGGCGCCAGCTCGCGGGCGCAGATGTCGCGAGTCAGCTCGAGCAGGGCCTCGGCGTCGTCGGTGGGCAGGAGACGGTCGACTGTGGTGGGCACGTCCTCGATACTAGGACGTCCGAGTATCGCCGCGAAGTCGGCGGGTCAGTCCTCGATGGTGTGCATCGCGGCTTCCTCGGCGCTGGCGCCGGCACCGTCGATGCCCTCGTCCTCCGCGGCCAGGTCGTAGCCCGACTCGGTCGCGACCAGCCGCCCGGTCCGGGCGTCGCCGACCTCGTTGCCGACGTCCTCGGCCGGCCCCTGGTCCTCGTCGTCCCCGGTGTCGTCCTGGTCGGCCCAGCTCTCGGGCTCCTCCTGCCGCATCCGCTCCTCGAGGGTCTCGCCCTCGAGCTCCTCACGGTCGGTGACGCCCTTGGCGAAGACACCCCGGTAGGACTCCGGCGGCGAGATGCCCTCGTCGAGCACGTCGTCGACCCCGCGGTCGTCGAGGGTGTCCTCTGGCTGCAGCTGGTCTCTGCTCATGCCTCGACGTTAGCGCGTGGGCTCGGCACCCGCGTCAGAGCGTGACGTAACCGCCCACGCGGAACACCCCGTTGGTCTCCAGCAGCACCCACTGGAGGCCCACGGGGCGCCCGTCGCGATAGGTGACCAGGGTGACCTCCGCGGTACGGCGGGGCTTGCTGCCGAGCGCGAACGCGTACGCCGCTCCCCCGGTGGTGCCGTTGGTGTAGCTCCAGCCGGAGCCCGAGTCGGCGTCGCCCGGGCCGACTGCCTGGTCCGGCGCCACCCGCGTCGGCCCGACCTGCACGTGCAGGTGACCCCCGACGACCAGGTCGGCGCAGCCGCGGGCCAGCGCCGCGTCGGCGAGGTCGACGTCGTGCACCATCACGGTGGCCACCGGCGCCGAGTCCGCCTCCGCCTGCGCGCAGGTGGCGTCCGCGAGGCGCTGACCGACCTCGTCGAAGCTCAGCCCGTCCTCGTCACGCCAGCTGCCCAGGCCACTGGAGCGCGGGTCGTCGACTCCGATCAGGGTGGCGCCACCCGGCCCGGTCACGGTCTCGCCGGCGAGCATCGTCCAGCCGCGATCGGCGAGGTAGCCGGTCACGAAGTCGCCGTGGTCGTGGTTGCCGGCCACGCCGTACTTGTCGTAGCCGTCGAAGGCGTTGTCCAGCGAGTCGAGGCTGAAGGCCTCCCACGAGCCGCCGGTGGAGGTGTCGTCGCCGGCGTCCAGCACGGCCGTGGCGCCGGCCGCGTCACCGACCGCGCGCGCCACCTGGTCCATGCCGATGTTGTCGTGCCGGTCGGAGACCAGGATCGCGACGCTCTCGCCGTCCTCGGGCCGGCGCAGGTCGAGTCCGGCCGCCTGGTCGGCGGCGGCGGCGTAGAACGTCTTGCTCTTCGCGTAGGTGTCCACGGCGCTGGCGATCAGTCGCCGGGTGCCGCTGGAGGTCGCGTCGACGCGCACCTCGAGCCGGGCGGCCTCCTCGGGCAGCCGGACCGACGGCCCGACGAAGTCGGCCAGCGGGGTCCAGTCGAACTGCTCGGCCACCGTGTCGTCGTCGCTGGACCACGGCTGCCACACGAGCACGACGAGCCCGCCTGCGACCACCACCCAGGCCAGGCCGGCGGGGCTCCGTAGCCGCACCCACAGCTCGTGGCGCCGGGTGCGCCCCAGCAGCACCCAGACCGTCACCGGCACCAGGGCCAGCACGCCACCGCGCAGCGCGGCCGACCACGCCATCTCCCGCACGGCCGCCCCGACCTTGCGGATCTGCGCATCGGGCTGGCTGGCCAGGTAGGCGTAGCGCTCGATCAGCACGTCGGTGGAGCTGGCCTCGGTCTTGCCGAGGGTGATGTCCACCCCGAGCCGGCTCCCGGACGACGTGCGTACGTCGGGCAGCACCGGCCCGGTGTGCAGCACCACGTCGGACCCCAGCGTCGGCCGCACGACCGCGTCGTGGCTGGCGAGCACCACGGCGCGCTCGCTGTGCAGGAACAGCCAGCCGGCGACGACGGCGGTCAGCACCAGCCAGCCGAGCACGACCAGCAGCCCGCGCAGCAGGTGGACCCGCGGCGGGGTCCGGGGCGGCACGTCGTTCAGCCGCGCTCCCGTGCGATCGCGTACAGGGCGACGGATGCCGCGACCCCGGCGTTGAGCGACTCGAGGGAGTTGACCATCGGGATCGACACCAGCTGGTCGCACGTCTCGGTCACCAGGCGGGAGAGCCCCTTGCCCTCCGAGCCGACGACGACCACCAGCGGACCGTCGGCGAGGTCGAGGTCGGGCAGCGACACGTCACCGTCGGCGGCGAGGCCCACGACCATGCAGCCGGCGTCCTGGTAGGCCTTGAGCTGGCGCACCAGGTTGACCGCCTGGGCCACCGGGATCCGGGCGGCTGCGCCCGCGGAGGTCTTCCACGCGCTGGCCGTCATGCCGGCCGCACGACGCTCCGGGATCAGCACGCCGTGCGCACCGAACCCGGCGGCACTGCGGACCACGGCACCCAGGTTGCGGGGGTCGGTCACCGAGTCGAGGGCCACGATCAGCGGCTTCTCGCTCATCTGCGCCGCCCGGTCGAGCAGGTCGTCGGGGTGGGCGTACTCGTAGGCCGGCACCCGGGCCGCGAGCCCCTGGTGCACCGCGCCGTGGGTGATCTTGTCGAGCTGGGCCCGCGGCACCTCCATCAGCGAGATGCCCGACTCGGCGGCCAGCTTGAACGCCTCCCGGAGCCGGCCGTCGCGCTCGGTGCCGTCGGCGACGTAGACGGCGCTCACCGGCATCCCGGCCCGCAGCACCTCGACGACGGAGTTGCGGCCCGCGATCCACTCGGAGTCGCCGCCACTCGCCTTGGCGCGCGGACGCGCGGAGGCCTTGCGGGCCACCTTCTCGCGGTCCTTGTAGACCTTGTGGTTGGGGCGGTCCTTGGCCTTCGGGGTGGGGCCGCGGCCCTCGAGGGCACGCTTGACCCGCCCGCCGGAACCCGCGGTGGGGTTGCCCTTGCCGGTCTTCTTGATCGCGCCCTTGCGCTGGGAGTTGCCGGCCATTTACTCGATGCTCCACTTCGGACCGTTGGGGGTGTCTTCGATGTCGATGCCGGCAGCCCGGATCCGGTCGCGGATCGCGTCGGCTGCGGCGAAGTCCTTGCTCGCCCGGGCCTCGGTGCGCTGGTCGAGCAGCCCGGCCACCAGCACGTCGACGGCGTGCGTCAGCTGGTCGGCGGCCGCCGTGGGCGTGCTCCCCCAGGCGGGGTCGGCCGGGTCGAGCCCGAGCACGTCCAGCATCGCCCGCACGCTGCTCGCCACCTCGGCCAGCTCCGGGGAGGCGCCTGCGGGGAGCAGCTTGTTGCCCTCGCGCACGGCGTCGTAGATCACCGCGACCGCGGCAGGCGTGCCCAGGTCGTCGTCCATCGCCTCGCTGAAGGCGGGAGGCAGCACGCCGGCGTCCAGGTCGACGCCCAGCTCCGCGGCGCGGGCGAGGAACGACTCGATGCGCCGGAAGCCCTGCGCGGCCTCGTCGAGTGCCTCGAAGCTGAACTCCACGTGCGAGCGGTAGTGCGCGGCCACCATGTAGAACCGCAGCTCGATCGCCCGGACCCGCTTGAGCACCTCCGGGACCACCAGCGAGTTGCCGAGCGACTTGCTCATCTTCTCGCCGGAGGTGGTGATCCACGCGTTGTGCATCCAGTACGACGCGAACGGGTGACCGGCTGCCCGCGACTGGGCCTGCTCGTTCTCGTGGTGGGGGAAGCGCAGGTCGACGCCTCCGCCGTGGATGTCGAAGGCGGTGCCGAGGTACTTGCCCGCCATCGCCGAGCACTCGATGTGCCAGCCCGGCCGCCCTCGGCCCCACGGCGAGGGCCAGGACGCGGTCTCGGGCTCGGTGGCCTTCTTCCAGCCCTTCCACAGCGCGAAGTCGCGCGGGTCGCGCTTGCCGCGCGGATCCGCGTCGGCGGCGGCCTCCATGTCGTCGATCTTCTGCCGGGTCAGCTCGCCGTACGCCGGCCAGGAGCGCACGTCGAAGTAGACGTCCCCGGAGCCGTCCTCGGCCGGGTAGGCGTGTCCCCGGGTGATCAGCTCGGTGATCAGCTCGACCATCTCGGGAATGTGCCCGGTGGCGGCCGGCTCGTAGGTCGGTGGCGCGACGTTGAGCGCGTCGTAGGCCCGCTGCAGCTCACGGTTCATCAGGTAGGCGAGGTTGTACCAGGGGCGAGCCTGCTCCTCCGACTTCGCCAGGATCTTGTCGTCGATGTCGGTCGTGTTGCGGATGAACGTGACCTCGTAGCCACTCACCCGCAGCCAGCGCTGGAGCACGTCGAAGTTGACCGCCGAGCGGATGTGACCCACGTGCGGCTCGGACTGGACCGTGAGCCCGCACAGGTACATGCCGACCTTCCCCTCCTCGAGGGGAACGAAGTCTCTGACCTCACGGGTCGCGGTGTCATGGAGCCGGAACGTCACCGGTCAAGTCTAGGGGCCCGCCACCGGCCGCACCGATTCGTCAGCGGCTCACGTCGCGGTGAAGGAGATGCCTGCGAGCCCGGTCGCACCGTCGGGTACGACGTCGCGCACCACGCTGGTCTGTGGCTGGCCGGCCGCGTCGATCGCGCGCACCTGGAGCTGGTGGTCGCCGGCACTGACTCGCACCTCGCCGCGCCACTGCACCCAGGTGTCGGTGTCGGGCACCGTGCCCAGGGTCGCGGGCGACCAGGGGCCGCCGTCGACCGACAGCTCCACGCCGCGGACCCCCGAGTGCTGCTGCCACGCCGTGCCGGCCACCGTCAGCACACCGGCCGGCACTCGCTGACCCGAGCGGGGCACGTCGATGCGCGAGGCGATCTTGACGGGCCCCCTCTCCGACCAGCCCCGGTCGGTCCAGTACGCCGAGAAGTCCTGGAACCGGGTCACCTCGAGGTCGACCAGCCACTTGGTGGCGGACACGTAGCCGTAGAGCCCGGGCACGATCATCCGCACCGGGAAGCCGTGCTCGATCGGCAGCGGCTGGCCGTTCATGCCCAGGGCCAGCATCGCGTTGCGGTCGTCGGTGAGCGCCCCGAGCGGCGTACCGCAGTTCCAGCCGTCCTCCGACGTCTGCTTCACCGCATCGGCGCCCGGCAGCACGCCGGCCTCGGCGAGCACGTCGGCGATCCTGACCCCGCTCCACCAGGCGTTGCCGACCAGGTCCCCGCCGACCGGGTTGGACACGCAGTTCAGGGTGATCCACGCCTCGGTGAGCTGACGGTCCACCAGGTCCTGGAACGACAGCGAGAGCTCCTTCTCGACCATGCCGTGCACCCGCAGCCGCCAGGTGGTCGGGTCGACGGCGGGCAGCCCGATGGCGGTGTGGATCAGGTAGAAGGACGACGCCGGGGTGCGCCAGGGCGGCTGGCCGTCGATGCCCAGGTCGGCACCCGCCGGCACCGGCGGCATCGTGATCGGCAGGCGGAGCAGCTTGCGGGTCGCCTCGACGGCGCGCCGGCCCCGGCCGAAGAAGCGGCTCAGCCCGCCGAGCACCCCGGCCGCGAGCACGCCCCCGCCGAGCCGGAGCAGGAACGCCCGCCGGGAGGCGTCGTCGACCGGTGCGGCCGAACGCAGCCGTGCGGTCAACCACGGCATCAGCGCAAGCCAGACGACGCCACCGACGAGCACGGGAACCAGATCGGTGGGCAGGGCGTTGGGCCTGGTCAGCACGGCCAGGCCCCCCAGCGCCGCGAGCACGAGGAACACGATCTGCGAGGCGCCGGGTCGACGCGCGGCGAGGCGACCGGCGTACCAGAAGAGCAGGAGCAGCACCACGACCACACCGGTCACCAGCAGCGGCTTGTCGCGCTGCCCGACCAGCTTGATCAGCCGCTCGGCGAGCGGGCCCGGAGTGATCTGGATGACGGCCTCGGCGACGCCGACGACCGGGTTGACCCGCACGCCCAGCAGCGACGCGGTCGCCAGGCTGGCCGCCAGCCCGGTCAGGCCGGTGACGACGCCGGCGGCTCCCCAGCCGAAGCCGGGCCGCGCGCGAGCGGGGTACGAGGGTTCGGTCACGTCGTCGATTGTTGCTCAGGCATGATCAGCACGTGCAGAAAACCCCTCGCATCGGCATCGGCACCGACGTCCACCGGTTCGCCGACGGTTCGCCGATGCATCTGGCCGGCCTGCTCTGGCCCGACGAGCCGCGGGGCCTCGAGGGCCATTCCGACGCCGACGTCGCCGCCCATGCGGCCTGCGACGCGCTGCTCTCCGCCGCCGGCCTCGGCGACCTGGGCACCCAGTTCGGCATCTCCGAGCCACAGTGGGTCGGGGCCTCGGGCGTGACCCTGCTCACCGAGACCGCCCGCCGGGTGCGGGCGGCCGGCTTCGAGATCGGCAACGTCTCGGTGCAGGTGATCGGTGAGCGGCCGCGTCTGGGCGCGCGTCGCGAGGAGGCCCAGGCCACGCTCTCGGCCGCGCTGGGGGCACCGGTCTCGCTGAGCGCCACCACCACCGACGGGCTCGGCCTGACCGGGCGGGGCGAGGGCGTGGCCGCGATCGCCACCGCGCTGGTGATCTGAACCGCGCCTCGCCCGGCGGGGAATGTCTGGGCATCGCGTTGGTTGCACCCTGAGGTGGTCCTGTCCCCCGGGCCGCCCGACGACGACAGGGAGCAGGAATGCCAGACCGCACCAGCAGCCCCGACGACACTCGCGGCGACGGCTCCGGGGCTCGGGCGACGATCGGCGTCACCGGCCTCGCGGTGATGGGCCGCAACCTGGCCCGCAACATCGCCCGGCACGGGCACACCGTGGCCGTGCACAACCGCACGACCGAGCGGATGACCCGCCTGGTCGAGGAGTTCGGTGACGAGGGTGACTTCGTGGGCTCGGAGAGCCTCCAGGACTTCGTGGCATCCCTCCACCGGCCGCGCGCGGTGATCGTGATGGTCAAGGCGGGCCCCGGCACCGACGCGGTCATCGACGAGCTGGTGCCGCTGCTCGACGAGGGCGACATCGTCGTCGACGCCGGCAACGCGCACTTCACCGACACCCTGCGCCGGCAGGCAGCCCTGGAGGAGAAGGGACTGCACTTCGTCGGGATGGGCGTCTCCGGCGGCGAGGTGGGGGCCCTCGACGGGCCCTCGATCATGGTCGGCGGCTCCGACCACGCCTACGAGGTGCTCGGCCCGGTGATGGAGTCGATCGCGGCGCAGGTCGACGGCGTGCCCTGCTGCACGCACGTCGGCACCGACGGCGCCGGCCACTTCGTCAAGATGGTGCACAACGGCATCGAGTACGCCGACATGCAGCTGATCGCCGAGTCCTTCGACCTGCTGCGCAGCGTGCTCGGTCTCGAGCCCGCCGAGATCGCCGACGTCTTCCGGGACTGGAACGGCGGCGACCTGGAGTCGTTCCTCATCGAGATGACCGCCGACGTCCTCTCCCACACCGACGCCGACACCGGCAAGCCCTTCGTCGACGTCGTCCGCGACGCCGCCGAGCAGAAGGGCACCGGCCGCTGGACCGTGCAGAGCGCCCTCGACCTCGGGGTGCCGATCACCGGCATCGCGGAGGCGACGTTCGCGCGCAGCCTCTCGGGTCACACCGAGCAGCGCGAGGCGGCCCGCGCCGTGTTCTCCACCTCGCCGGAGTCCGAGCGGGTCGACGTCGACCGCGACGAGTTCGTCGACGCCGTCCGCGCGGCGCTCTACGCGTCCAAGGTGGTGGCCTACGCCCAGGGCTTCGACCAGATCGCGGCGGGCGCCGATAAGCACGGCTGGGACATCGACCTGGGATCGATGGCCACCATCTGGCGCGGCGGCTGCATCATCCGCGCCCAGTTCCTCGACCGGATCCGTGAGGCGTACGCCGACGAGCCCGACCTCACCACCCTGCTCACCACGCCCTACTTCGCCGAGGCCGTGATTCAGGGCGTCGACGCCTGGCGCGACGTGGTGGCGACCGCGGCCCGGGCCGGCGTGCCCACGCCCGCCTTCTCGTCGTCGCTCGCCTACTTCGACGGGCTGCGCCGTGACCGGCTCCCTGCAGCCCTGATCCAGGGACTGCGCGACAACTTCGGTGCCCACACCTACCAGCGGGTCGACCGCGAGGGCACCTTCCACACCACCTGGGCCGGCGACCGCACCGAGAGCCCGGCGTGACCATCCGCAACCGCAAGGAGATCGCATGACCACCGCACCGACCTGCACGACCAACCTCGCTGCCGCCTCCGGCACCTTCCAGCTCGGCGGCGACCTGCCCGTGGTCCGCCTCGGC
>JBBQRV010000050.1:0-17162 GCA_038214475.1 Propionibacteriales bacterium | reverse complement strand
GGCCGGCCCTTCGAGGTGGTCGTCGACCCGGGTGGTCCGAACGAGCGCGAGGTCGACGCCCTCGCTGACGCCGAGCCGATCGCGGCCGGCGAGGTCATCCGGATCCGCACCACGGGTGGCGGAGGGTGGGGTGACCCGCTGGCCCGCGACCCGGCGCTGGTCGTGCGCGACGTGGTGTGGCGCAAGGTCTCACCCGAGGCGGCGCTGGCCGACTACGGCGTGGTGCTCACCGGTGCGCTCGACGACGACTCGCTCGGGTACGACGCCGACGCCACCGCCGCCGAGCGGGCCGACCGACCGGCCCCGAGCGCGGCGTTCTTCGACCGAGGTCCGGGCTACGCCCGGCTCGCGGGTGGGGCCGCGCACGCCGAGGTCGACCTGGTGTGAGCGGCTGCGGCCGGCAGCGGCTGGGCTAGCTGCTGCTGGGTTGGGGCAGCTTCGGGATCAGCCAGCCGAGGAAGGCGTCCTGGCTGCGGGTCTGCAGGTAGATCCGGCCGGGGCCGGTGAGGTCGCAGACCAGGCCCTCACCCGAGAAGAGCGTCGACTTCCAGCCGCCCACCTTGCGCACCGCATAGGTCACGCCCTCGGACCAGGCCACCATGTGCCCGGTGTCCACGGTGTAGGTCTGGCCCGGCTGCAGGTCGATGGCGTGGATCGCGCCGTAGCTGGAGAGCAGCAGCTCACCGGTGCCCGACACCCGCAGCATGAACAGCCCCTCGCTGGAGAAGAAGGTCTTGCCGCCGCCCCACTTCGTGTCGACCTCGACACCGCTCGAGGAGGCCAGGAACGACCCCGACTGCACGAACAGCGTGTTGCCCTGCAGCGGCCACGAGACCACGTCGCCCGGCAGCGCCGGCGCCAGCCACAGCTCCGCGCCGTCGCTCTGCGCGGTGAAGGTGTTCATGAAGAACGACTCACCGCCGAGGACGGCGCGACGGAGCCCCTTCAGGACCCCGCCCTGGGTCGAGGTCTCCATGCTGAGACCCGACGACATCGCGAGCATCGCGCCCGACTCGGCCCGCACCGACTCGCCCGTGGCCAGGGTGAGCTTCGCGGCCGCGTGCGCCGGGCTGTAGTGGATCTCTGTCTGCATGGAGCATCTCCCTGAGAGCTGGCGTGCGTGGACGAGCCGCCCTACGGGCCGACGGACGGGTGGAGCGTAGCCGCACCGTCCGGGTGGCCGCGGAGGTCAGCCCCAGACCTCGTCGGCCAGCTCCACCAGCAGCGCCAGCTTGGCCTTCTCCTGGTCGACGCTGAGCGAGTTGCCCTCGAAGGTGGAGGAGAAGCCGCACTGCGGGGAGATGCAGACCTGGTCGAGGTCGATGTACCGCGCGGCGTCGTCGAGCCGGGCCTTCAGGGTGTCCTTCGACTCCAGCTCCCCGTGCTTGGTGGTGACCAGGCCGAGCACGACCAGCTTGTCCGGGGGCACGTGCCGCAGCGGCTCGAAGGTGCCCGAGCGCTCGTCGTCGTACTCCATGAAGAAGCCGTCGACGGTGAGCTCGTTGAACAGCGCCTCGGCCACGAAGTCGTAGCCGCCCTCGGCGACCCACGAGTCGCGGAAGTTGCCGCGGCACATGTGCGTGGTGACGGTGAGCCCCTCGGGACGACCGGCCAGCGCCTCGTTGAGGTGGCGGATGTAGGCCTCGTGCAGGTGCTCGGAGTCCTCGCCCCGCTCAGCCATGGCCCGGCGCTGCTCGGGGTCGTTGAGGTAGGCCAGCGACGTGTCGTCGAGCTGCAGGTAGCTGCAGCCCAGCTCGTGCACCCGCCGCACCTGCTCGCGGTAGGCCGCGGTGAGGTCGGCCCAGAAGGCGTCGGTGTCGGCGTACACGTCGGGATCGATCGCCGCGGCGCCGCCGCGGTAGTGCACCATGCTCGGCGACGGGATCGTGAGCTTCGGGGTGACGCCGCCGGCCACGTGGTCGCGCAGGAACGCGAAGTCGTCGCCGAAGATGGTCTCCGACAGGCCCAGCCTGCCGTCGACCTTGAGCGCGGCGGGGGTGAAGTCGAGCTCGCCGGTGGCGTTCTTGAAGTGCACCGCCAGGTTGTCCTGGGCCTTGCTGATGCCGTCGAGGCGGTAGATGAAGTCCATGTGCCAGGAACCCCGGCGGAACTCGCCGTCGGTCGCCGAGCGCAGCCCGGCCGCGCGCTGGAGGTCGATCACCTCCTCGACGGCACGGTCCTCGATCTCGCGCAGCGCGGCGTCGTCGAGGGTGCCGGACGCGTGGTCATCCCGGGCCTGCAGCAGATGTCGCGGGCGCAGCAGGCTACCCACGTGGTCGGCACGGAACGGTGGGATGTCGCGCAGCACGGGTTCCTCCTCGAGCGGTGGTCGTGGTCGACTCCACTATGCCGCGTGCCCGGTCGCGGCCCGTCCGCCCGGGAGCCCGACTGCCTGGTGAACCCGACTTCCTGTGCACCCGACTTCCTGGGTATCCGGCGCCGCCGCGGTCAGCCGGCGACAGCCAGCGCGGCCAGGCCCAGGAACGCCGTGGCCGCCGCGCGCTCCATGCGAGGTGACAGGCCGGGCACCACCTGCCGGCGCCGAAGCAGCCACCCGGCGAGCACGTAGCCGCTGTCGCACGCCCACGCGAGCGCGACCACGGTGAGGCCCAGCAGCAGTGACTGGCGCCCCACCGGGCCCTGCTCGGGGTCGACGAACTGGGGGAGCAGCGCCAGGAAGAAGAGCAGTGTCTTCGGGTTCAGCACGTCGATGACGAGCCCGTCGCGGAACAGCCGGACCGCGGGGTGCACCAGGTGCGGCGCGGAGACGGGGACGGACGAGGCACGCAGCAGTCCGCGCAACCCGAGCAGGGCGAGGTACGCCGCGCCGCCGAGCCGGAGGACCTGCAGCGCAGCCGGCGACGACGCCACCAGCCCCGAGACACCGAGGGTCGCCGCCAGCACGTGCACCAGCAGTCCGGTCTCGAGACCCGCCACGGCGCACATGCCCGCCCGGGGACCCTGCTGCATGCTCCGGGTGAAGGCGAAGAGCGCGGACGGGCCGGGCACCACGAGCAGGGTCAGGGTGACCCCGAGGAACAGGGCGACGGTCTGCGCGGACATGGGTGTTCCCGACGGTGGAGGAAGGTGCCATGGAGGAGCGAGCGGCGCGCTGCGCAGATACCCGGGCGTCCGAGGGTCGGCCGTCGGAGTTGCCACCGTGCGGCGCCGGGGAGCAGGCTGCGGGGAGTGACCGGGGCGTCGGGGCCGCGGTCGACGCACGACAGGAGATCTCGGATGTCGGCACCTCCAGAGCTGCACAAGGGCCTCAAGCAGCGGCACCTGACCATGATCGCGATCGGTGGCGTGATCGGCGCCGGGCTGTTCGTGGGCTCCGGGGTCGTGCTGCAGACCACCGGGCCGGGGGCGTTCCTCACCTACGCCATCACCGGCGTGATGATCATCATGGTGATGCGGATGCTCGGCGAGATGGCGACCGCCAACCCGAGCACCGGCTCCTTCTCCGACTACGCCCGTGCCGCTCTCGGCGACTGGGCCGGCTTCTCGGTCGCCTGGCTCTACTGGTACTTCTGGGTCGTCGTGGTGGGCTTCGAGGCCGTCGCCGGTGCGAAGGTCGTGCAGTTCTGGCTGCCCGGCGTGCCGTTGTGGCTGATGGCGCTGCTGCTGATGGCGCTGATGACCGGCACCAACCTGTTCTCGGTGAGCTCTTACGGCGAGTTCGAGTACTGGTTCGCGGGGATCAAGGTGGCCGCGATCGCGGTCTTCCTGCTCCTTGGGGGGCTCTACGTCTTCGGCGTGATCAGCGGCGACGGCACCCACTTCGAGCACCTCACCGACCACGGTGGGTTCCTGCCGCAGGGCACGTCGGCGATCTTCTCCTCGGTCGTGGTCGTGGTCTTCTCGATGGTCGGCGCGGAGATCGCGACGATCGCGGCCGCCGAGTCCCACGACCCGGAGAAGGCGATCGCCAAGGCCACCAACTCCGTGGTCATCCGGGTCGGCACGTTCTACGTCGGCTCCCTGTTCCTGCTGGCCTGCATGATCCCGTGGGACAGCGACCAGCTCGACGCGTCGCCGTACGTCACCGCCTTCAAGATCATCGGCATCCCCGGTGCCGACCACCTGATGAACGCCGTGGTGCTCACCGCGGTCCTGTCCTGCCTCAACTCGGGGCTCTACACCGCGAGCCGGATGCTGTTCGTGCTGGCCGCGCGCCGCGAGGCGCCGGTGTCGCTGCTCACCGTCAACGACAGGGGCGTGCCGGTGCGGGCGATCCTGTCGTCGTCGGTGATCGGCTTCCTGTGCGTCGTCGCCGCCTACATCTCACCCGACACCGTCTTCGCCTTCCTGCTCAACTCCTCGGGCGCGATCATCCTGTTCGTCTACCTGCTGATCTGCCTGTCGCAGTTCGTGCTGCGGCGCCGTACGCCGGAGGCCGAGCTGAGGGTCCGGATGTGGGGCTTCCCGGTACTCACCCTGCTCACCATCGCCGGGATCGTCGCGATCCTGGTGCAGATGGGACTCAGCGGTGACACCCGCTCGCAGCTGCTGCTGAGCCTGCTGGCGTGGGGGGTCATCCTCGGCGCCTACCTGCTCAACCGGCTGGGCCGGCGTGACGAGGTGCTGGGGGTGCCGGGCGGCGCGGAGTCGATCGACAAGGTCCTGCTGCTGGCCAACGAGACGATGACCGAGGACGCCCTGCTGCACGAGCTGCGCGAGGTGCATGCGAGCACCGGGGCCGAGATCCACGTCTGCGTGCCTGCCAACCCGGTCGACACGGGGCAGGCCGAGGTCGAGGGCGCCGCCTTCGTGTGGGAGGCCACCCGCCGGGCGGCCCGGGAACGCCTCGGGGCAATGCTCGACGCGCTGTCCGCCGAGGGCATCCAGGCCACCGGCGAGCTCGGCGACTACCGGCCGCTGGTGGCGCTGCGGCAGGCGGCCAAGGACTTCGAGCCCGACGTGGTCATCATCTCCACCCATGCCCGCGGGCACTCCACGTGGCTGCGCAGGGACCTGGTGAGCACGGCCCGGGAGGAGTTCACGGTCCCGGTGCAGCACGTCGTACCCAGCGAGGCGGACGCCACCCGGTGACGCCGTCGGGGCGCTCGGGGCGCTCGGGGCGCTCGGGGCGCTCGGGAGCCTGCAGGGCATTCCCGTCAAAACGGGTATACGCCCGTCCGTCTTCACGTAGCCTCCTCTGGTCCGACGAGTGGTGAAGGAGACCGGCATGACTGCCGTCCTGCGTGTGCGCACAGTCCTGTGCCTGGTGATTGTGGGCCTGATGATGGTGACGCTTGCGCCTGCCGGCTCCTCGTCGGCCAGGCGGGCCTCGACGTTGTCTGTCTCGCCCAAGGTGTACGTCGGCGGCCAGAGCCTGACCTTCCAGGGCAACCTCGGCCGGTCGGGCCAGCAGCGCATCCACCTGCAGACCCACATGGGGCGGGCCGGCGACGCGTGGACCGACCTCCCGGGCTTCAGCACGTTGACCAAGGCCGACGGGAGCTTCCGCTTCACCCACCGCGCGCCGTCGATGTTCGGGATCAAGCTGCGGGTGGTCGGAGGCGGCGCCGCGACGCCGGCCTTCAACTCCGTCGCGCAGTCGCAGGACCTCGTGCTCAAGGCTGTCTCCAACGACTCGGGGCTCGGCCCGGGACAGGAGCTGGCCGGTGTGCCGTTCACCATCAACGTCGACACGACGCCCACCCTGCCGGCGCGCCCCGACCTTCCGGGACCGGCCTTCCCGGGGCGCGTGCTCACCCTCCAGCAGCGGGTCAACGGCAGCCAGTGGTCGACCCTCGACACCACCACGGTCAACCAGAGCGGCAACGCCTCGTTCAGCGTGACCGTCGACCAGGCCGGCCCGGTCGTCTACCGGGTGAGGCAGGAGAACTGGACCGCCAACGGCAACCAGATCGGCTGGTTCCCCTCCTTCCCGACGCCCGTCGACGTGGTCGCGCGCCGACCGTCCGCGCCCCGCACCACGCACACCACCTCCACGACGCCGGCCCCGGCCCGGGTGCTCGCGACGCCTGCGGCCCGCACCAACGGGCCCGCTGCGACCGCGGGCGGCACCTACCGCTGGGGCGCCTCCCGCTGGGACTTCGCCTGGGAGTTCGGCGAGTCGCTGAGCAGCCCGCCCTACCGCGGCACCGTCAAGAAGGGCTGGTGGCGTGACGCCTCCAACGGGTCCGGCCGGGTCGGCAAGCACAACGGCGGCCTGATGCTGGACAGCCAGCGCGAGCGCTACGGCGCCGGTGACTTCGGCACCACGTCGGCCACCCTGCACGGCAACCCGATGACGTACGGACGCTGGGAGACCAAGCTGCGGCTGAAGTCGCCCGAGCGCAACGCCCGCGACTACCGGGTCCGCCTCGAGCTGGTGCCCGAGCGGGCGGCCGACTACCACTGCGGGGCCCAGAACATCGTGATGGCGAACTTCTCGGCGCACGGCTCCAAGGTCACCGTGGGTGCCAAGTCTCTTCAGGGTGCCAAGTGGAGCTACACCAGGCCGCTCGCCTCCCTGATCGACAACTCGGCCGCCTTCGCGGTGGAGGTCACCAAGGGTCACATCACCTGGTTCCTGAACGGCCGGCCCATCGCCACCGTCAAGAACTCGGCCGCGGTCTCCGACGTGCCGATGACGCTGCGGTTGAGCCTGGTGGGCCAGGGGCAGTCGGAGATGAACCGGACCCAGGCGATCTTCGACTGGCAGCGCGGCTTCTCCGCCGACCCGGGCCGTGTGGTCACCAGCGGGCACGGGCTCACCCGGACGACCTTCGCCGGCGGCTGCTGACCGGGCCCGACGCGGCCTCTGCGGCGCAGGTGGCTGGCAAGAACTGCCAGCACCCGGTGGGTTCGTTGGCCGGTTGTGACGGTGCCCCACCCCGCGCGGCTCACTAGGTTCGAGCCCATGAGGGTCCTGCTCGCACTCGGCGGCAACGCGATGACCGGACCCGACGGCCGGGCCCGGTCCGAGGACCAGATCGCCGCGGCCCGCGACGCCATGGAGTCGGTGGCCGACCTGGTCGCCCACCACGTCGACGTGGTCGTCACCCACGGCAACGGACCTCAGGTGGGCAACCTGCTGGTGAAGAACGAGCTCGCGGCCGCCGTCGTACCGCCGGTGCCGCTGGACTGGTGCGGCGCCCAGACCCAGGCCACCCTCGGCTTCGTGCTGATGGACGCGCTCGACGCGGCGCTGGCCCGCCGGGGTGTGCAGAAGCCCTCCGCCACGGTGGTGACCCGCACCCTGGTCGACGCCGACGACGCCGGCTTCACCCGCCCGACCAAGCCGATCGGCCGGTACCTGCCGGCCGACCAGGCCGCCGTTCTCGTCGAGCACGGCGAGACCTGGGAGGACCGTGGGGAGCGCGGCTGGCGACGGGTGGTGGCCTCGCCGGAGCCGCGCGCGGTCGTCGACGGCCCCGCCGTGGCCACCCTGGTCGACGCGGGGTTCGTGGTGATCGCCAACGGCGGCGGTGGCATCCCCGTGGTGCGGGGGGCGGACGGGTCCCTCTCCGGTGTCGAGGCCGTCATCGACAAGGACCTCGGCGCGGCGCTGCTCGCACTCACGGTCGACGCCGACGTGCTCGTCATCGCCACCGACGTGCCGCACGCGGTGCTGCACTTCGGCACCCCGCAGGCCGTGGACCTGGGCAGGGTCACCGTCGCCGCGCTGCGTGGGTACGCCGTCGAGGGCCACTTCGCCAGCGGCTCGATGGCGCCCAAGGTGGAGGCCGCCTGCCGCTTCGTCGAGCAGGGCGGACGCCGCTGCGTGATCACCGATCTGAGCCACATCGTCGAGGCGGTGACCGGCGACGACCCCGATGTCGGCACCGTCGTCGTCCCCGACTGACCGCACCACGAGAGGAAGCCATGCCCAGCGCCATCGAAGTACGCAAGGTCCCGATCCACTCCGTCGCCGACGCCTCCGAGCTCGCGAAGCTGATCGACGACGGGGTGATGGCCGCCGACCGGGTGATCGCGATCATCGGCAAGACCGAGGGCAACGGCGGCGTCAACGACTACACCCGGATCATCTCCGACCGGGCCTTCCGGGAGGTGCTGGTCGAGAAGGGTGCCCCGCCGGCACAGGTGAAGCAGATCCCGATCGTGTGGTCCGGCGGCACCGACGGCGTGATCAGCCCGCACGCCACGATCTTCGCCACCACCGACGCCGACCCGACCGACGAGCCGCGGCTCACGGTCGGGTTCGCGATGAGCGAGCCGCTGCTGCCCGAGGACATCGGCCGCACCCCGATGATCACCAAGGTCGCCGACGCGGTGCGGGTGGCGATGGACAAGGCCGGCATCACCGACCCGGCCGACGTGCACTACGTGCAGACCAAGACGCCCCTGCTGACCATCCACACGATCCGCGACGCCAAGTCGCGCGGCAAGACCGTGTGGACCGAGCACACCCACGAGTCGATGGACCTCTCCAACGGGTGTACGGCGCTCGGCATCGCGGTGGCCCTGGGCGAGATCGAGATGCCCACCGACGCCGACGTGATGCACAACCGGGAGCTCTTCTCGGCAGTCGCCTCGTGCTCGTCGGGCGTCGAGCTCGACGTGGCCCAGGTGATCGTGGTCGGCAACGCGCCCGGGGTGGGTGGGCGCTACCGGATCGGGCACTCGGTGATGAAGGACGCGCTCGACCAGGACGGGCTGTGGGAGGCGATCCGGTCCGCCGGGCTCGAGCTCCCGGAGCGCCCCCACCACACCGACCTCGAGGGACGGCTGGTCAACCTCTTCCTCAAGTGCGAGGTCTCCCAGGACGGCCAGGTGCGCGGTCGGCGCAATGCGATGCTTGACGACTCCGACGTGCACTGGCACCGGCAGATCAAGTCCTGCGTCGGCGGGGTGGCCGCCGCCGTGACCGGCGACCCGGCCGTCTTCGTGTCGGTCTCCGCGGCCCACCAGGGGCCGGACGGGGGTGGCCCGGTGGCCGCCATCGTGGACTTGGGGTGATCGGCTGATGGGCTGATCGGCCGGTAGCCGGTGGCCGGTGGCCGGTAGCCGGTAGCCGGTAGCCGGTCGGCGGTTGCCGGGTACAGCGTTTCGTCCAGACGTGGGGTGGAGTTCAGGCGGCGTTCACGCGGGCGGCGGAGGTTGGGCAGCGACCGGCGGGCGGTCACCAGGTCGCCTGCGTCCGCTCTCCCCCAGAGGACTTCTCCAGATGACCTTGAACAGACGACAGATGCTCAACCGCGGCGCCCTCACCGGCGCCGGACTCGTGGCGGCCACGGTGGGCCTCGACGGCGCGGCCTACGCCGGTGAGAAGGGCGGCCGCGCGGGTGCCGCCCGGCGCGGGTCGACCAAGCCCTTCGGCCCGCTCGAGTCCTCGCCCGGTGACCTGCTCGCGCTTCCGGCCGGCTTCTCCTACGAGGTGGTCGCGGTCTCGGGCGAGACCGACCTCGAGGACGGCCGTGGCCACGTCATCGGCAAGACCCCCGAGCGTCCCGACGGCACGCTCGTGGTCGCCAGCGCCCGGGGCTACCGGATGATCCAGAACCACGAGGCCAGCCCCGGGTCTCCCCTCCCGGTGCCGCTGGTCGAGGGCACGGTCTACGACCCGGGCGCGCTCGGTGGCGGGTGCACGGTGGTCGAGGTGACCCGCAACGGTCGCCGCCGCTCGGAGTGGGTGGGGATCTCCGGCACGGTCGGCAACTGCGCCGGCGGGCCCACCCCCTGGGGCTCCTGGCTGACCTGCGAGGAGACCGAGGCCGTCGCGGGCATCGGCACCCTCACCAAGGACCACGGCTACGTCTTCGAGGTCTTCGCCGACGTGCCGTCCGGGCAGACCCCTGAGCCGATCAAGGCCTGGGGCCGGTTCCCGCACGAGGCCGTGGTCATCGAGCCGAGCCGGACCCGCGCGTACCTGACCGAGGACGCCAGCAGCCCGACCGGGCTCTTCTACCGGTGGACCGCTCCGTCCGGCTACCGGCTCCGCCCCCACATCGCGAAGCACCTCGGCGACAACGACGGCAAGCTCCAGGCGCTGGCCGTGATCGACGTCGACGGCAGCGTGCTGCCCGACCTGGCCTACGTCACGTCGGCCCAGATCGGCCGGCCGTTCCAGACCCGGTGGAAGAACGTGCCCGACCGACAGGCCACCACCATGTCGATCCGCAAGCAGTTCGCGGACGGCGAGGTGACGCACTCGAAGAAGCTCGAGGGTGCCTGGGGCGACAAGCACGGCGCCTACTTCGTGGCCAGCTTCGCGTTCGGCGCCAGCGACCTGCCCGTCGACGCGACCAAGCACGACGGGCAGCTCTGGTACTACTCCTACGCCGACGAGACGCTGACCCTCAAGGCCTACTTCCCCTACAACCCGACGCTGCACGCCGAGACGCCCGACTGGGAGAACACCCTCGGTCGCAGCCTCGACCTGGCCTTCGACGGCCCCGACGGCTGCCACGTCTCGCCGTACGGCAGCCTCGTGCTCACCGAGGACGGCAACACCGCGAACCACATGCTCTCGTGGAGCGAGGAGACCGGCGCGCAGGCGATCGCCCGCAACCTGATCGTCTTCGAGCAGGGCTCGGCTGGCGGCAACGTCTACAGCGAGATGACCGGACCCTGCTTCTCGCCCGACGGCAACCTGCTGTTCGGCAACGTGCAGGAGCCGGGCCACGTCTTCGCGATCCGCGGACCGTGGCGGAAGTACCTGGGCTGACCGGTCTGAGCCCCCGGACTGCAGGGATCACCGGTTCTCCGGTGATCCCTGCAGCTGTCTCGCGACGAGCTACCGCTCGGCGTCGAGCCAGGCCCGGATCGCGGGACCGTGCTCGTCGAGCGACGGCGGGGCGAGGTGCGTCGACCGCCCACCGGAGTACGCCTGGTCGTCGAAGCGGATCGGGGACCCCGGCAGCCGCAGCGGGCCGTGCACCGGGTGCTCGACGTCGAGCAGCAGGCCCTGTGACCGGGTCTGGTCCCAGGCGTAGACGTCGTCGAGGCTGCGCACCTTGCCCGACGGCACGCCGGCGGTGGCGAGCAGCGCCAGCCACTCCTCGGCCGGACCGGTGGCGAAGTGCGCCTCCAGCAGCGCGACCAGCTCGTCGCGGTGGGTGACCCGGTCGAGGTTGCTGGCGAAGCGAGGATCGGCGGGGTCCAGCCCGAGCGCCGTGCACAGCGCTCGCCACAGGTTCTCCGAGCCGCAGGCGATCTGGATCGGCGCCGTACCCGTCTCGAAGAGCCCGTACGGCGCGATCGCGGGGTGATGGTCACCCGCCAGCCCGGGCACCTCGCCGGCCACCGTCCACCTGGTGCCTTGGAAAGCGTGCACCCCGATCATCCCGGCCAGCAGTGACGTGCGCACGACCCGACCGCGGCCGGTGGCGGTCCGCTCGTGCAGCGCGGCCAGCACCCCGAAGGCGCCGTTCATGCCGGCCAGCAGGTCGGCGATCGGCACGCCCACCTTGGTGGGCTGCTCGGTGCCCGTCATCGACATCAGGCCGCCCTCGCCCTGTGCGATCTGGTCGTAGCCGGCGCGCGAGCCCTCGGGGCCGTCGTGGCCGAAGCCGGTGATCGACATGATCACCAGACGGGGGTTGAGCTCGTGCAGCCGGCTGACCGGGAAGCCGAGCCGGTCCAGCACGCCGGTACGGAAGTTCTCCATCAGCACGTCCGCGCGCGCCACCAGCCGGGCCAGCACGTCCTGGTCCTCGGGGTCCTTCAGGTCGAGGACCAGCGACTCCTTGTTGCGGTTCGCCGACAGGTAGTACGTCGACTCCCGCGCGCCGTCGGTCTCCACGAACGGCGGCCCCCAGCCGCGGGTGTCGTCGCCGGCAGGCGCCTCGATCTTGATCACCCGGGCGCCCATGTCCCCGAGCATCATCGCGGCGTGCGGGCCCGCCAGTGCGCGGGTGAGGTCGAGCACGAGCAGGTCGGCCAGGGGGCCGGCGTCGACGGGTGGGGCTGGGGTCGGTTCGGGGGCCATGCCCCGACGCTACTGAGGGTCCGTCGCGGCCGCCACGGGTGGTTCCGGTGGCCATACTCACCACAGGCCCGGTTGCGGGCCGTCGACCGTGAAGGACGAGGAAGGCTCCGCCATGACCCAAGCCACCCACGCAGAGGTACGCCGCCACCCCGCACTCGCTGCCGTGCACGCCAGCCGGTACGCCGACGTCCAGCTGCGGATCGCCGACACCATCACCAGGTTCGCGGGCTCGATGCCGTTCGTCTACCTGCACGCGGTGGTGTTCGCCGTCTGGATGGTCGGCGTCGAGCAGAAGCCCTGGCCGACCCTGACCCTGATCGTGTCGCTGGAGGCGATCTTCCTCTCGACGTTCGTGATGATCGGCCAGAACCGTCAGTCCGCGGTGCAGCAGGCCAAGGCTGACCACGACTTCGTGGCCCAGGACCTGGAGCTCAAGACCAACACCGAGATCACCCGGGCGATCCACGCGCTGACGAGCGAGATCCACCGCCGGATGCTGCCCGAGTGACCCACCCTGCGGCCGTGGGCGGCGGATGATTGAGTGATCCCGTGACCGTCACCGACCGCGCCGCCGCGACGACGTACCGCCTGGCGCGCCCGGCGGGCGGCGTGCGCGACGCGCCACGGCTCGACGAGCACCAGCAGCGGGTGGTCGACCACGTGGGCGGGCCGCTGCTGGTCCTGGCCGGGCCGGGCACCGGCAAGACGACCACGTTGGTCGAGGCGATCGTCGAGCGGATCGAGCACCGTGGTGCGAGCCCCGACCAGGTCCTTGCCCTCACCTTCTCGCGCAAGGCGGCCGAGCAGCTGCGCGACCGGGTCACCGCGCGGCTCGGGCGCACCACCGCGACCACCCTCAGCTCGACGTTCCACTCCTTCGCCTACGGGCTGATCCGCGCCTACAGCCCGGCCGATCTCTACGAGGCGCCACTGCGGCTGCTCTCCGCGCCCGAGCAGGACGTGGTGCTGCAGGAGCTGCTCACCGAGGCGCCCGAGTCCGTGCGCTGGCCGGAGACCCTCCGTCGTGCCCTGGGCACCCGCGGCTTCGCGTCCGAGGTGCAGTCGGTGCTGGCCCGTGCCCGCGAGAAGGGTCTCGACGGGGCTGCGCTGCGCCGGCTGGGGGAGGAGGGCGGCCTGCCCGAGTTCATGGCCGCCGGACTCTTCCTCGACCAGTACCTCGCGGTCCTCGACAGCCAGGGGGCCGTCGACTATGCCGACCTGATCAGGCGCGCGGTGATCGAGGCCGAGGTGCACCGAGACGAGCTGCGACGGCGCTTCCGGCACGTGTTCGTCGACGAGTACCAGGACACAGACCCCGGCCAGGTGGCGCTCCTGCGGGCCCTGGCCGGCGACGGCCTCGACCTCACCGTGGTGGGCGACCCGCACCAGTCGATCTACGGGTTCCGGGGCGCCGAGGTGCGTGGCATCCTCGACTTCCCCGGCGACTTCCGTCGCCTCGACGGCGCGCCCGCCGACGTGGTGGCGCTGCGGACGACGCGTCGGTTCGGCCCCCGGCTGCTGGTCGCCTCCCAGCGGGTGGCCCGCCGGCTCAGCCTCACCGGCAGCATCGACGAGGAGGCCCGCGAGGCGTTCCTCGAGCCCGACGCCGTCTCCGGTAAGCACGGCGACGGCAGGGTCGAGGTGCTCACCTTCGACACCGAGCGGGCCGAGGCCGAGCACCTGGCCGACCTGCTGCGCCGGGCTCACCTCGAGCAGGGCCTGCCGTGGTCGGACATGGCGGTGCTGGTGCGGTCGGGGCGCACGTCGATCCCGGCGCTGCGCCGTTCGCTGGGTGCCGCCGGCGTTCCGGTCGAGGTGGCCAGTGACGACACGCCCCTGGTCCGCGAGCCGGCGGTGCTGCCGCTGATCGAGGCGCTGCACGCCGTCGTCAACCTCGACACCCACGACCCCGAGGCCCCCGGGTACGTCGACCCGGTGCGGGCCGAGGCGCTGCTCGCCTCGCCGCTGGCCGGCCTCGACGCCACCGAGGTCCGGGCGCTGGCCCGGCTGCTGCGGGTGCGCGAGAAGACCGCGGCAGCGGAGGCCGGGCGCACCCCGAGGTCGTCGCCGGAGCTGGTGCGAGCCGCGGTCCTCGATCCGGGCTTCCTCGAGGGGGTCGACGGGGACGCTGCCCGCAAGACCCGTGCCCTCGGGGTCCTGCTGCACGCCGGCCGAGCCCGACTCGAGTCCGGCGACACCGCCGAGGAGGTGCTCTGGTCGCTGTGGGACGGCACCTCGTGGCCCCGCCGGCTGCGCGCCGCCGTCGACCACGGGGGCCTCGGTGGGCGACTGGCCCACCGCGACCTGGACTCCATCGGTGCGCTCTTCGAGGCGGCGGCCAAGGCCGAGGAGCGGCGTGGCCACACCAGTGTCGAGAGCTTCCTGGCCACGCTCACCGCGCAGCAGATCCCGGCCGACACGCTCGCTGAGCGGGGGGTGCGCGGCGATGCCGTCCGCCTGCTGACCGCCCACCGGTCCAAGGGTCTCGAGTGGCGCCTGGTCGTGGTCGCCCACGTGCAGGAGGAGGGTTGGCCCGACCTGCGCCGCCGGGCGACGCTGCTCCAGGCTGACCGGATCGGCAGCCACGGGCTCGAGCCGCCGCTGTCGGTGCGAGAGCTGCTGATGGAGGAGCGTCGGCTGTTCTACGTCGCCTGCACCCGCGCCCGTCAGCGGCTCGTCGTGTCCGCGGTCGCCTCGCCCGACGACGACGGGGAGCAGCCGTCCCGCTTCCTCGCCGAGCTGGGCGTCACGGTGCGCCACCAGCAGGGTCGCCCGGTGCGGCCGCTGTCGATGGCCGGGGTGGTGGCCGAGCTGCGTCGCACCGTCGCCGACCCGGAGTCCAGCCCGGCGCTGCGGGCCGCGGCGGCCCGGCGCCTGGTGCGGCTGGCCGACGAACGGATCGGCGAGCGTGCCCTCGTGCCGCAGGCCGATCCCGGCGCCTGGTGGGGCACCCGCGGGCTCAGCGCCGCCGACGTGCCGGTGCGACCCTCCGACCGGCCGGTGTCGCTGTCGGCCAGCGCGCTGGCGGGGCTGCTGGAGTGTCCGGCCAAGTGGTTCCTCGAGCGCGAGGCCGGCGGTGCCCGCAAGACCAGCCAGGCACAAGGATTCGGCAACGTCGTGCACGCCCTGGCCGACCGGATCGCCCGCGGCGAGCTGGAGGCCTCCCCGGGACAGGTCGACGAGCTGATGGCCCACGTCGACCAGGTCTGGCACCAGCTGACCTTCCGCACCCCGTGGTCGGGGCTGCGCGAGCGCGAGGAGGTCCGCGCGGCCCTCACCCGGTTCGTCGACTGGCACCACCGTCCGGGAGCCCGCACCGTGCTGGCCACGGAGCGGGAGCTGCGGGCCGAGGTGGTGCTGCCCGACGGCCAGCACGTCGTCCTGCACGGCTTCGCCGACCGGCTCGAGATCGACGACGACGGCACCGTGGTGGTGGTGGACCTCAAGACCGGCAAGTACCCGCCCGCCGACAAGGACCTGCGCGAGAACCCCCAGCTCGGGCTCTACCAGCTGGCGGTGGAGCACGGTGCCGTCGACGACCTCACCGAGCCGGGAGGCGAGGGCTTCGCCCCCGGCGGCGCGGAGCTCTGGCAGCTGCGCAAGGACGTCCGGGGCCTGCTCAAGGTGCAGGCCCAACCGCCCCAGGAGCCGGACAGCGACGGTCGCCGCCCTGTCGAGCTCCAGCTGATGGCGGCGGTCGAGGCGGTCCGCTCCGAGCGGTTCGAGGCCCGTCCCGGCAAGCAGTGCGACCACTGCGACTTCCATGCGCTCTGCCCGGTGCAGAGTGCCGGCACGGTGCTGTCATGAGCATCCGGATCGAGAGCCCGGCCGCGCTGCGCGACCTGATGGGCACGTCGTACGCCGTCAGCGAGCAGCAGTGGCGCGCCGTCGACGCCCCCCTCGAGCCGGCCGTGGTGATCGCCGGTGCCGGCTCCGGCAAGACCTCGCTGATGGCAGCCCGCGTGGTCCACCTGGTCGCCACCGGCCAGGTCGCGGCCGACCAGGTCCTCGGGCTCACCTTCACCACGAAGGCAGCCAGCGAGCTCGCCACCCGGGTGCGCGAGGCGCTCGCCCAGGCCGGCCTCGGCCGCGCCGCCGCGACCGAGACCGGTGACGACGAGCGCCTCGAGCCCACCATCGCCACCTACAACGCCTACGCGTCCTCCCTGCTCGGCGAGCACGGCCTGCGGATCGGCCACGAGCCCGACACCCGGGTGATGGCCGACGCCTCGAGGTACCAGCTGGCGGCGCGTGCAGTGGAGCGGCACACCGGCCGGATCGAGGTGCTCACCGACAGCCCCACGCACGTCATCGACTACCTGCTCGCGCTCGAGGGTGCGATGAGCGAGCACCTGGTCGGCGTCGAGGAGCTGCGCCGGTTCCAGGAGGGAGAGCGGGAGCGCTTCCGGGAGGCCCTCGCGTCCACCCGGGCCACCAAGTACCTCGCCGAGATCATCGAGCGGCAGGCCCAGCGCGACGAGCTGATCGGGCTGGTCGAGGGCTACCGCCGGCTCAAGGCCCAGCTGGGGCTGATGGACTTCTCCGACCAGATCGCGCTCGGCGCCCGGCTGGCCACCGACCACCCGCAGGTGGGCGCCCTGGAGCGCGGCAAGTACGCCATCGTGCTGCTCGACGAGTACCAGGACACCTCCGTGGCGCAGGCGCTGATGCTGAGCCGGCTCTTCTCCGGCCCGGGCCCGGAGGAGGGGCGCGGGCACCCGGTCACCGCGGTCGGCGACCCCAACCAGGCCATCTACGGCTGGCGGGGTGCGTCGGTGTCCAACATCCTCAACTTCGGGGAGTCCTTCCCGCGCGCCGACGGCTCCCCGCAGGTGCCGACGTACGCGCTCACCGTCAACCGGCGCTCCGACCGGCGGATCCTCGAGGTCGCCAACCGGCTCGCCCAGCCGCTGCTGGACCGCGACGACCTGGTGCGTGCGCTCGAGCCGGCGCCGGGGGCGGCCGAGGGGGAGGTGCGCGCCAGCGTGCACGAGACGTACGCCGACGAGCTCACCTGGCTGCCCGGCCAGGTGATCGCGGCGCGGGCGGCCATGGCGGAGCCGCTGTGGCGCGAGGTCGGGGTGCTCACCCGCGACAACGCCACCGCTGCCGATGTCTTCGACGCGCTGACAGCCCAGGAGATCCCCGTCGAGATCGTCGGGCTCCAAGGCCTGCTCCGGCTGCCCGAGGTGTCGGAGGTGGTCTCGACGCTCACCCTGCTGCACGATCTCACCGCCAACGCCGACCTGCTCAACGTGCT
>JBBQRV010000049.1:0-17222 GCA_038214475.1 Propionibacteriales bacterium | reverse complement strand
GTCCCCGCCCAGGAGCCGATGCTCGAGGTGCTGGTGCGCCGGCACTACCGCGAGTTCGACCTGCACGAGCTGACCACCCCGGTCGTGTCGGGCCGGCCGTTCGCGGTCGCGGGCTACACCCTCGACGAGCGCCCCACCCGGCTGGTCTCCACGGTCGGCGCGGTGGACGAGCTCGCCGACCCCGGCGGGTCGCTGGCGGCCGCCGTCACCGAGCAGCTGACCGGGCGCAACCCGGACGAGGAGGCGGTGGTCGACCTCTACCTGCACTGGCCGACGCCCCCCGAGACGCCGGAGGCCGTCAGTGCCGAGCTGGCGCTCCTGGTCGGAGCGCTGCCGTTCGCCCACGACGTACGCCGGACCGCGGTCGCGGTCTGCTCCGGCGCGGACCAGCCGGTCGGCTACTTCACGTTCCGTCCCTCGCCCGACGGTGGCGTGGTCGAGGACGACCTGGTCCGCGGCGTGCACCCGATGGTGGGCCGACGGCTCAACCTGTGGCGGCTGCGGGCCTTCGACCTGACCCGCGTCGAGGCGCCCGAGGACGTGCTGCTCTCCGAGTGCGTCGCCAAGGAGAACCCCGCCGACCGGCGCCTGGTGGCGTTGGCCCAGGTGCGCCAGCTGGCCGTGGTCCGCGACGAGGCGGGCAACGTGACGGCGCTGCCCCACGCGGAGCGAGCCGTGGAGAACTGCCTCGAGGCGATCCGGCGGGCGCGCACCGCGCGCGGCGCCGCCGGCACTGCCCTCGACATGAACCACGTCTGGGTCCAGGTGTGGCCGCTGGTCGACGCCGACCCCGAGCAGCTCACCTCGCTGCAGCAGCGGATCACCCCGCTCACCGACGGCGCCGGCATCGAGGAGGTGCTCGCCCAGGGCTCCATCGCCGGGCCCGACGGCACCCCGGTGCCGCTCGCGGTGCGCTTCCACGCCCGGCCCGGTGCCGGCGTCGTGTCGTCCGTCGAGGCGCCGCCCGAGGGACTGCTGCAGCCGCTCGACGACTACGCCGCCCGGGTGCTGCGGGCCCGGCGTCGCGGGCTGGTCTACCCCTATGAGCTCGAGGGTGTGCTGGCCGGTCCGGGCGGCACCCTGGTCGAGCACGACCTCGACGACAGCGGCGTGCTGGTGCCCGTCGACCGGCCCCGCGGCCTCAACAAGGCCGGGATCATGGCCGGGGTGGTCAGCACCCCGACCGCGACCCGCCCCGAGGGGGTCATCCGGGTGGTGCTGTGCGGCGACCCGACCCGCGCCCTGGGTGCGGTGGCCGAGCCGGAGTGCTCGCGGGTGATCGCCGCCATCGACCTCGCCGAGCGGTTGCAGGTGCCGGTCGAGTGGTTCGCACTGTCGGCCGGTGCCCGGATCTCGATGGACTCCGGCACCGAGAACATGGACTGGGTGGCCGCGGCGCTGCGCCGGATCATCGAGTTCACCCAGAATGGCGGCGAGATCAACGTCGTGGTGGCCGGCATCAACGTGGGTGCTCAGCCCTACTGGAACGCCGAGGCGACCATGCTGATGCACACCAAGGGCGTGCTGGTGATGACGCCGGACAGTGCGATGGTGCTCACCGGCAAGCAGTCCCTGGACTTCTCCGGTGGCGTCTCGGCCGAGGACAACTACGGCATCGGCGGCTACGACCGGGTGATGGGCCCCAACGGGCAGGCGCAGTACTGGGCCCCCGACCTGGCCGGCGCCGTGGGCGTGCTGATGAGCCACTACGAGCACACCTACGTGGTCCCGGGGGAGCGGCGCCCGCGGCGGGCGCCGACGACGGACCCCACCGACCGTGACGTCACGACGTACCCCCACTCCTGCGAGGGCAGCGACTTCACCACCGTCGGCGACATCTTCTCGCCGGAGACGAACCGGGACCGCAAGAAGCCGTTCGACATCCGCACCGTGATGCGTGCGCTGGCCGACCAGGACCACCCCACCCTCGAGCGCTGGGCGGGGATGGCCGACGCCGACACCGCCGTCGTCCAGGACGCGCACCTCGGCGGCTACCCGGTCTGCCTGCTCGGGATCGAGTCCCGCTCGGTGCCGCGCCGCGGCTTCCCTCCCACCGACGGCCCCGACACCTACACCGCCGGCACCCTGTTCCCGAGGTCGTCGAAGAAGGCGGCCCGGGCGATCAACTCGGCCAGCGGCAACCGCCCGCTGGTGGTGCTGGCGAACCTGTCCGGCTTCGACGGCTCGCCGGACTCGATGCGGCACCTCCAGCTGGAGTACGGCGCCGAGATCGGCCGCGCGATCGTCAACTTCGACGGCCCGATCGTGTTCTGCGTGATCTCGCGCTACCACGGCGGCGCGTTCGTGGTGTTCTCCAAGGCGCTGAACCCGTCGATGACGGTGCTGGCCGTCGAGGGCTCGTTCGCCTCGGTGATCGGCGGCGCACCGGCCGCGGCCGTGGTGTTCTCCGGTGAGGTCGACAAGCGCACCGAGGCCAGCCCCCTGATGGCCGAGCTCAAGGCGCGGGTGGCGGATGCCACCGGGGCCGAGCGCGGGCGACTCGGGGTCGAGCTGGCCGAGCTGCGCTCGGCCCTGCGTGCGGAGATGATCAGCGAGGTCGCGGCCGAGTTCGACGGGGTGCACAACATCCACCGCGCGGTCGAGGTGGGCTCGGTCGACGCGGTGATCGCCGCCGACCGGATGCGCCCCGAGATCATCGCGGTGCTCGACAGGGGCCTCGCCCGGGAGTGACGCGGGTCCGGCTCTCGGTAGGCCCATGGCCTTTCCGAGGCCGGTCCGTGGCCGGGCCGTGGGTGCCGGCCTGACACAATCGGCGGGACATGACCACGCTCGAGATGCTCACGCCCACCCCGGAGGCCGACGCCGCGCGCCGGGCCGGGCTGCGGCGGATGCGCACGCTGGCGGTGTCGCTGCTCGCCTTCGCTGCCGTCGTGTACGTCGCCACCCTCGGCCGCGACGGCGTCCTGGGCTTCGTCAACGCGGGGGCCGAGGCGTCGATGGTCGGCGCGATCGCCGACTGGTTCGCGGTCACCGCGCTGTTCAAGCGCCCACTCGGCCTCCCGATCCCGCACACCGCGCTGATCCCCGAGCGCAAGAACGAGCTGGGCCGCAGCCTGGAGGAGTTCGTGGGGGAGAACTTCCTGCAGGAGGAGATCATCCGCGAGCGGGTGTCCGCGGCCACCATCTCGATGCGACTGGGTGCCTGGGCGGCCACTCCCGCGCATGCGCGCCGGGTCGTCGACGAGGTCACCGAGGTGGCCGCGATCGCGCTGGCGCGGGTGCGTGAGGACCACGTGGTCGAGCTCGTGCAGGACGTGCTGGTGCCGCGCTTCCGCGAGGAGCCGATCTCACCGATCCTGGGCAGCCTGCTCAGCGAGGCGATCCGCGACGACCTGCACCACGGGCTGGTCGACCTGGCCCTCGAGGAGCTGCAGCGCTGGCTCCGGGAGAACCCCGACACCTTCACCGAGGTGCTCGCCGAGCGGGCGCCCTGGTGGACGCCGCCGCGGCTCAACGAGGCCGTCACCGGCCGGATCCACACCGAGACCCTGCGCTGGCTGGCCGACATCCGGGACGACCCGTGGCACCACGCCCGGCACGCCCTGGACTCGATGCTGGGCCAGCTCGCCGACGACCTCCTGCACGACCCCGACACCCAGGCCCGGGCCGAGTCGCTCAAGGAGCGGCTGCTCGACCACCCGCAGGTGAGCGCCACGGCGGTGTCCCTGTGGGACGCCCTGCGCAAGGCGCTGCTGGCCGGTCTGCAGGCCGAGGACGGCCCGCTGCGGGAACGGCTCACCAGCGAGGTGCAGGCCTTCGCGGGCCGGCTCACCGAGGACTCCGCGCTGCGGGCCCGCCTCGACGGGGTGGCCGCCGACGCGGCGGTCTTCGCGGTGACGCGCTACGGAGCCGAGGTCACCGCGGTGATCACCCACACCATCGAGCGCTGGGACGGCCGCGAGGCAGCCGAGCGGATCGAGCTGCACGTGGGGCGTGACCTGCAGTTCATCCGGATCAACGGCACCATCGTCGGCGGCCTCGTCGGCGTACTCATCCATGCGATCTCACTGGTGGTCACCTGATGTTCGACGTACCTCTCCGCGACGACTCGATCCGCCTCGGGCAGTTCCTCAAGCTGGCCGACCTGATCGACAGCGGCGCCGACGCCAAGCCCCTGCTCGCCTCCGGGCGAGTGCGCGTCAACGGCGAGGTCGAGACCCGCCGTGGCCGCCAACTGATCGCCGGCGACGTGGTTGCCCTGGGCGACACGACGGCCAGGGTGGCTCCGGCGGGATAGCGGTAGTGGCGGGATAGTCCGAGAGGTTTCGGTCGGTTTTTCCGCCCAGCTGCGACCGAAACCTCTCGGACTATCGCCTCGTGGGCCGGTTCAGCAGCAGCCACAGCCGCCGCAGCAGTCGTCGTTCATCGAGGTCCACCTCCCTCCGCCGTCGCGGTGGACAGGTCGGGTGGGCACCAGGTGCCGGGGGAGGGCGGCGGCCAGTCGTCGGTCTGGATCCGGGCCATCATGTCGGCCATCTGCGCGCGCAGGGCGAGCAGGCGGGCGATCTCCGCGTCGAGCTCGGTGAGCCGCCGCGCCAGGTGCTGCTCGGCCGGCTCGCACGGGCACACGCCGGTGTCGCGCACCGCGAGCAGGTCGCGGACGTCGGCCAGGCTGAGGCCGAGTCGTTGGGCGCCCTGGATGAAGGTCATCCGGTCGACCATCGAGGCGTCGTACGAGCGATAGCCGCCGGGGGTGCGCGCCGGTGCCGGCAGCAGGCCCTCGCGCTCGTAGTAGCGGATCGTATCGGGACTGGTGCTGACCTCGCGCGCCAGCTGGGAGACCGTGTACGTCGCGCTCATGCCCCGACGCTAAACCTTGGAGTCGACTCCAAGGTCAAGGAATAGTCCGAGATGTTTCGGTCGGTTTCTCGGCCCGGATGCGACCGAAACCTCTCGGACTATCCCGTCCTACGACGACTCAGGACACACCCATCAGGTCGCAGACGAAGACCAGGGTCTCGCCGGGCTTGATCACGCCACCGGCGCCGCGGTCGCCGTAGCCGAGGTGCGGGGGGATGACCAGCTGGCGGCGCCCGCCGACCTTCATGCCCTGCACGCCCTGGTCCCAGCCGGAGATGACCTGGCCGACGCCAAGGCGGAAGCTGAGCGGGGTCCCGCGGTTGTACGACGCGTCGAACTCCTCGCCCGTGGAGTGGGCCACGCCCACGTAGTGCACCGAGACGGTAGAGCCGGCGGTCGCCTCGACGCCCTCGCCCTCGACCAGGTCGGTGACGACCAGCTCGGTCGGCGGCTCGGGGTCGAAGAAGTCGATCTCGGGCTTGTCCATGGAAGTCCCTCCGGGAGGTTCGGTCCGGCTCACCCAGCCGGACGACGGTCCGGACCACGCTATCCGAACCGCCCGCCGAGGGACCGACCGGTCAGGACTGGTGCAGGTACTGGTCGAGCTGGTCGCGCTCGAACTCCAGCTCGCCCATCCGGCTCTTGACCACGTCGCCGATGCTGATGATCCCGGTGAGCCGCCCGTCGGTGACCACCGGCACGTGCCGGATCCGGTGCTCGGTCATCTGCTGCATCAGCCGGCCGACCTCGTGGTCGGGCTGGCAGGTCTCGACCTCGGCGGTCATGATCCGGCTCACCGGCTGGTCGAGCACGGCCTCGTCGTCGTTGAGCCGGCGCACCACGTCGCGCTCGGAGACGATGCCGTCGACCGAGGACCCGTCGACGCTCACGATCAGAGCTCCCACGTTGTGCTGGGCCAGCGCGGCGACCAGGTCTCGCACGGTGGCGTCGGGCGAGATCGTGACGACCTCGTGGCTGGGCTTGGACCGGAGTACGTCGTTGATGCGCATGGGGGCCTCCCTGTCACAGCTGGGTCGCTGATGTCACGCCAGTCACGCTAGTGGTGACCCGGGTCACTTGAACAGGGGCGTTCGGTCCGCGGTCAGCCGAGCGGCGGTTCGTCGGTCGCGCTGGCCCGCCGGTGGGAGCGCAGGTCGGCCACCGAGCCGTGGCCGTACTGGCGCTCGTCGGGGTCCTCGCCGTCGGGAAGCGCGCCCAGGAAGGACAGCGCGGCCTCGTGCAGGTGGCCGTTGCTGGCCACCGCACTGCCGCCGAACGGGCCGGCGCTCCCGTCGAGCGAGCTGAACCGGCCTCCGGCCTCGCGCACGACGATGTCCAGCGCCGCCATGTCGTAGACCTCGAGCTCGGGCTCGGCGGCCAGGTCGACCGCACCCTCGGCGACCAGCATGTAGGACCAGAAGTCGCCGTACGCCCGGGTGCGCCAGCAGCGGCGCGACAGCGAGAGGAAGTCGTCGAGCCGGCCGCGCTGCTCCCAGCCGGAGAGCGAGGAGTAGGACAGCGACGCGTCCTCGAGGCGGCGTACGTCGGACACCTGGCAGGATGTCGCCTTGAGCAGCGACCGCCCGGTCCAGGCGCCGTTGCCGCGCGATGCCCACCAGCGCCGCTGCAGCATGGGGGCCGACACCACGCCCAGCACGACCTCCTCGTCGACGACCAGCGCGATCAGGGTGGCCCACACCGGCACGCCGCGCACGAAGTTCTTGGTGCCGTCGATCGGGTCGATCACCCAGCGCCGCTGGCTGTGCCCGGTGGAGCCGTGCTCCTCGCCGGTGACGGCGTCTCGGGAGCGGGCCCGGGAGAGGGTCCGCCGGATCGCCTCCTCCACGGCCCGGTCGGCGTCGGTCACCGGGGTGAGGTCGGGCTTGGTCATCACGTGCAGGTCGAGCGCCTTGAACCGGGCCTGGCTCAGCGAGTCGGCGTCGTCGGCGAGCACGTGCGCCAGACGCAGGTCGTCGGTGTAGTCGGGGCTGTCGGAGGAGGCCATGGTCACAGGCTAGGGCCCGGGGCAGGAGTAGCGTGGCAGGCATGGAGTTCAACGGGCTTCCGCTGCACCCCCTGGTGGTGCACGCGGCGGTGGTGCTGGCCCCTGTCGGCGCGCTGGTGGCGCTGGCGTACGTCGTACGACCCGCCTGGCGGCAGCGGCTGCGCTGGTGGATGCCGGGGCTGGCGATCGCGGCGGTGGGGGCGCTGGCGGTGGCCTACCTGAGCGGCAGCTCGTTCCTGCACAGCCGGCCCGACCTGGCCACCCTCGAGAGCGTGCAGACGCACCGCACCCGCGCCCACCAGCTGGTGTGGGTGACCGTGGGCTTCTTCGTCACGGCCGCGGCGGCGACCCGGTGGGGCGACCGCAGCGACCGGGTCGGGCTGCTCTCGCGTGCACTGTTGGCGGTGTTCGCCGTGGGGCTGCTGGTGGTGGTGTTCCTCACCGGTGACGCCGGGGCCCGGGCCGTGTGGGGCTGATCACACTCGACCCGCTGTTCACCGTTTTCACAGCAGTTGCACAGGTGCCGCCGCTAATTTCCGCGCATGGAGATCAACGGAGTGCCCCTGCACCCTCTCGTGGTTCACGCAGCAGTCGTGTTCGTGCCGCTGGCAGCCCTGGCCGCCATCGCCTACGGCCTGGTGTCGAAGTGGCGGTGGGCGCTCCGGACGCCGACCCTGGCACTGTCGCTGGTCGCGGCGCTCTCGACGCAGCTGGCCGGCATGACCGGCGAGAACCTCAAGGAGAGCAGCTCGAAGTACCACACCAGCCTGATCGAGAACCACGAGATGTGGGCCGGACGGCTCACGTTCGGGGTCTGGGTGCTGGTGGCGGTGGCCGCGGCGGCCTGGTGGGTGCTCCCGCACGTCACCGCGCTCAGCGGGCGCAGCCACAAGGAGGCCCGGATCCCGGCGCTGGTGGTGCCGCTGGTGGTGCTGCTCCCGCTCGCAGGTGTCGCGGTCTCCGTGCTGGCCTACCTGACCGGCGACGCCGGGGCGAAGTCCGTCTGGGGGTAGTCCCCGGACGGCGGTGACTCAGTCGCTGCCGGCCTCACGGGCGGCGAGCAGCCGCCGGAACGACTCGACCCGCTCGGAGTCCGCCCGCCCGGCGGCCATCGCGTCGTCGAGCCCGCACTCGGGCTCGCCCTCGCCGTGGCTGCAGCCGCGGGGACAGTCCTCGGTCATCTCGTCGAGGTCGGGGAACGCGCCGATCAGCCGCTGCGGGTCGACGTGGGCGAGCCCGAAGGAACGGATGCCCGGGGTGTCGATGATCCAGCCGCCCTCGCCCGCGGCGGTCGGCAGCGCCAGCATGTAGGCGCTGGTCGAGGTGTGCCGGCCGCGGCCGGTGACGACGTTGACCACGCCCACCTGGCGGTGCGCGTCGGGCACCAGGGCGTTGACCAGCGTCGACTTGCCCACGCCGCTGTGGCCCACCAGCACGCTGGTGTGGCCGGCCAGCCGCTCGGTCACCTCCGCGAGGTCGCCGCCGCGCTGGGTGACCACGTAGGGCACCCCCAGGGAGCGGTACGTCGACAGCAGCGTCTCGGGGTCGGCCAGGTCGGCCTTGGTCAGGCACAGCATCGGCTGCATGCCCCCGTCGTACGCCGCCACCAGGGCGCGGTCGATCAGCCGGGGCCGCGGCTCGGGGTCGGCCAGCGCGGTCACCACCACCAGCTGGGTGGCGTTGGCGACGATCACCCGCTCCACCGGGTCGTCGTCGTCGGCGGTGCGGCGCAGCGTGGTGGTGCGCTCGTGCACCTCCACGATCCGGGCGAGCGACCCGTCGTCCCCGGAGACGTCACCGACCACGCGCACCCGGTCGCCCACGACGACGCCCTTGCGGCCCAGCGGGCGTGACTTCATCGCCATCACCGTGCGCCGGTCGACCAGCAGGGTGAACCGGCCGCGGTCGACGGTGACGACCACGCCGTCGACGGCGTCGTCGTACGACGGGCGGTCCTTGGTGCGCGGGCGGGTGCGCCGCCGGGGGCGGTCGTAGTGCTCGAAGTCGGTCTCGTCGTACCGGGTCACGGCAGCAGGCCCGCCCAGAAGCCGGCGAAGTCGGGGAAGGTCTTGGCGGTGGTGGCGACGTTCTCCACCTGCACGCCGTCGACGGCGGCACCGAGGATCACCCCGGCGTGGGCCATCCGGTGGTCGGCGTAGGTGTGGAACAGGCCGCCGTGCAGTCGTGCCGGCCGCAGCGAGAGCCCGTCGTCGTGCTCGGTGACCTGGGCCCCCAGCCGGCCGAGCTCGGTGGCCAGTGCGGCGAGGCGGTCGGTCTCGTGGCCGCGGATGTGGGCGACGCCGCGCAGCTGCGACGGCGAGTCGGCCAGCGCGCAGAGCGCGGCCACGGCCGGCGTGAGCTCGCCGACGTCGTGCAGGTCGAGGTCGACGCCCTGCAGCCGCTCCGGGCCGGTCACCCGCAGCCCGTCGTCGTCGAGGGTGACCTGGCAGCCCATCAGGGTGAGGATCGTGCGCAGCTCGTCGCCGGGCTGGGTGGTCTCGGCGGGCCAGTCGCGCACCACGACCGTGCCGCCGGAGACGGCGGCCAGGGCCAGGAACGGGGCGGCGTTGGAGAGGTCGGGCTCGATGTCGTGGTCGACGGCGCGCACCGGCCCCGGGGCGACGGTCCAGCGGTGGGCGTCGGAGTCGTCGACCTCGACGCCGTGCGCCCGGAGCATCCGCACGGTCATCTCGATGTGCGGCAGTGAGGGCACGGGCTTGCCGTCGTGGCGCACGTCGATGCCCTGGTCGAACCGGGCACCCGCCAGGAGGAGGGCGGAGACGAACTGCGACGAGGCAGAGGCGTCGATCACCACGGTCCCGCCGCGCACGGAGCCGGTGCCGATGATCGTGAACGGGAGCGCGTCTCCGGCGGACACGTCGACGCCGAGGTCGCGCAGCGCGGAGAGCACGGCGCCGATCGGCCGGCTGCGCATGTGCGGGTCGCCGTCGAAGTCGATGCGGCCGGTGGAGAGTCCGGCCACCGGAGGCAGGAAGCGCATCACGGTGCCGGCCAGGCCGCAGTCGATCGTGGCGTCGGCCTCGAACGGCCCGGGGGTGACCGGCCAGTCGTCGCCGGTGGTGTCGATGCTCGAGCCCAGCGCGGTCAGCGCCCGGGCCATCAGCAGGGTGTCGCGTGAGCGCAGGGCCCGTCGTACGACGGACGGGGCGTCGGCCAGCGCGGCCAGCACGAGTGCCCGGTTGGTCAGTGACTTCGAGCCGGGCAGCGAGACGACCAGGTCGACGGGACGGGTCGCGCGGGGCGCGGGCCAGGGATCGAGGACGGTCGTCACCCCCGAACCCTATCGAGGCCTCGCGCGGGTCCGGCCGGTGTCAGCCGATCTGGGCGGCCGCCAGCTTCGCCTCGCGGCGCGCCGAGCGGATCAGGCGTCGCGACTCCTTGCGGGCCGTGCCGGCGGCGTGGCTGGCCCGCCAGGCGACGCCCGGCTTGCCCTCGGTGTCGACCCCGGCGAGCAGCAGGCCACCGAGCATCGAGACGTTCTTGAAGAAGTGCACCCGCTGGTTGGCCTTCGCCTTGGGTTCGGTCTCCTCCCAGAAGCGGTGCCCGGCCATCGTGGTGGGCAGCAGCGAGGCGGCCAGCACGGTGGAGGAGATCCGCGGGGCCCGGCCGGTGGCCAGTGCGGCGCCCGCGACCAGCTGCACGACGGCGTTGATGCGCACCAGCGTCTTCGGGTCCTGGGGGATGGGCGCCGAGGGCGCGGCCTTGCGGGCCAGCGGCACCAGCCGGTCGGTGACGGGACGGGCCTTCGCGGCGGAGGCTTCGGCGTTCTTGAGGGCGTTGACCCCGCCGACGAGGAACATCGAGGCGAGCATGGGGCGGGCTATCGTCCGGATCAGCGTCATGCCCCATTCTTACCCGATCGGCCTCGCGGCATGCCGAGGTGGTCAGGGAAGGCTGGCGGTGACGGTGTCGCCGTCGACCTTGAAGGTGAACGTCGCGCCCCAGAAGCTGGAGTTGAACCGGAAGGCTCCGACGCTGGCGTTCCCGTCCTTGCCGCCGGTCACGTCACACGTCCAGGTCGCGGTGAGGACGTTCACCGTGCGCTCGCAGTTGTCGGGCACCTGGCCGTTGACGGTGCCGATGCCGGTCACCTTGACGACGAGGCTCCCCACGGACCCGGCGGGGATGCCGCTGACGTCGGCCCAGAGCTTGTGCTGGTTCGAGCTGTCGGGCGCCTCGTCGCGCGCGGTGAGCTCGAGCGCGCGCACCGTGATGTTGACGGTGCCGGTGCTGGAGCCGCCGCGGGTGTCGGCCACCGTGTAGGTGAAGGTGTCCTTGCCGCTGAAGCCGGCGGCGGGGGTGTAGACGACCCGGCCGTTGGCGATCGCGGTCGTGCCGTGCGCAGCGGCGGCGACCGCGCTGAGGCGGAGGGTGTCGCCGTTGGGGTCGGTGTCGTTGTCGAGCACGTCGACGGTGAGGGCGGTGCCCCTCCTGGCGGAGACCGTGTCGGTGACCGCCACCGGGGCGTCGTTGGTGATCCGGACCGTGACGGTGGCGGTGTCGCGGCCGCCGAAGCCGTCGGAGACCGTGTAGTCGAAGGTCTCGGTGCCGGCGAAGTCGCCGGGGTAGCTGAAGACCACCTTGTTGTCGGTGATCCGGGTGCTCCCGGTGCCCGGTGCCGTCACGTCGGTGACCGTGAGGACGTCACCGTTCGGGTCGGTGTCGTTGCCCGTCACGTCGATGGTGGCGGTGCCCTTCGCACCGGCGGCGAAGGTGGGCGTGTCGTCCTGGGCCGCCGGTCCCTCGTTGCCGACGTCCACGGTGAGCACACCCTGGGTGCGGTCCTCGCCGTCGGTGACGAAGTAGGTGACCCGGTCGGTGCCGTGGAAGCCGTCGGCCGGCGTGTAGGTCAGGTGGGTGCCCTGCTGGGTGACGTGGCCGCCGTGGGTGGTGGTCGAGTCGAAGCTGGCGATGCTGAGGGTGTCGCCGTTGGGGTCGGTGTCGTTGTCGAGCACCGGCACCTGGACCGAGCCCGAGGTCAGGCTGGCGCTCTCGTCGGTGACCACGGGGGCCGCGTTGCGGACCCGCACCGAGACGGTCGCGGTGGCGCTGCCGCCGTCACCGTCGGAGACGGTGTAGTCGAAGGTGTCGGTGCCCTTCCAGCGGGCGTCGGGCGTGAAGGTGACCACCCCACCGGCGCCGACCGAGACGCTGCCGTGAGCCGGCGTCGTGGTGCCGGTGACCGACAGCGGGTCGCCGTTGGGGTCGGAGTCGTTGCCCAGCACGGCGATGTCGACCGGGGTGCCGGTGTCGGTGGCCGCCGAGTCGTCAGCCGCGTCGGGGGCGCCGTTGCGCACGGTCACCGTCACGGTGGCGGTGGCGAGGCCGCCGTCACCGTCACTGATCGTGTAGGTGAAGGAGTCGTCGCCCTTGTAGCGCGGGTTCGGCGTGTAGGTGACGGCCAGGCCGGCGGCGCCGACGGTGGCAGTGCCGTGCGCGGGCGCGGACGCGCCGGTGACGGTCAGGGTGTCGCCGTTGGGGTCGGAGTCGTTGCCCAGCACCGTGATCCGGGTGGCCGTGCCGGTGTCGGTGCTGGCCTTGTCGTCGCCGGCCACCGGTGCACCGTTGCGCACCTTCACGCTGACGGTGGCGGTGGCCCGACCCCCGGCGCCGTCGGACACGGCGTAGGTGAAGCTGTCGGCGCCCTTGAAGCGTGCGTCCGGCGTGTAGGTGATCGTGCCGTCGGCCTCGACGACCGCGGAGCCGTGCCCGGGGCCGGTGGCCACGCTGACGGTCAGCGGGTCGCCGTTGCCGTCGCTGTCGTTGCCGAGCACGTCGATGCTCACCGGCTGGGCGTTGCCGGTCACGGCACTGTCGTCGCCGGCCACCGGTGCCTCGTTGCGGACCGTGACGGTGACCGTGGCGGTGGCGGTGCCGCCGTCGCCGTCGGAGATCGTGTAGGTGAAGGTGTCGTCGCCGCGGAACCTCGGGCGGGGCGGCGTGTAGACCAGCCGGCCCCCGTCCAGCCGCACCGAGCCGCCGCTCGCCGACGTGGCGTCGTACGCCGTGATCGAGAGCGGGTCGCCGTTGGGATCGGAGTCGTTGGTGAGGACGTCGACGGCGACCTTCTGGTAGCGGTCGGTCGTCGCCGCGTCGTCGACGGCGACGGGTGCGGCGTTGCGGGTCGACACGCGGACCGTGGCGGTCGCGGTGTCGGTGCCGTCGCTGATCGTGTAGTAGAACGCGTCGGCGCCCTTGTAGCCCTTCGTGGGCTTGTAGGTGATCGTGCCGTCGTCGTTGACGGTCACGTTGCCGTCGGCGGACTTGGTGGCGCCGGTGACCTTCAGCGGGTCGCCGTTCGGGTCGGAGTCGTTGCCCAGCACGTTGATCGTGACCGCGGTGTTGGTGCCGGTGGCGGCGACGTCGTCGACGGCGACGGGTGCGGCGTTGCGGACGGAGACCGTGACCCGACCCGGGGCGCCGGTGGCACCCTCCGCGTCGGTCGCGGTGTAGCTGAAGCTGTCGGACCCCTTGTAGCCCCGGGCCGGCGTGTAGGTCGCGAGGTCGCCGACGATCGTGACGCTGCCGTGGCTGGGGCCGGTGGCCAGGGCGAAGGTGAAGGTGGTGTCGTCGGTGTTCGGGTCGGTCGCGGACAGCGTCACGTCGACCGGCGCAGCGGCGTCGGTGACGGCGGTCTTGTCGTCGGCGTCCGGCGCCGCGTTCCTCGTGGTGACCCGCACGGTGGCGGTGGCGGTGTCGCTGCCGTCGCTGATCGTGTAGGTGAAGGAGTCGCGGCCCATGTAGCCCTTCGTGGGCGTGTAGGTGAGGGTGCCGTCGTCGTTGACGGTCACGTTGCCGTGGTCGGCCACACCCACGCCCTTCAGCGCGAGGTCGTCGCCGTTCGGGTCGGAGTCGTTGCCGAGCACGTCGATCGTCACGGCCGTGTTGGTGCCGGTGGCGGCGGCGTCGTCCACGGCGACGGGAGCGGCGTTGAGCACCGTGACGGTGACGGTGCCGGTGTCGGTGAGGTCGCCGTCGGTCACGGTGTAGTCGAAGGCGTCGTCGCCCTTGAAGACCTTGTCGTAGGGCGTGTAGGTCAGGGTCCCGTCGGCTGCGACGCTCACGCGGCCGTGGGCCGCCCTCGGGACTCCGACGATGGACAGCACGTCGTTCTTGTTGGCGTCGGTGTCGTTGCCCAGCACGTCGATGTCGACGCGGGTGCCGCTGGGAGTGGAGACCTTGTCGTCCTGGGCGACCGGTGCGACGTTGCCGACCACGACCGTGACCGTGGCCGAGTCGGTGCCGCCGTCGCCGTCGGAGATCGTGTAGCGGAACGTGTCCTTGCCCTTGAAGTCGCGTGCGGGGGTGTAAGTCAGCACGTTGCCGGGTCCGGTGACGGACCCGCCCTGGCTCGTGGTCCGATCGAAGCCCGTCACCTCGAGCGTGTCGCCGTTGGCGTCGGTGTCGCGGTCGAGCACCGTGATGTCGACCGACGTGTTGCGGTCGGTCTCCGCCGAGTCGGCCCGCGCCACCGGCGCGGCGTTGCGCACGGTGAGGTCGACCCTCGCCTGGTCGCTGCCGCCGTCGCCGTCGGCTGCCGTGTAGAGGAAGTGGTCGGGGCCCTTGTAGCCCCGGTCGGGTGCGTAGGTGAGCCGCCCGTCGGCCTCGATCGTGACCGACCCGTGGTTGGCGCCGGTGTGGTCGCGCACCGCCAGGTCGTCGCCGTTGGGGTCGGTGTCGTTGCCGAGCACCCCGAAGGTGGAGTCCTTGTTGGTGCCGGTGGCCTGCTCGTCGGGACGGGCCACGGGGGCGCCGTTGACCACGGTGACCCGGGCGACGCCCTGGCTGGTGTCCCCGCTCGGGGAGGCCACCACGTAGGTGAAGCTGTCGCGCCCCTTGAACCTGCGGTCGGGCACGTAGGTGACGATGCCGGGGCCCTGCGCGGCCTTGAGGAAGGCGGCCGGGATGCCGGCGCCGGAGGAGCCGGCGGCCCCGGAGCGGACACTCACCGGCCCGCCGATCTGGACGGTGCCGTGGGCGGGGTTGCCGACGCTCACCAGGGTGAGGTCGCCGGTGCCGGCGTCGTTGGCCAGCAGGTCGAGGGTGACCGGGCCGCCGTCGCTGTCGGGCAGCACGTCCTCACCCGGCGTGGGTGCGCCCGTGCCCGGGTCGGTGCCGGGGCCGGTGCCGGGGCCCGGGTCGGTGCCCGGGCTGGTGCCCGGATCCGTGCCCGGGTCGACGACCGGGTCGGTGCCGGGGGCGATGGTCCCGTCGGTGGTGCCGTCGGTCGGTACGTCGGTCACGCCGTCGGTGGGCGTGTCGGTCAGGCCGTCGGTGGGCGCGTCCGTGGGGGCATCGGTGGCCCCGTCGGTCGGTGCCGCGCTGGGCAGACCGGTCTCCGGGTCGATCCCGGGAGTGGAGCCGTCGAGGGGGGCGCCGGGGCGGCCCACCTGGTCGCCTGCGGAGGGCGGCGAGTCGTTGCGTCCGGTGATCGCGTTGACGGCCATCACGCCGCCGACCGCGACGGCGACCACGGCCGCTCCGCCGGCCACCACCACACCGAGGGTGCCCAGGGCTCCGGCGGCCCCCATCACGCCGCCCGCACCGGCTCCGGCGCCGGCCGCGCCGGCTCCCGCGCCGGCTCCACCGCTGCTGCTGCCGCCGCCGGTGACCGCGTCGCGGACCCGGCCGGCGATCCCGAGCAGGCCGGCCTTGCCGATCACGGCGCCGGTGGCGGTCAGGTAGGCGGCACCCGCCGAGCCCAGCAGCAACGGGGCCAGGATGCCGGACAGGTTGGAGTTGACCTCGGTGAGCTCGAGGTAGATCGCCATGCACTTGCGGCAGTCGTCGAGGTGCTCCTCGACCTTCGTGGCGTCGCGCTTCGACACCGCCTTTCGCACGTAGGCGCCGACGTGCTCGTGGGTCCAGCGGCAGGTGTCCTCGTCGAGCTCCTGCACGTGCATGTTGAGGAACGCCTGGCGCAGGCCCTCACGGGCGCGGTAGGCGAGTGCCGAGACGGAGTTGGCACTCATGCCCAGCAGCGCGGCCACCTCGGCGGGCTTGGCGCCCTCCACCTCGGTGTGCCACAGCACCAGCTGCCAGCGCTCGGGCAGGGACGCGAACGCCTTGGCGGCGGCCGCGTTCTCGAACCCCTCGACGGCGGTGTCGCGAAACGGCACGCCCGGGTCGAACGGGGTGAGGTCGTCGGTGGTGGTCAGCCGGGAGCCGGCCCGGATCCGGTCGACGTGCAGTCGGCGGACCGCGGTGAGCAGGTAGGCACGGAACGCGACGTCTGGACCACCTCCGCGCTGGAGGACCCCCAGGACCTTCGCGAAGGCGTCGGAGACGAGGTCGTCGACGTCGCCGTGGGAGACCAGCTGACGTGCCAGCCGCCGGGCCGCTTCGACGTGGCGCTCGAACAGTTCGCCGTACGCGAGCACGTCGCCGCCCCGGACGGCCGAGATCAGCTCGGCGTCGCCCGGTGCGTCTGTGCGGTGCAGCGTTTCGCTCACGTGCGTCAACGACCTGTCAAGAGTGGTGTGCGGCCGATTCTAGACGGATGGCGAGATCGCCGAGACAAACGAAAAAAACTTTGCAGAACCGCGTCACGGTTGCCGAACACGCGCGTCTCATCCGTGAAGCAACCACCGGATCGGGTGGGAGCAGCAGACCGAGGGGAGCAGCCGTGGGCATCTTCGCGACACGTAGTCGTCGTGCGACCACGGGAGATCCCGAGGCAGGGCGGGCCCTGCTCGAGACGGAGCGGTTGGGATTGCCGCCTCGTTTCGACGCAGTGGGGGAGGCCCTCGCCTCGGGATCTGGCTCCGCGGACGCCTGTGCGGAACTGGGCCGTCAGCTGGCCCAGGACGGCGCAGCGCTGACCGAGGTGCTGGACGGACTCCGCTTGGCCACGTTGGCCGTGCTCGGGACCGAGCCCAGCTTCACGGACATCTCGGCGATCTGCACCGCCTGGAGTGAGTCGACTCTCGGCTACCTCCACCAGGTGTCGTGCGAGGACCCGATGACGGGACTTGCCTCGCTCGCTCATGTGCGTACCCGCCTCTCCGAGCTCTACAGGGGTGAGCTCAGGGGGGAGGGACGCGCGCAGGAGCGCTTCGCACTGGTGATGGCCGAGCTCCCGGACCTCGGTCCGTGGATCGAGAACGACAGCTCCGCCGGTCTGACCCGCTCCATGCGGATCGCCAGCCTCGGCGAGGCGGCCCGCACCGTCTTCAGCGGCCCCGAGACCATCGGCCGCGCCGGCGAGAGCCGGGTCGTGGTGATCGTCCCGCGTGGTCCGCGGCTGGGCCGCCGGGTGGCGCTGCTGCGCCGCCTGCTCGCCCAGACCAACACCCACACCCAGACCCCGCGGGTCTGGATCGAGGGCCTTCCGCCCACCGACAGCGGTGCCGCGATGCTGCTCGACGAGCTCGCC
>JBBQRV010000048.1:0-17223 GCA_038214475.1 Propionibacteriales bacterium | reverse complement strand
CAAGGCCATCCAGATCCACCCGCTCGTCTGCTCGGCGTTCAACGCCGACTTCGACGGTGACCAGATGGCGGTGCACCTGCCGCTGTCCGCCGAGGCCCAGGCCGAGGCGCGGATCCTGATGCTGTCGACGAACAACATCCTCAAGCCGTCCGACGGCCGCCCGGTGACGATGCCGACCCAGGACATGATCGTGGGCCTGTTCTTCCTCACCACCGACCGTGACGGTCACCCCGGTGAGGGTCGGGCGTTCGCGTCGCCGGCCGAGGCCGTGATGGCCCTCGACCACGGCGAGATCACCCTGCAGAGCCGGGTCAAGATCCGGCTCACCGACGCAGTGCCGCCGCTGGAGTTCGAGACCAAAGAGGGCTTCGAGGAGGGTGGCACGTTCATCCTCGACACCACCCTGGGTCGCGCGATCTTCAACGACGCGCTGCCGGCCGACTACCCCTTCGTCAACTTCGAGGTGGGCAAGAAGGCACTGGGCACGATCGTCAACGACCTCGCCGAGCGCTACACCAAGGTGCAGGTCGCCGCGTCGCTCGACGCCCTCAAGGACACCGGCTTCCACTGGGCCACCCGGTCCGGTGTGACGGTCTCGATCGAGGACGTCGTCACGCCCGGCAACAAGGCCCAGATCCTCAAGGGCTACGAGGCCCAGGCCGCCAAGGTGCAGAAGCAGTTCGAGCGCGGTCTGGTCACCGACGAGGAGCGTCGCCAGGAGCTCATCGAGATCTGGACCCAGGCGTCCAACGAGGTCGCGAAGGCCATGGAGGCCAACTTCGACCGGACCAACCCGATCTACATGATGGTCGACTCCGGCGCGTCCGGAAACATGATGCAGATCCGTCAGGTCGCGGCCATGCGTGGTCTGGTGGCGAACCCGAAGGGCGACATCATCCCGCGCCCGATCAAGGCGAACTTCCGTGAGGGCCTGTCGGTCCTGGAGTACTTCATCTCCACCCACGGTGCCCGCAAGGGTCTCGCCGACACCGCGCTGCGCACCGCCGACTCGGGCTACCTCACCCGGCGTCTGGTGGACGTGTCGCAGGACGTGATCATCCGCGAGGAGGACTGTGGCACCGAGCGCGGTCTGCCCAAGCGGATCGGCGAGCGTCGTCCCGACGGCTCGGTCGTCAAGCACGAGCACGCCGAGACCGCGGCGTACGCCCGGTCCGCGGCCACGGACGTCGTGCACCCGGAGACCGGCGAGGTGCTGGTCGGCGGTGGCGAGGACCTCGGTGACGTCAAGATCGGCGAGCTGGTGGCGGCCGGTGTCGAGGAGGTCAAGGTCCGTTCGGTCCTGACCTGCGACGCCAAGACCGGCACCTGTGCCAAGTGCTACGGCCGTTCGCTGGCCACCGGCAAGCTCGTCGACATCGGTGAGGCGGTCGGCATCATCGCCGCCCAGTCGATCGGTGAGCCCGGCACGCAGCTGACCATGCGTACCTTCCACACCGGTGGTGTGGCCTCGGCCGACGACATCACGCAGGGTCTGCCCCGCGTGGTCGAGCTCTTCGAGGCCCGTCAGCCCAAGGGTCTCTCGCCGATCTCGGAGGTCGCAGGACGCGTCGAGATCGAGGAGACCGACAAGGCCCGCAAGGTGCTCATCACCCCGGACGACGGTTCCGAGGTCAAGGAGTACCCCGTCAGCCGGCGCTCGCGCCTGCTGGTGGCCGACGGTGACCGGATCGAGGTCGGCCAGATGCTGACCGTCGGCACCCCGGACCCGAAGGAGGTGCTGCGCATCCTCGGCGTCCGCCAGGCCCAGCAGCACCTGGTCGACGAGGTCCAGAACGTCTACCGCAGCCAGGGTGTGTCGATCCACGACAAGCACATCGAGATCATCGTGCGCCAGATGCTCCGCCGCGTGACGGTCATCGAGTCCGGTGACACCAACCTGCTCCCCTCCGATCTGGTCGACCGGGCCCGGTTCGAGGTGGAGAACCGTCGGGTGCTCTCCGAGGGCGGCAAGCCGGCCTCGGGTCGTCCCGAGCTGATGGGCATCACCAAGGCCTCGCTGGCGACCGAGTCGTGGCTCTCGGCGGCCTCCTTCCAGGAGACCACCCGGGTGCTCACCGACGCGGCCATCAACGGCCGCAGCGACTCGCTGCTGGGTCTGAAGGAGAACGTGATCATCGGCAAGCTGATCCCGGCTGGTACCGGCCTCGAGCGGTACCGCAACATCCGGGTGGAGCCCACCGAGGAGGCCCGCGCCGCGGCGTACTCGGTGGCCGACTACGGCTCCTACGACTACGAGTTCGGCAACGGCTCGGGTCAGGCAGTGGCCCTGGACGACTTCGACTTCGGGTCGTACCAGAACTGATCCACCGCTCACGAGGCCCGTTCCCTTCCGGGGGCGGGCCTCGTGGCGTTTCCCGAGGTGTCCGCGCCCTGCTGTGGCAGGCTCCGTCCATGAGGTGGGCATGACGGATCGCACGTACCGCGCGGTCAACCTGGTCGGGCGGGGGCTGATCCGGGCCCTGGGCATCCGGCTGCGCCCCACGGGACTCGAGCACCTGCCCTCCGACGGGCCGGTGATCCTCGCGATGACCCACGTCTCCTACCCCGACTTCGTGCTCGCAGAGCGGGCCGCGATCGAGCGCGACCGGTACGTGCGCTTCCTGTGCCGACACGACGTCTGGCAGCCCGGGCCGATCGCCTGGGGGATGGACCGGATGCGGCACGTGCCGGTCGACCGCGCGGCCCCGGCGGATGCCTACCTCCGGGCCCGCCGGCTGCTGGGCGAGGGGGAGGCCATCGGGATCTTCCCCGAGGCCGGGATCACCCACTCCTACGCCGTGCGCGCCCTGATGCGCGGCACCGCCGCGCTGGCGCGGGAGACCGGGGCCCCGGTCGTGCCGATGGCGATCTGGGGCTCCCAGCGGATCTCCAGCGTGGGCAGGACGGTCGTCGGCAGGGGGCCGCGGCCCGACCTGTCCCGGGGCCGCCTGGTCGACGTCCGGTTCGGGTCACCGCTGTGCGCCGCTCGCGACGCCGACCTGACGCAGTGGACGGTCGGCCTGGGCGAACGCCTCACCGAGCTGCTGGAGTCGCTGCAGCGGCTTCCCGAGCACCGACCGGCACCCGGCGAGCACGCGCCGTGGTACCCCGCCCACCTGGGCGGGCAGGCTCCCGACCGGGTGGAGGCCCGCGGCCTCGACGACGTGCCCCGGGCCGCGATCAGCCCGAGATGGGGGCCGGGTCCCTGGTGACCCGGCGCCGGCGCAGCCAGGAGTTCACCGGGTCGACGGCCCACACCAGCACCCGGCGGACCGGGGGACTGGCCAGCAGCAGCGCCAGCCCCACGGCGCAGGCGGTGGTCACCGGGAGCGAGAGCAGGGGGTGCCGGTCGCTCCAGGACTGCCAGCCGGCGTACTCGGCGAAGCGCACGAAGAAGCCGTGGAAGAGGTAGACGACCATCGTCGCGCTGCCCATCCGGGAATACCAGCCACCGGTGCGCGGCACCAGCACGAGCACGCTGAGCGCCCCGACCAGCCCGATGCCCAGCACGGCCAGGCGCACGCCCATCGCGGCACCGGCCGGCCAGCCGAGGTCCTCGTAGCCGGCGTCGTAGTAGAGGAACGCGGTGCGGGCCCACTCGTCGGTGCCGCGGGCGAAGGCGAAGATCCCCACCAGCGCGACCACTGCGACCGGGCGCAGCCAGCGGTACTGCAGGAGCGCCAGCTTCTCCCGGTCGAGGTGCAGGCCCAGCACGAAGAACGGCAGCAGCCCCATCACCCGGGCCAGGTTGAGCTCCTGGCCCGAGACCAGGCCGCCGAGCAGGCTGATGCCCACTGCCGCGGGCACCCAGGCGACGTGGCGCTTCAGCACCGGGGTGGCCAGCCGCCACAGGAACAGCACCGGCAGGTACCACATCGCCCAGTGCGGGACCAGCAGCACCGGACCGGACTCGTGCTGGCCCAGGGCGGCCCGGAAGTACAGCAGCACCGGCTCGAAGATCAGGTAGGGCAGCGCGATCGTGGTGAGCAGTGACCACAGGTGCGGGCGATCCCACTCGAAGCTGCGCGAGAGGTACCCCGTGACCAGCACGAACGCGGGGATGTGCCAGAAGTAGAGGAAGTTGTAGAACCACTGGTCGGTGGCCGTGCCGGCCACCAGCCCCCAGCTGTGCCCGACCACGACCAGGGTCACCAGCGTCATCTTCACGTTGTCGAGCCAGGGGTCGCGTCGGGTGGTGGGCATCGGGCCAACATAACCCGCCGGATAGGGTTGGCGCATGGCGAGGCTCCCCCGGCGACAGCGTGTGGCGGCGTACGCCGTCATCCTGCGGGAGGACCAGGTCCTGCTCAGCCGACTCGCTCCGCGGGTGTCCCGGGAGGAGCTCTGGACCCTGCCCGGGGGCGGGCTCGACCACGGCGAGGACCCCCGCGACGCGGTGGTCCGCGAGATCCACGAGGAGACCGGCCTGCACGCCGAGGTGGGCGAGACGGCCCGGGTCTACTCCGCCCACATGCCCGGTGCCTGGCGTGACGGCATCCAGGTCGACGCGCACGCGCTGCGGATCGTCTACGACGGCTGGGTGGCTCCCGATGCGCCCGACCCTCGGGTGGTCGAGGTCGACGGCTCCACGATCGAGGCGGCCTGGATCCCGGTGTCGGGGGTGCTCGCCGGCGAAATCCCGGTGGTGCCGATGGTGCACGAGGCACTGGCCGACCACCGCCCGGTGCGGCTGCAGCGGGTGGCGGCCTACGCCCTGATCAGGCGCAGCCAGCCGGAGCCGGCGGTGCTGCTCACCCGGATCTCGGCGATGGGGGCCCACCCCGGCGCCTGGACGCTACCGGGTGGCGGCCTCGGGCACGGTGAGTCGCCCGCGGCGGCACTGACCCGTGAGGTGCGCGAGGAGTGCGGCCTCGGCTGCGAGGTCGGCCGCCTGCTCGACGTGCACGACCTGCACTTCAGCGGCACCGCGCCCAGCGGCCGTTTCGAGGACTTCCACGGGGTGCACCTGGTGTTCGAGTGCCGGGTCGAGGACGCCGAACCGCGGGTGCTGGAGTCCGGCGGCACCACCGACGCGGTCGCCTGGGTGCCGTTGTCGGACCTCGAGTCCGGCCTGCTCCCCGTGCTGGGCGTGGTCGGCCATGCGCTGGGAGCCGACGTGTCCGAGACCGCCCGGTGACCCAGCCGGTGAGCCAGCCGGACGTCGATCTGGTGGCGGCGCTGCGCCGTGAGGGCGTCACCGACGTCGACGACTCGACCCTGGCCCGGGCGCTCTACTCCTCCGACGCCTCGATCTACCGGGTGGTTCCGCGGGCCGTGGTCCGCCCCCGCTCGACCGACGAGATCCTGGCCACGCTGGCGGTCGCCCGGGCCAGCGGCGTGCCGCTCACCATGCGCGGCGCCGGCACGTCGATCGCCGGCAACGCGGTCGGCCCCGGGCTGGTCGTGGACACCTCCAAGCACCTGCGCCGGGTGCTGTCGGTCGACCCCGAGGCGCGTACCGCCGTCGTCCAGCCCGGCGCCGTGCACGCCACCCTGCAGCGGGCCGCGGCCCCCCACGGGCTGCGCTTCGGCCCCGACCCCTCCACGCACACCCGCTGCACGATCGGCGGGATGATCGGCAACAACGCCTGCGGCTCCCGCGCCCTGGGCTACGGCCGTACGTCGGACAACGTGGTGGCGATGTCGTCGGTGCTCGGCACCGGTGAGCTGGTGACCCGGCACGCCCCCGGCGCGCTGACGGCGCTGGTCGACGCCGACCTCGCCCACATCCGCACCTCCTTCGGCCAGTTCGGGCGCCAGGTGAGCGGCTACGCCATGGAGCAGCTGCTGCCCGAGAACGGCCGCCGCCTCGACCGGTTCCTGGTCGGCTCCGAGGGCACCCTCGGACTGGTGCTCGAGGCCACCATGCGCCTGGTCGACGACGCCCCCGCCCGGGCCCTGGCGGTGCTGGGCTACGCCTCGATGGTCGAGGCCGCGGACGACGTGCCGGGCCTGCTGCACCACCCGCTGGTGGCCTGCGAGGGCCTGGACTCGCGGATCGTCGACGTGGTCCGCGCCCAGCGCGGGAGTGCGCCCGACCTGCCCCGGGGCGAGGGCTGGCTGTTCGCCGAGGTCACCGCCTCCACGCGGGCCGAGGCCGAGTCGCTGGCCGCCGCCGTGGTCGCCGACGCGGGCGCGGTCGACGCCCGGGTGGTCGCCGACCCCGGCGAGATGGCCGCGCTCTGGCGGATCCGTGAGGACGGTGCCGGACTGGCGGCCCGGTCGCTGTCGCGTCCGGCGTACTCCGGCTGGGAGGACGCCGCGGTCCCACCGGCGAGGCTGGGCGCCTACCTGCGCGACTTCGACGCGCTGCTGCGCGAGCACCGGCTCGACGGCGTGCCCTACGGCCACTTCGGTGACGGCTGCGTGCACGTGCGCATCGACTTCGAGTTCGACGACGGCGGCAGCCGGTTCCGGCAGTTCCTGCTCGACTCCGCCCGGGTGCTGGCGACCTACGGAGGCTCGCTGTCGGGCGAGCACGGCGACGGCCGGGCCCGTTCCGAGCTGCTCCCGCTGATGTACGACGCCGAGTCGATGTGGCTCTTCGGGGCGGCCAAGGCGATCTGCGACCCCGACGACCTGCTGAACCCCGGTGTGCTGGTCGACCCGGCCCCCGTCGACGCCGACCTGCGCCCGGCCCGGCCCGTGCACGGCCCGCGCCCGCTGCTGCGGCTCACCCACGACGCGGGCTCCCTGGGCGCGGCCGTGCACCGGTGCACGGGGGTCGGAAAGTGCCGCGCCGACAACACCGGTGCGGGTGGCGTGATGTGCCCGTCGTACCTCGCCACCCGCGACGAGAAGGACTCCACGCGAGGCCGGGCCCGAGTCCTCCAGGAGGCCCTCGACGGCGCGCTCGTGCACGGGCTGGCCGACCCGGCCGTCGGTGCGGCGCTCGACCTCTGCCTGTCCTGCAAGGGGTGTGCCAGCGACTGCCCGACGGGGATCGACATGGCCACCTACAAGTCCGAGGCGCTGCACCAGAAGTACGCCGGGCGACGTCGGCCGCTGACCCACTACACGCTGGGCCGGCTGCCCACCTGGGCGAAGCTCGCCGGCCCGATCGCCCGCCCGCTCAACCGGGCGCTGCGGCTCAAGCCGCTTGCCGCCCTGGCCAAGGCGAGCGCCGGGCTCGACCAGCGCCGCGGGCTCCCGGCGTTCGCTCCGGTGTCGCTGCGCAAGGGTCAGGGCCGAGCCGCTGCTCGGGATGGCCAGGACCGGCCCGACGTGTGGATCTGGGCCGACTCGTTCACCGACCACTTCCTGCCCGACAGCGGCCGGGCCGCGATCCGGCTGCTCGAGGCGGCCGGGCTGCGGGTGCGCGTGATCGACGAGGACGCCTGCTGCGGGCTGACCTGGATCACCACCGGCCAGCTCACCCAGGCCCAGAGGATCGTGGCGCGCACCGTCGCGACGCTGCATCCCTACGTGGCCAGCGGGGTGCCGGTGATCGGCCTGGAGCCCTCGTGCCTGGCAGCGCTGCGCTCCGACGCCGTGGAGCTGACCGACGACCCGCGGGCCGTCGAGGTCGCGGCCGGCATGCGCACCCTTGCCGAGTTCCTCACCTCGATCGACTGGGCACCACCCGACCTCACCGGCGTCGACGTGGTCGCCCAGCCGCACTGCCACCACGCCAGCGTGCTCGGCTGGGAGGCCGACGCCGCCCTGCTGCGCCGGGCCGGCGCGACGGTGACGCGGGTCGGCGGCTGCTGCGGCCTGGCCGGCAACTTCGGGGTGGAGAAGGGGCACTACGAGGTGTCCGTCGCGGTGGCGGAGACCGCCCTGCTGCCCGCCGTACGTGCGCACCCGGGCGCGGTGGTGCTCGCCGACGGGATGTCCTGCCGGATCCAGCTCGACGACTTGGCCGACGTCTCGGCGATGCACCTGGCGGAGCTGCTCGCCGATAAACTCGCCCCATGAATCCCCGACACCGCCGCCTGGTCATCCCTGTGGCGCTGGCGGGGCTGATCGCTCTGGTCGTGATCGCGGCGGTGCTGCGATGAGCGAACCACTGCTGCGGGTGCTCTCGCGGATGCGCGGGCTGATCCTCGGCGACCAGGTGCTGGTGCGCGCGGTGGCCTCGGGACGCCAGCGTGGCCAGGAACCGACGTGGAAGCGGGCCGAGCTGCGCTACGTCGACCTCAAGGCGGGCCGGCACCTCCAGGTCACGACGTACGACGCCACCCAGGCGCACACCGCCAACCACGCCGTCGGCGCGGAGGCACGCGATGCGGTCGACGACCTGCTCGACCAGCCCTTCGCCAACTGGCACGTCGAGACCACCACCCAGCAGCACCAGGTGCGGGTGACCAAGAAGCTCGAGGCGCTGCTGCACACCACCGACCGGGTCGAGGAGGTCGAGGCCGACCGTGGCCACGACCAGGCCAAGGCCCGGCTGCTCCCCGAGGACGACCCGGTGCTGGTGGCGCTCGGGATCTCCTCGGCCGACGGGCGGATCAAGCCCAGCCGGCAGGCGAAGTACCGGCAGGTGGAGGAGTTCCTGCGCCTGCTCGACTCCTCGCTCACCGACGCACTCGCCTCCGGGAGCCTGCGCCGGCCGACCGCCGAGGAGCCGCTGCGGATCGTCGACCTCGGCTGCGGCAACGCCTACCTGACCTTCGCCGCCGAGCGCTACCTCACCCACGTGCGCGAGCTGCCGGTGCACCTCACCGGCGTGGACGTGAAGGAGCAGTCGCGGGAGCACAACGGTGAGCTCGCCGAGCGGCTCGGCGTGGCGGCCGACTTCGTCGTGGGCACCATCGCCGGGGCCACCCTCGACCGGGCGCCCGAGGTGGTGCTGGCCCTGCACGCGTGCGACACCGCCACCGACGAGGCCCTGGCCCGGGCGGTCGAGTGGGAGGCGCCACTGGTGCTGGCCGCGCCGTGCTGCCACCACGACGTGGCGACCCAGCTGAGACGCAGTCCCACGCCCTCGCCGTACACCCTGCTGACCCGGCACGGCATCCTGCGCGAGCGCTTCGCCGACACCCTCACCGACGCCCTGCGCGCGTCGCTGCTGCGGATCGCCGGCTACCGCGTCGACGTCGTCGAGTTCGTGGAGAGCGAGCACACGCCGCGCAACACGCTGCTGCGCGCGGTGCGTACCGGCGGTGTCGTCAAGGGCGGCAGCCTGCGCTCGGAGTACGACGACCTGGTCACGACCTGGGCGGTCCGCCCGCGCCTCGGCGAGCTGCTGGGGGTGGGCGATGCGTGAGTCCTTGGGCGCCGTCGCGTTGCTGGCGCTGTCGTGGACGGTGCTGCTCGCCGACCCGAAGCCGGATCCGGTGATCACCGTGCGCGATCCCCGGATCGTGGAGGCCAGCGGCCTGGTGGCCCGCGACGGCGACTTCCTCGCGGTCAACGACTCGGGCGACGAGGGCCGGGTCTTCGTGGTCGACGGGCAGAGCGGGCGCACCGTCGGGGTGACCCTGTGGTCGAGCGCCCCGGTCGACGTGGAGGCGCTCGCCCCTGCCGGCGGCGACGACGTCTGGGTCGGCGACATCGGCGACAACAAGCTGGAGCGCACCACCGTCGAGGTCACCCGGGTGCCCGTCACCCGCGGCAACCGCGGTCAGGCCGGCCAGACCTTCCGCCTCGACTACCCGGGGGGCCCGCAGAACGCCGAGGCGCTGCTGGTGCACCCCCAGACCGGTCGGCTCTACGTGGCCAGCAAGGTCGCCCTCGGTGGCCGGCTGTACGCCGCACCCGAGGAGCTCGACCCGGTGCAGGTCAACCATCTCGAGGCCGTGGGCAAGGTCGGCAGCACCGTCACCGACGGCGCGTTCTTCCCCGACGGACGGCACCTGGTGCTGCGCGGCTACGGCCGGGCGATCGTCTACTCGTTCCCCGACCTCGCCGTGGTCGGCTCCTTCGACCTGCCCGAGCAGCCGCAGGGGGAGGGCATCGCGGTCTCCGCCGACGGCGAGGTCTTCGTGAGCTCAGAGGGAACCAAGCAGCCGGTGCTCCGGGTGACCCTGCCCGCCGACGTCCGGACCGCGATGGGGGCCGCTCCGTCGACGGGCAGCCCGACGGCGAGCCCCACGGCGGGTGCCTCGAGCAGCCCCTCGGGAAGCGCGTCCCCCGAGCCCGGCGAGTCGACGGCCGAGGGGTCGTCCGCCACCCCGCTGCTCGTGGGTGGCGGACTCGGTGCGGTCGCCCTCGCGGGGATCGCCGCGCTGGTCGTCCGCTCCCGTCGCCGCACCTGAGGCAGGATCGGACCATGCGGATCACGGTGGTCGAGGGCGACATCACTGCTCAGCACGTCGACGCGGTGGTCAACGCCGCCAACCGGGCGATGCGCGGCGGGGCCGGCGTCGACGGGGCGATCCATCGCGCCGGCGGACCCGCGGTGCTCGAGGACTGTCGCCGCCGCTTCCCCGACGGGCTGGACACCGGCCGGGCGGGCTGGACGACCGCGGGTGACCTGCCGGCCCGATGGGTGATCCACGTGGTCGGGCCGAATGCCACCCGCGGCGAGACCGACCGCAGCCTGCTCACGTCCTGCTACGCCGAGGCGCTGCGGGTCGCCGACGAGCTGGGCGCCCGCACGGTGGCCTTCCCGCTGGTCAGTGCCGGCGCCTACGGCTGGCCCCGCGCCGACGCCATCGCCGCCGCCCTGGAGACCCTGCGGGCCACCCCCACCGACGTCGAGGAGGCCCGCATGGTCGCCTTCGGCCGGTCGGCGTACGACGAGATCAGCGCGGCGTTGGGATAGTCCGAGAGGTTTCGGTGGGTTTTGGGCGCCGGACCCGGCCGAAACCTCACGGACGATCGCGAAACAGCCTCAGAGGTGCTCGACCACGTGGTCGATGCAGGCGGTCAGGGCCTCGACGTCGGACGGGTCGACGGCGGGGTACATCGCGATCCGGAGCTGGTTGCGGCCCAGCTTGCGGTAGGGCTCGGTGTCGACGACCCCATTGGCCCGCAGGATGGCGGCCACGGCATCGGCGGAGATCGACTCGTCGAAGTCGACGGTGCCGATCACCAGTGAGCGGTGCGCGGGGTCGGCGACGTACGGCGTGGTGTACGACGTGCGCTCGGCCCACCCGTAGAGCAGGTGGGACGAGGCGGTGGTGCGCTCGACCATGCCCTTGAGCCCACCCTGGGCGTTCATCCAGTCGAGCTGCTCGGCCATCAGGAAGAGCGTCGCGACCGACGGGGTGTTGTAGGTCTGGTTCTTCGCCGAGTTGTCGATGGCGGTGGGGAGGTCGAAGAAGGCCGGGATCCAGCGCCCGGAGGCGGCGATCTCGGCGGCCCGGTCGAGCGCGGCCGGTGACATGATCGCGATCCACAGCCCACCGTCGGAGGCGAAGCACTTCTGCGGGGCGAAGTAGTAGCAGTCGGTCTCGGCCAGGTCGACCGGGAGCCCGCCGGCCCCCGACGTGGCGTCGACCAACACCAGCGAGCCGTCGTCGACGACCCGCGACACGGGGGCCATCACCGCGGTGGAGGTCTCGTTGTGCGCCCAGGCGTAGGCGTCGACGCCCTCCTCGGCCACGGGCTCCGGGCAGGAGCCGGGCTCGGAGGCGATCACCGACGGGTCGGCCAGGAACGGCGCGGCGGCAGCGGCCTTGGCGAACTTCGAGGAGAACTCCCCGAAGGTCAGGTGCTGGCTGCGCTCCCGGATCAGGCCGAACGTCGCGATGTCCCAGAACGCGGTGGCGCCGCCGTTGCCGAGCACGACCTGGTAGCCGTCGGGCATGGAGAACAGGTCGGCCAGACCGGAGCGGACCCGCCCCACCGTGTCGCGTACCGGCGCCTGCCGGTGCGACGTGCCCATCAACCGGGACCCGGTGGCGGCCAGCGCGTCGAGGTGCGAGGTCTGGATCTTGGAGGGGCCGGCGCCGAAGCGGCCGTCGGCGGGCAGGAGGTCGGCGGGGATCGTCAGGACGTCGTTCACGAGGCAACCTTCGGACGGGGCTGAGTGGTATGACCTGACGACACTGTCAGCGCCACCTATTCTGTCACCCGCACCGTCGACGCCTCCGAGGAGTCCAGATGACCCAGCCTCCGGCCCTGCCCGACCAGTCCGCCAGGCGCACGCTAATCCGGGTGGTCGGCGTGGTCCTCCTCGTCGGCGGCCTGGGGCTTGCTGCCTACGGCTTCGCCACGTTCGTGGGCGGCATGTCCGCCGACTCCATCGACGAGTCCGGGTCCGGCCGCTCCTTGCTCCTGTTCGGCGGAGGTGCGTTCGCCGCCGTGGTCGGGTTCGGGTTCGCCAACCTCGGCTTCATGGGGGCGGCCGCGCGCTACGGCGCCGGGGAGACGATGCCGGTGCTGCGTGACTCGGCGGCCTACCTCACCGACGGCCAGGGCCTGCTGGGTGTCGGCCGGACCGTCGACGACCCGCTTCCGGCAGAGCGGAGCGGTCCCTCGTGTGGTCGGTGCGGGCTGCGCAACGGCGCCGGTGCCCGCTTCTGCAACGCGTGCGGGTCGGCGCTTGGCTGACCTCCGGGTGGAGGCCGTCGCGCTCACCCATCCCGACGCCGCCCGGCTCGTGGAAGCCGTCCAGGAGGAGTACGTCGCCCGCTACGGCGGCCGCGACGAGACGCCGCTGGACCCGGGGGAGTTCGCGGCCGGCCGGGGCATGTTCCTCGTGCTCTACGACGGCGACCGGCCCGCCGCGACCGGCGCCTGGCGCTGGCACGCCGACGTGGCCGGGGTCGAGCAGGGCTCCTGCGCCGAGATCAAGCGGATGTACGTCGCGCCCGCCCACCGGCGCCGCGGACATGCCCGTCGGATGCTGGCCGAGCTCGAGCAGCGCGCCTCCGCGGCGGGTGCCCGGACCATGATCCTCGAGACCGGCCTGCGCCAGCCCGAGGCGATCACGCTCTACGAGTCGGCCGGCTACCTGCCGATCCCCGGGTTCGGGCACTACCGCGACGCCCCGCTGTCGCGCTGCTACGCGCGGGTGCTCTCCTTCGCCGGCTGATCACGGGTCGCGACCAGACTGGTGACGGTGGCCGTGACCAGGATGCCGACGATCACCGTCAGCGAGGCCAGGGTGGGGATGTCGGGCACCGCGGGCCAGGCCAGGTGGGCCCAGTGCAGCGTCAGCTTGACGCCGATGAAGCACAGGATCGCGGCCAGGCCGTAGCCGAGGTGGACCAGCCGGCTCAGCGCCCCCTCGAGCACGAAGTAGAGGGCGCGCAGCCCGAGCAGGGCGAACGCGTTGGTGACGAAGACCAGGTAGGGGTCACCGGTGATGCCGTAGACGGCCGGCACCGAGTCGATGGCGAAGACGATGTCGGTGGCGAAGACCGCCACCACCACCAGGGCCAGTGGCGTCAGCGCCCAGCGGCCGGCCACCCGGCCGGTCATCCGCGTCCCGTCGTACTCCTCGGTGACGGTCACCATCCGGCGCAGCAGCCGGACGCTGCGCATCGAGGAGACGTCCAGGCCGTGGTCGCCGGCCCCGGCGCGGGCGTCGCGCAGCACCTTGAGCCCGGTCAACACCAGGACCACGCCGAACACCAGGAAGACCCAGTCGAAGGCCGACAGGGCGGCGGCGCCGAGCGCGATGAAGACGCCGCGCAGCACCAGCGCGCCCAGGATGCCGTAGAGCAGCACCCGCTGCTGGAGTGCGGGCGGGACGGCGAAGGCCGCGAGCAGCAGCATGAAGACGAACAGGTTGTCGATGCTGAGCGTCTTCTCGACCAGGTAGCCGGTGTAGTACTCGACGCCGCGCTGGCTGCCGTGCTCCGACCAGACGTAGCCGCCGAAGGCGAGCGGGAGCGCGATGTAGAACGCCGACCAGCCCAGCGCCTCCTTCATCGAGACCCGGTGCGGTCGGCGGGTGGCCGCGAAGTCGACGGCGAGCAGCACGGCCACGGCCGCCAGGGTGACGGCCCACAGGGTGGGGGTGGCGATGGAATCCACGGAGCTCTCCTCAGACTGGTGCGTCTGAGGTCTCCCTCGCCCGAAGGCGGGCGTCCGCCCGAGGCGCTTGCGGAAGCGCCGTACTGACCGGGCGGAACTCGATGAGGTACTCCCCTCGGGCACAAGTGTACCAAGGCGCTCCGAGGGCCCCGCTAGGGTCGGGGCATGAGCCAGCTTGCCGCGACCGTCTGGGACGTCGGGGCCGAGACGTCCGACCGGGAGCCCGACGTCGTCGAGGTCACCCCGCGGCCCGGGCCGCACGTCTGGGGCACGGCGAGCACCGACGTGCGATGCCTCCTGGTCAGTCGACGGTGAGCCAGCTCGCCGACTGGATCCTCGGCCTGAGCCCGGTCTGGATCTACCTCGTGGTCGCGCTGCTGGTGTTCCTCGAGGACGCCGTCTTCGTCGGCTTCGCGATCCCCGGGGAGACCGCGGCCGTGGTGGCCGGGGTCGCGGCCAGCTTCGACCACGTCAACGTCGCGCTGGCGATCTCCGTCGTGGTGGTGGCCGCGATCCTGGGCGACTCGGTGGGCTACGAGGTGGGGCGGCACTTCTTCGGGCCCAAGGTGCTCTCGCACCGGTTCCTCGACCGGCACCGGCACCGGGTCGAGAAGGCGCAGGAGCTGTTGCGCCGTCGGGGTGGTCTGGCGGTCTTCCTGGGCCGTTGGACGGCGTTCTTCCGCGCGATGATGCCGGCGCTGGCCGGGTCGGCGCACATGCCCTACTGGACGTTCCTGTTCTGGAACGCCGCGGGCGGTATCGCCTGGGGCACCGTGTACGTGCTGCTCGGTCACACCGCCGGCGCGTCGTACCACGTCATCGAGCAGCAGGCCGGGCGCTGGACCGCGATCGCGCTGGCCGCTGTGGTGGTGCTGGCCGTGGTGGGCTGGCAGGTACGCCGCCACCTGCGCGCGCGCTCCTGAGCGCTGGTCGGGAGCCCGGATCGTCGCGAACCCCGGACAGCACCGGGTGTCGCGCCTCACCTCGTGGGGTCGTCCGTGCTCGGTCAGGGGTACTCGGCCCCTCTCGCGGGCGACGTCCCGGAAGGACTCCTCGTGCTGGCACGCACCCGTTCCGCTCGACTCCCTGGTCGACTCACTGGTCGACTCACTGGTCGACTCCCTGGTCGACTCCCTGGTCGTCTGTCCACCCGTCTGGTGGCTCGCCTGGCGGCACCGCTGGTCGCCCTCGCGGTGCTGGTGCCCACGGCGGCGGTCGCGATGCCGGTCGAGGACTACGCCTCCTACAAGCCGCAGACCCGCTGCTCCACCGGAGCCAAGCCCGGCGCCACCCTGCTGCGCGGCTGGCTGGTGGACACCTTCGGGGGCGCAGGCGGCCCGATCTGGCGGAGCTGCCGGGGCGGTTCGGTCTCGGAGCACAAGGAGGGGCGCGCGGTCGACTGGAGCCTCGACGCGAACCGCAAGGCCGACCGCGACCGCGCCCGCCGGTTCCTCAACCGTGCCTTCGCGGCCGACCGCCAGGGCCGGCCGCACGCGATCGCCCGGCGGATGGGAATCATGTACGTGATCTGGGACGACCACATGTACGCCGCCTACGACCGGTTCGGGCGGCGCGGCTACCTAAGCTCGGGCTGCAAGCGCGTCACGAAGTGCTCCAAGACGCTGCGTCACCGCGACCACATGCACATCTCGCTGACCCGGCGCGGCGGGTACGCCGACACGAGCTGGTACGCCAGTCGGGTGGCGGCGGCCTCCTGAGTCCCGCCGTACGGGCGGTCAGACGCCCCAGTCGGCCTGCCAGCCCTCGACCGACGAGGCGGGCCGCGACGCCGGGCCGGTGTAGATCGCGGAGGGCCGGATCAGCCGGCCGGTGCGCTTCTGCTCCAGGATGTGCGCCGACCAGCCGGCGGTGCGGGCGCAGGTGAACATCGAGGTGAACATCGGTGGCGGCACCTGCGCGAAGTCGAGCACGATGGCCGCCCAGAACTCCACGTTGGTCTCGAGCACCCGGTCGGGCCGGCGCTCGCGCAGCTCGGCGAGCGCGGCCTGCTCCAGCGCCTCGGCGACCTCGTAGCGTGGGGCGTCGAGCTCACGGGCGGTGCGCCGCAGCACCCGGGCGCGCGGGTCCTCGGCGCGGTAGACCCGGTGCCCGAAGCCCATCAGCCGCTCGCCGTTGTCGAGCAGCTCCTTGACGTACGTCGAGGCGTCGCCGCGCCTCTCGACCTCCTCGATCATCCCCAGCACCCGCGACGGGGCGCCCCCGTGCAGCGGTCCGCTCATCGCGCCGATCGCGCCCGAGAACGCGGCGGCCACGTCGGCACCGGTCGAGGTGATCACCCGGGCGGTGAACGTGGAGGCGTTCATGCCGTGCTCGGCCGCGGAGCTCCAGTAGGCGTCGATGGCCTTGACGTGCTTCGGGTCGGGCTCGCCCTTCCAGCGGATCATGAACCGTTCGGCGAGCGTGCTGCCCTTGTCGACCTCGCGCTGCGGGATGACCGCCTTGTCGAGCCCGCGGGCGGACTGGGCGGCGTAGGACAGCACCATCACGGCGACCCGGCTGAGGTCCTCGCGGGCCTGCTCGTCGCTGATGTCGTAGGTCTGGCCCATCCCGAAGGCCGGAGCGAGCATCGCGACCGCGGCCTGCACGTCGACCCGGACGTCGCCGGTGTGCACCGGCAGGTTGTACGGCTCCGCGGGCGGCAGCCCGGGGTCGTAGGCGCCGTCGATGAGCAACCCCCAGACCTTCTCGAAGGGGACCCGTCCGACGATCTCCTCGATGTCGACGCCGCGGTAGCGCAGCGCCGAGCCCTCCTTGTCGGGTTCGGCGATCTGGGTCTCGAAGGCGACGACGCCCTCGAGCCCGTGCTGGACGACTACGTCGGATGAGGTCATGGAGGACTCCTTCGTCCAGGTGCTGGGTCGGGTCCAGCCGTCGGGCCGCCCGCGGAGGCATTCTGCCTCACGCCTGCGCGGCGCGGGATGGGTGACCACCTGGCCGACGCCGGTAGCCGGGCACGGGGTTGGATGGGGGCGTGACGCCTTCCTCTCCCGAGACCTCCCACACTGCCGCCCTCACCGACTCCCTGGCGCAGGCCCGCGAGGAGTACACCCGCGGTGGCCTGGTCGAGGCCGACCTGCTCGACGACCCGATCGAGATGTTCTCCCGCTGGTACGACGAGGCCCGCGACGCCGGCATCCACGAGCCGAACGCGATGGTGGTGGCCACCGTCTCCCCGCAGGGCCGGCCCACGACCCGGTTCGTGCTCCTCAAGGGCATCTCCCAGCGCGGGTTCGTGTTCTTCACCAACATCGGCTCCCGCAAGGGGGCCGACCTCGCGGACAACCCGGCCTGTTCGCTGCTGTTCCCCTGGCACCCGCTGGAGCGCCA
>JBBQRV010000047.1:0-17368 GCA_038214475.1 Propionibacteriales bacterium | reverse complement strand
CCCGCCCGGAGCTCCGAGCCGACCTTCGGGAGCATGTTCTCGGAGCCGTCGAGGTGCAGCAGCGTGAGTCGGCGCGGCGGCCGACCGAGGTTGTGCACCCGGGCCACGGTCTCCTGGCCTCGGTAGCAGCCCTTGTCCATGTGCACGGCCGAGTCGATCCAGCCGACCTCGTTGGGGATCGTCCGGTGGTCGGTGTCGAGGCCGAACCGGGGCTCCCCCCGGGCGATCCGGAGCGCGTCGTACGCCCAGAGGCCGCAGGCCGGCCCAGCCGCCGCGGCGTACGCCGTGAGCTGCGCGCGCGGCACCAGGTCGAACTTGCCGGCCTCCGCACCGACGGGGCGCCAGGTGACCGCGACCCCGGCCGTCTCGTCGGTGATCTCGACACGGGTCATGAACTTCATCCGCTCGAGGTAGCCGATCAGCGCCGCTCCCGCCCCGGGCTCGGTGTGGGCGGCGAACGCCTCACCGTCGTCGACGCCGGTGAAGGCGTGCTCGACGTGGCCCTGCGGACTCAGGATCAGCCCGGTCGCCTGCTGGCCGACCGGCAGCCCCTCGAAGAACTGGGTGGTGATCGAGTGCAGCCACGACAACCGGTCGGGACCGGCGATCCTGACCACGTCACGGTGCGAGAGGTCCACGAAGCCGTCCCCGGCGACCAGCGTCAGCTGCTCACCGTGGAACGAGCCGTAGTGGGCGGCCACCGGGGCGTCGATCCCGTTCGCCGCCACGGCACCAGGCAGGTCGAGCACTCAGTCCTCCTCGTCGCCTTCACAGACGACACATCGTCCAAAAACGGTCAGGTGGCCGAGGTCCGCCACGAAGTTCTGCTCGGCACCGAGCCGGCGGACCAGGTCGGAGGCCACATCAGGGTCAACCGAGGTGACCCGGTGACAATTCCGGCAGACCAGGTGGAAGTGCTCGTGACCGCCGGCCGAGTGGTACGTCGGGGCCCGGTCGCTCAGGTGGGCGTGCCGGATCAGGCCGAGCTGCTCGAGCACCTCGAGCGTGCGGTAGACGGTGGAGACGTTGACCGCCGAGGACTCCCGGCGTACCTCGGCCAGCACCTCGTCGGGCGTGGCATGGCCCAGCCGCTGCACGGCCCGCAGGATCAGCTCGCGCTGGGGCGTGAGCCGGTAGCCGCTGCCACGCAGCCGAGCCGCGAGGCCGTCGTCGGGCTCGGGTACCACCCGCTGCTCCTCCTCCACTCAGTCCCTCACTGGCGCACCAGCTGCGCGTGCGTGTGCGACTGCAGCTCGTGGCCCATCGCGGCCATGTCGAAGGCGTAGAGCAGGTCGCCGTCGACGTAGCCGTAGAGCCGCTTGCCGGCCGTGTAGGCCTTGGCCGAGCCGGTGCGCGCGACCGCGTCGGTCACGATCTCGAAGCGGGGCTGCTCGGCGTGCAGCTCGCCGTGCCACACCTCGACGAAGCCGAGGTTGTGGGCGAGCACCACCTCGAGGGTGCCGTCGGGCTGGGGACGCAGGAAGCCGGTCTCCTGAGCCGCCTCGCGCACGTGCTTGCCTTCGGCGTCGACGATCCAGGACCGGCTGACGTAGTGGATGAACGGCCGCCCGTCCTGCTGGAAGATGACCTCCTGGCCGAACTGGAAGGAGTCGATCCCGGGGTACTCGCCGTGCCCGTTGCCTGCCCAGGTGCCGATCAGCCACGCCAACCTGGCGCAGTCGGGGTGGATGTTCTCGGGGATCGTGAAAGGCATGGCCGGAGTCTAGTCTGGCCCGATGAGGACCCTCCGGATCAAGGTGACCTGCGGAGCCGAGGACCCCGAGCGGTGCAACCAGGCCTTCACCGTCGCCGCGGCCGCGGTGGCCGCCGGGGCCGACGTGGGCCTCTGGCTGACCGGCGAGGCGGCGTGGTTCGCCGTCCCCGGCCGGGCCGAGGCCTTCGACCTGCCCCTGGCGACGCCGCTGGCCGACCTGCTGGGCGGCGTGCTGGCAGGGGGCGCGGTGACCCTGTGCACCCAGTGCGCCGACCGGCGGGGGATCAGCGCCGACGACGTGCTCGACGGGATCCGGATCGCGGGCGCGGTGACCTTCACCGAGGAGATCCTGGCCGACGGCGTGCAGGCGCTCGTCTACTGAGTGCTCACCCCGGGAGGCCGAGGAGCGCCCGGGCCTGGTCGGGGGTCATCGGCGTGCGCTGGGCCACCCGCCCGGCCGCCACCGCGCGCTCGACGAGCTGGGCGTTGGAGTCGACCGGGACGCCGCGGCTGATCGTCAGCACGTCCTCCATCCCGACGCGCAGGTGCCCGCCCTTCGACAGCGAGGCCAGCATCACCGGCAGCGTCGAGCGGCCGATGCCGGTGGCCGACCACGACGTCACCGCGTCGGGCAGGTCGGAGACGGCGGCGACCAGCGCGTCCGTCGTACCGTTCATGCCGCCGGGCACGCCCATCACCAGATCCACGTGCACCCTGCCGCCGTACGGCAGGCCGTAGCGGTCCAGCAGCCGGCTCAACGCGTGCACCTGGCCGAGGTCGAAGAGCTCGAACTCCGGGGCGATGCCACGCTCGAGCGCGAGCTGATAGAGGTCCTTCACGAACGGCCACGGGTTGAGGAAGACGTCGTCGCCGAAGTTGGTGGTGCCCATGGTCAGGCTGCAGGAGTCCGGCTCGGCCTCGAGCACCCTGAGCCGGGTCTCCAGCGGGTCGTGCACCGAACCGCCGGTCGACAGCTGGACGACCAGGTCGGTCGACTCCTTGAGCGCGGTCACCGTGTCGGTGAGCCGGGCCAGGTCGAGCGTCGGCCGGTGCTCGTCGTCGCGGACGTGCACGTGGATCATCGCCGCCCCCGCCGCCTGGCAGGCCCGGGCGGTGTCGACCAGCTCCTCCAGGGTCGTGGGCAGCTGTGGGCAGTCGGCCTTGGTGGTCTCGGCCCCGGTGGGGGCCACGGTGACGAGCAGCGGGTCGGGCATGGCGGACATGGTGGCAGAGTGGGCGTGGACAGCTCAACTGCAGAGGGGAAGATCTGAGCCATGAGGGCCGTCGTACAGCGAGTTCTTCAGGCGCAGGTCGAGGTCGACGGGAAGATCGTCGGCCAGTTGCCCGCACCGGGACTGCTCGTCTACCTCGGGGTGACCCACGAAGACGGGCCGGCCGAGATCGAGTGGCTGGCCGGCAAGGTGTGGGACCTGCGGATCCTGCGCGACGAGCGCTCGGCCTCCGAGCTGTCCGCGCCGGTGCTGGTGGTCTCGCAGTTCACGTTGTACGGCGACGCCCGCAAGGGCCGGCGTCCCACCTGGCAGGCGGCCGCCCCCGGGCCGGTCAGCGAACCGGCGTACGACGCGTTCTGCACCGCCCTGACCTCCCTCGGTGCCCACGTGGAGCGCGGCGTCTTCGGCGCCGACATGCGGGTCACCTCGGTCAACGACGGCCCGGTCACCCTGCTCCTCGAACGCTGACCTGTCGCAGATGTACACCGGAAATGCGCTGACCCGTCGCAGATGTGCGTACATCTGCGACGGGTCAGCGTGGGATCAGAGTGCGATCTCGACCTCGGACACCGAGCCGGTGGCGGCCACGACGGCACGGTCGACCGGGTCGGTCCGCGGGGCGAGGGTGCGCAGCGTCCACTCGCCGTCGCCGGCGAAGAACCGGAAGTGACCGGTCGCCGAGGTGGGCACCTCGGCGGTGAACTCGCCGGTGCGGTCGAGCAGGCGCACGTACGCCGAGCCGACCGGCTCACCGTCGCGAGTGACCTGCCCCTGGATCACGGCCTCCTTGGCCACGTTGACGCCGTCGAGCGAGAGCCCGCCGCGGGTCGCGCCGCACATCAGGCCGCCCCAGCCTCGTCGCCGAGGGCGACCGGGACGCCGACCAGGGAGCCGTACTCGGTCCACGAGCCGTCGTAGTTCTTGACGTTCTCCTGGCCGAGGAGCTCCTTGAGCACGAACCAGGTGTGCGACGAGCGCTCACCGATGCGGCAGTAGGCGATGGTGTCCTTCGTCCAGTCGACGCCGGCCTCGGTGTAGAGGGTGCGCAGGTCGTCGTCGGACTTGAACGTGCCGTCGTCGTTGGCGGCCTTGCTCCACGGGACGCTCGCGGCGGTCGGGATGTGACCGGCCCGCTGGGCCTGCTCCTGCGGGAGGTGGGCCGGCGCCAGCAGCCGGCCGGCGTACTCGTCGGGGCTGCGCACGTCGACCAGGTTCTGGGTGCCGATCGCGGCCACGACCTCGTCGCGGAACGCCCGGATCGAGGAGTCCTGCTCGGTGGCCGTGTACGACGTGGCCGCCCGGGCCGGCAGCTCGTCGGTGAGCTCGCGGGAGTCCAGCTCCCACTTCTTGCGGCCACCGTCGAGCAGCTTGACGTCGGAGTGCCCGTAGAGCTTGAAGTACCAGTAGGCGTAGGCGGCGAACCAGTTGTTGTTGCCGCCGTAGAGCACCACGGTGTGGTCGTTGCCGACACCGCGGCCGGACAGCAGGGCCTCGAACTGCGCCTTGTCGACGAAGTCGCGGCGGACCTGGTCCTGCAGGTCGGTGGTCCAGTCGAGCTTGATGGCGCCACGGATGTGGCCCTTGTCGTAGGCGGTGGTGTCCTCGTCGACCTCGATCAGGACGATGTCGGGGTTGTCGAGGTTGTCCTCGACCCACTGGGCGGTGACGAGTGAGTTCTCGCGGCTCATGGTTGGGCTCCTTGGTGCATCGGTGGGAAGTCGTGCGGACGGTCCGACTCGGGGTCGGGCTCAGCCCCGGGCGGGGGCCACGCGGCGGATCAGCAGGTACATCTCGCAGCCCAGGCAGAAGCCGAAGAGCGCGTTGAGCAGGGCGGCCGCCAGCGCGAAGCCGGTGGCGACCAGGCCGAGGAGGGTGACGCCGGACAGGAAGCCGACCAGCCCCACGCCGGCGAAGACCAGGCCGACGGCCTGGGCGAAGCGGGGCGGCTCCGGGTCCTCGAGCTCAGCGGGCGGGGCCAGCCTGGGTCGGACCAGGCTGCGGAAGAGCCAGGCGTGCGGCGTGCGCTGCACACCAAGGGTGGCGCCGATCGTGAACAGCACCGCCTGCAGCGCGAGCAGCGCGACGGCAGCGGGGTGCGGCGCACCCAGGAGGACGACGGCCAGGACGACGGACGTCAGCGTGGCCGCGAACTGGGGGCCGCGCGGATCGATCCGGCGGGTGGACCGGCGGGCGGCCGGACGGGTGGCCGGACGGGTGGCACTGAGGGTGTCGCTGAGGGTGGACATGTCGCTCCTGCTCGATTGCGAAGTGTGGCCTTCGGCGTGAGGTACAGGCGCGTTCTCGCTCCCCGCGAAGGAGGGGAAACCAGCGGCTCGGCGGACCCGGACGACCGGATCAGAGAGAGTGCGAGCGGTGGGAGAGGCGGCCCGTCAGGACATTCGACACAGCGCCGAGCGCGTGCGGCAGTGATCCACTGCGCGGCGCTTGGTGAGCATGGTCGAGGACATGCAGGAAACAGTAGGGGCCGGGGCCGCCGACACAGAAGCGACCGTCCCGCATATTGGACAGACGTCTTGAATCATGAGACGGCCTCGGTGAGCGCGGCGAGGACGTCCTCCTTGCGGGGCGCCCCAGCGGCCCTGCGGACCTCCCGGCCGTGCGCGTCGAGGACCAGCGTCGTGGGCGTGCGCAGCACACCCAGCTCGCGGACCAGGTCGAGGTGCTCCTCGGCGTCGATCTCGACGTGCGCGACGCCGGGCACGACCGCGGCCACGTCGGCCAGCACCCGCCGGGTGGCCCGGCACGGCGCGCAGAACGCGCTCGAGAACTGCAGCAGGGTGGCCCGCTCGCCGAGCTCGATGCCGCGATCGCGGACGACGGAGACCGGTGCGTCCTCGACTGCCGGCTGCGGGGCAGCGCCCTTCACCCGGTGGGTGCCGCGGAACCTGCCGTCGGTCATCGCCCGCCACACGCCGAACGCGAGCACGGCGAGCACGGCGACGACGAGGACGATCTGGCCGCTGGTCACATGGCCCCAACACCGGTACGGCTCCGAGTCATTCCCGCATCAGTGACCGCAGGTCGCGCAGCTCGTCCTCCAGGACCAGGACACGAGCGACCCCGGCCAGGTTGAGCCCGTCGGCCAGCAGCTCACGGATCCGGTGCAACCGCTCGATGTCGTCCGCGCTGTAGCGCCGGGTGCCACCCGGTGTGCGGTCGGGCGCCACCAGCCCGTGGCGCTCGTAGACGCGGAGGTTCTGGACCCCCATGTCCACCATCTCCGCAGCCACAGAGATCGCGAAGACCCCGTACGTGTGCCGGCTCATCGACGACCTCCCGACCTGCCCTTGAAATGATCTGCGTACAGCGCGATCAGAAATATATACCCACCCATATAGATCCAGCCGGATCATCCACCTGAGGAGGACATCATGCTGCTGCGCAACACCGACCCGTTCCGTGACTTCGACCGCCTCGCCCAGCAGGTGTTCGGCACCACCAACCGCCCGCAGTGATGCCCATGGACGCCTGGCGCGAGGGCGAGCAGTTCGTCATCGAGTTCGACCTGCCCGGCGTGTCCCGCGACAGCATCGACCTCGACGTCGAGCGCAACGTGCTCACCGTCCGCGCCGAGCGGGTCGGCCGGAACGGTGACGGGGAGATGTTGGCCACCGAGCGCCCCCGGGGTGCGTTCAGCCGCCAGCTCGTGCTGGGCGACAACCTCGACCCCGACCGCATCCATGCGTCGTACGACGCCGGCGTGCTGCGCCTGGTGATCCCGGTGGCCGAGAAGGCGCGCCCGCGCCGGATCGAGGTCACCGACGCCAGCCAGGCCGACCGCACGGCCATCGGCGCCTGACCGGGTCACCGACAGGGCACCGAGGGGCCGCGCCACGGCGCGGCCCCTCAGCCGCCCGCGAACGGCGGCAGGAACTCCACGGTCTGCCCCGGCCGCAGCTCGACCGAGTCGGGATCACGGCTCTTCACCGGCTCGTCGCCACGCAGCACCGAGCACGCACCGAGCACCTTCTCCAGGTCCCCTCCGGGGTGTCGCTCGACGAGCAGCCGGACCAGGTCGGAGAGCGAGACGACGCCCTGCACCGGCACCGCTTCGCCGTCCGTGCCGGCCGCCGCTCGCGCCGACGCCCAGTAGCGCACGTGGACGGCGGACGTCTCGTCGACGGGCTCGGTGCCCTCACGGGTGCTCATGTCGGGATATCCTTCCTTATCCGCCAAGTCGGCCCGACCCGCACAGGAGGCGTCATGAGCACCCTGCTGCTGCTGACCAGCGCCCTGCAGCCCAGCGCCGAGGTCCTGCCGGCGCTCGCCCTGCTCGGGCACTCGGTGAAGATCCTCCCCGCGGAGGGAAGCGCGCTGCTCGACGCCCCCGACGCCGACCTGGTGCTCGTCGACGGACGCCAGGAGCTCGCCTCGGCACGTGACCTGTGCCGACTGATCCGCACGACCGGCTCCGACGTACCGGTGCTGCTGGTGGTCACCGAGGGCGGCCTGGCCGTGGTGGCCGTCGACTGGGCGATGGACGACGTGGTGCTGCACACCTGTGGCCCGGCCGAGCTCGAGGCCCGGATCCGGCTCTCCGTCGGCCGGCTCGCCGCCCAGCGTGAGGCCGACGACCCCGAGTCGCACGTGATCCGCACCGGCGAGGTCGTGGTCGACGACGCGACGTACACCGCCAAGCTCGGCGGCCGCGCGCTCGACCTCACGTTCAAGGAGTTCGAGCTGCTCAAGTTCCTGGCCCAGCACCCCGGCCGGGTGTTCTCCCGCCAGCAGCTGCTGCAGGAGGTGTGGGGCTACGACTACTTCGGCGGCACCCGCACCGTCGACGTGCACGTCCGGCGACTGCGGGCCAAGCTCGGCCCCGAGCACGAGACGCTGATCGGCACCGTGCGCAACGTGGGCTACCGGTTCGTGCTGCCGGCCAAGGAGAAGGAAGCCCCGGTCGACGCCAGGGTCTGACCCGCACCGCACTAGGCTCGAGAGGTGCCTGCCACCCCGACCGTCTCGACCGTCTCGGAGCTCACGCCCGAGGCCTTCGCCGCGCTCGCGGCGATCAGGGCAGCCTGTGTCGAGGGCGACGCCCACGACCCGCTGGACGAGGCGGCCCGGCTGCGGCTGACCCACCACGGGCTTGCCGACTCGCAGCTCTGGATGGCCGGGGACGACGGCTTCGCGCTGCTCCACGACGGCGGGCTCGACCTGGCCGTGGCGCCCCGGGCCCGCGGCAACGGCCTCGGTACGGCTCTCGCCGCCGCCGCCGAGCAGCTCACCGACACCGCGTGGTCGCACGGGGACCACCCGGCGGCCGCCCACCTGGCGGCCCGTCACGGCCTGTCCCGCGCCCGGGAGCTGTGGGTGATGCGCCGGCCGGTCGCCGTCCCGCTGCCCGAGCAGGGACCGACCCCGGTGCGCGGCTACCGTCCGGCGGACCAGGACGAGCTGCTACGGGTCAACGCCACCGCCTTCGCCGACCACCCGGAGCAGGGCGGCCTGGACGCGGAGGGCCTCGCTGAGCGGAGGGCGGCGGCCTGGTTCGACCCGGCCGGCCTGCTGGTCGCCGTGGAGGGCGACCAGATGCTCGGCTTCCACTGGACGAAGGTGCACGACAAGCGCACCGGCGAGGTGTACGTCGTGGCCATCGACCCGGCCGCGCAGGGCCGGGGACTCGGCAAGGCCCTCACCCTGGCCGGTCTGCACCACCTGGCCGGGATGCTCGACGAGGCTGGCGAGGTGCTCCTCTACGTCGAGTCCGACAACCTCCCCGCGCGTGCGGTGTACGAGGGGCTGGGTTTCACCCACCACGCGAGGGACACGCACGTGCAGTACCAGCGCGACTGAGCGGAACTGCCACCCCAGCAATTCGCCGCACACCTGTTCACCGGTGCCGCGGCTGCGGTAGGCATGGACGACCACCAGCGAATCCCGAGGGAGTCCCCCATGTCCCGATTGCCCGCCGTGCCCCGCCGTCGCCGCGCTATAGCCGGCGCCGTTGCCGGCCTGCTGGCCGCCGCCACCGCGGCCGCCCTGACCACGTCGCCCCTCGACGCGGCCGCCGCCGCGCCCGTCTCCAAGGCCAGTTCCACGCCTGCGGCAAAGCCCGCCCCGAAGACCGTCAAGCTCCAGGTGCTGGCGCTCAACGACTTCCACGGCAACCTGGCTCCCCCCTCCGGCTCCAGCGGCCGGATCGGCACCGTCGAAGCGGGCGGCGCGGAGTACCTCTCCACCAAGCTGAGCACCTTGCGCGCCGAGGCCGACGCGCGCGGAGCCCGCAGCATCACGGTCGCCGCAGGTGACCTGATCGGCGCTTCCCCGCTGCTGTCGGCCGCCTTCCACGACGAGCCCACCATCGAGGCCATGAACGACATGGGCCTGGAGGTGTCCTCGGTCGGCAACCACGAGTTCGACGAGGGCTGGCGCGAGCTGGTGCGGATGCAGCGGGGCGGCTGTCTCGACGACGGTGACGGCGCCAACAACCAGAACTCCTGCCCGGACCACCGCTTCAAGGGCGCCGACTTCCAGTACCTGTCGGCCAACGTGTTCCACACCGACACCGGCAAGACGGTCTTCCACGGCACCTACGTCAAGAACGTCAACGGCGTGAAGGTCGGCTTCATCGGGATGACCCTCGAGGCCACGCCGACCATCGTCACCGCCTCCGGCGTGGCGGGGCTCCGCTTCGCCGACGAGATCAAGACCGCCAACAAGGCCGCCACCATGCTCAACCGGCACGGCGTCAAGTCGATCATCGTGCTGCTGCACGAGGGCGGCTTCCCGGCCGATCCCGCGGCGTACGACGCCTGCCCGGGCATCTCCGGGCCGATCGTGGACATCAACGCCGGTCTCACGCACCGCATCGACGCGATCATCTCGGGGCACACCCACCAGGGCTACAACTGCGTCCTCCCCGACCGGGGTGGCTACCCGCGCAGCGTGACCAGCGCCTCCAGCTTCGGCCGGCTGGTCACCGACTACGAGTTCACGCTCAACAAGCGCACCCGTGACATCATCCGGCCGCTGACCACGGTGCAGAACTCGATCGTGACCCGCGACGTGACGCCCGACCCCGTGATGACCCAGCTGATCACCCACTACCAGACGCTGGTGGCCGACATCGCGAACGCGGTCATCGGCCAGCTCGCGCCCGGGACCACCGTCGTCTCGCGCACCCAGGACGACTCGGGCGAGTCACCGCTGGGCAACCTGATCGCCGACGCGCAGCGCAACGACGCCACCCTGGTGGCCAACGGTGGACCCATCGACGTGGCCTTCATGAACCCGGGTGGGATCCGGGCCGACCTGGTGGCCGACGCCTCAGGGAACGTCACGTTCGGCAGCGCCTTCTCGGTGCAGCCGTTCAACAACTACGACGTGTCGATGACCCTCACCGGTCAGGCGATCCACGACCTGCTCGAGCAGCAGTGGAGCGGCGCCAACGCCGGCGGCGCGGCCAAGGTGCTGCAGGTCTCCGGACTCACCTACACGTGGTCGGCCTCGGGCGCCCCGGGTGACCGGGTCGACCCCGCTGACGTGCTCGTCAACGGTGTCCCGCTCGACCTGGCTGGGAGCTACCGGGTCGCCGAGAACTCGTTCCTGGCCGACGGGGGCGACAACTTCGCCGCCTTCACGACCGGCACGGACAAGTACTTCGGTGGCCTCGACATCGACGCACTGGCGGCGTACCTGACCGCGAACAGCCCCTACACGCCGGTGGCCACGGACCGGATCAACGTGACGCCCTGACCGACTGACCCGCACCACGACGGGCGTCCTCCCCTGCGGGAGGGCGCCCGTCGCGCGTCTCCCGGGCCCGCCCGCACAGGGCCGCCCAGTCCCGGCGCGCGCCGAGCACGAAGAGGGTGACCGCCGGGACGCTCCACAGCCACAGGCCCCACCCGAACAGCATCAGCAGCACCTGGAAGGCCGACGCCAGCACCCAGCCGGCCCGGGCGGGCAGTCCACCCGACAGCAGGGCCGCGCCGACGGCGATCTCGAAGCCGGCCAGCAGCAGTCCCCACACCGCCGGGGCCGCCATGAACACATCGGACCAGCCGCGCTCGACAAAGCCGAACAGGGCCCGGTCGGCGAAGCCGCCGTAGACCTCCGGGTCGGCGCTCACCAGGCCGACGTGGATCCCGCCCATGCAGACGAAGAAGCCGCCCGCGGCCACCGTGGCACCCGGGCGCAGACGCGACGTGACGCCGCCCATCGCCACCACCTCCTGGGTCCAGCCTGGTCACCTCGGGGCGCGGCCACCAGGGGCAGGAGCCCGCCGGGACGGGGACCTAAGGCAGGGTCGCGGCAGGGTCGTGGCAGCGACGCGTGCGCGTCAGCGCAGCGCGCGACCGAACCGGTCGGCGATCTCGCGGACCGCGCGGGGGCAGGAGGTCCCCATGCCGACCCAGTTGGCGAAGCCGTGGATCAGCGCCGGGTATCGCTGCAGGTCGACCTCGAGGCCCGCGGTCGCCAGGGCGTGCGCGAACTGCTCGCCCTCGTCACGCAGCGGGTCGAACCCCGCCGTCACCACGTGCGCCGGAGCCAGTGTCGCGGGCAGATCGGCGTACAGAGGCGAGGCACGAGGGTCGGCCCGGTCCGCGTAGTCGGGGAGGTAGTTGTCGACCGCGAGGGTCCGGAACCGCTCGCTGAGGAAGAACCCCTCGGAGAAGGTGTGCCGGCTCTCCGCGAGGCCGAGCGAGTCCGTGGTCGGGTAGAGCAGCAGCTGCAGCGACAGGGGCAGCCCTTGCCGCGCCGCCTCCAGGGCCACCCCGATCGCCAGGTTGGCCCCGGCCGAGTCGCCCCCGACCGCGATCCGCGAGGTGTCCACCGCGAGCTCGTCGGCGTGCTCGACGACCCAGCGGTAGGCTGCGACGCTGTCGTCGTACGCCGCGGGGAACGGGTGCTCGGGGGCCAGCCGGTAGTCGACGGCGACCACCTGGACCCCCGCTCGTTCGGCCAGCACCCGGCACAGCGAGTCGTGGCTCTCCAGGCTGCCGTAGACGAACCCGCCACCGTGCAGGAACACCAGGGTCGGTCGCGGCCGCGTCCCTGCCAGCAGCGCCCTCGGCACGTAGACCCGGCCGGGCAGCCCGCCCAGGGTGCGGTCCTCGCTCGACCCCACGGGCTGCGGGCCGCCCACCACCCGGCTCTGGGCCTCCAGCACGCGGCGGCCGTCAGGAACCGCGAAGGCCTCCGCCCCGGGCTCCCGGGTCAGCTCCTGCAGGCGCAGCACCAGCTGCGTCTCCACGTCGAGGGTCTGGCCCTCGAGGACCACCGGCGACCCTGCGAGCAGCCGCTTGACCGGCACGGGCAGGGCCATCAGGCCGGTGAGCGTCCGGCGCTTGGGGGCGACCGTGCGCTCGGCCCGCCGGGCGTCGGCCCGGCTCGACAGGGAGTCCATGACTGGAAACTACCGGCCGACCGGTCACCCGCTCCGCTCAGGCACGGAACTGGCGGCGCAGCCTGTCCTGCCACGCGGGAGTCTCGTGCTCGTCGTCGAACCCCCGCGCCACCACCACGTCGGTGGAGGAGTGCAGCACGATGGAGAGCGCCACCGTCGCCGCAATCAGCTCGAACAGCGCGAACGCGTCGTCGATGCCGGAGTTGAGCACGAGCAGCCCGTAGACCACCGAGGCGAAGCCCTTGGGCCCGAACCACATCGCCGCGGCCTGCTCCCGCATGCCCAGACCGCTGCCGGCGAACGCCACCGCGAGGGCGAGCGGTCGGGCTGCGACCAGCGCGAGCACCGCGAACACCCAGGCCTGCCAGGACAGGTCGCCGAGCAGCGCCGGGGTGACCAGGGTGCCGAAGACCAGCAGGGCGAGCAGCTTGAGCAGCTCGGCCACCAGCTCCCCGAACTCCTCGAAGGACTCCCGCTGCTGCTGCCCGTAGGTCGAGACGGTGATCCCGGCCGCGAAGGCGGCGAGGAAGAGGTTGCCGTGGGTCGCGTCGGCGAGCGCGAGCACCAGCAGCCCGATCGCGACCGCGTTGAGGGGCTCGTAGCGCATCGAGGCCGAGAAGAACGGCAACCGCTCCAGCCAGATCGCGGCCAGCGGCACCCCGATCCCGATCGCCACACCGATCACAAGCTCGGCACCGAGCTCGCCCAGCGAGACCTGCTCGGCCCCGGCGGACAGGGCGAGCAGCAGGATCACGAAGGGCAGCGCCAGTCCGTCGTTGACGCCGGACTCCACGTTGAGCAGGTGCCGCAGTCGCCCGGGCACCTTGTCGTTGCCGACCAGGGCCGCGGCGAACACGGGGTCGGTAGGTGAGAGCACGGCGCCGATCAGGAGCGCCGAGGTCCAGTCCAGACCGGCCACGAAGTGGGCCAGCGCGGCCGTGATCACCAGGGTCAGGGGCAGTCCCAGTGCCAGCGCCCGCCCGGGCAGCCGCCACGCCGTGCGCAGGTCGGCCCACCCGACTCGCATGCCGTCGGTGAAGAGCACCGCGAACAGGGCCAGCTCGGCCAGCAGCGAGACGATGTCGTCGTCGGCCGACAGGTGCAACACGCCGGTGACGCCGTCGCCGAGCAGGATGCCGGCCACCAGGAACAGCACGGCCGTCGACAGGATCGTCCGGTTCGCCAGGCTGGACATCAGCACGGCCAGCAACAGCACGGAGGCGAAGGCGAGGAGGAGCACGCGGCCATTGTCCCGCACCGTTCGCCGCAGGTGGGCCGGCGACCGCGCGCGTCACCCACCGTTCACCCGCGAGTGCCAGACTGGGCCCATGGCTCAGGAGTCCACAGGTCTGCCCACCCACATTGCCGGCTCTCTCGAGGAGGGACCCGTCGACGCGGGGCTGCACGTGGTCGGCTCGGAGCCGTTCGACGTCGAGCCGCCCTACACCCCCAGCGAGGAGGCCAGGGCCGCCGTCGAGAAGTACGACGACCGCTTCCTCGACCGCGAGCTGTCCTGGCTGAGGTTCAACCAGCGGGTGCTCGAGCTCGCCGAGGACCCCGCCATCCCACTGCTGGAGCGGGTCCGGTTCCTGGCCATCTTCACCAGCAACCTCGACGAGTTCTTCATGGTCCGGGTGGCCGGCCTCAAGCGCCGGATGGCGGCGGGGGTCGCCGTACGCTCAGTGACCGGGCAGCTGCCGCGCGAGGTGCTCGAGTCGATCTGGACGCACGCCCGTGAGCTGATGCACCGGCACGCGGCCCTCTTCCGCGACGGCATCATCCCCGAGCTGCTCGAGCACGACATCGAGGTGGTCCGCTGGGACGAGCTCGACCGCGAGGAGCAGAAGCACTGCAAGCGGCTCTTCCGCGACCGCGTCTTCCCGGTGCTCACCCCGCTGGCGGTCGACCCGGCGCACCCGTTCCCCTACATCTCCGGGCTCTCGCTCAACCTGGCCGTCCTCGTGCGCAACCCCAAGACCGGCAAGGAGCACTTCGCCCGGGTCAAGGTGCCACCGATCTTCGACCGCTTCGTGCCGCTGGGCAACCAGCGTTTCGTGCCGCTCGAGGACGTCATCGGCGAGCACCTGAAGCGACTCTTCCCCGGCATGGAGGTGCTGCAGGTGCACACCTTCCGGGTCACCCGCAACGAGGACCTCGAGGTCGAGGAGGACGATGCCGAGAACCTCCTCGCGGCCCTCGAGAAGGAGCTGCTGCGCCGCAAGTTCGGTCCGCCGGTGCGCCTGGAGGTCGAGGAGTCCATCGATCCCCAGGTCCTCGAGCTGCTCACCTCGGAGCTCGACGTCTCCCAGGAGGAGGTCTTCCGGCTGCCCGGCCCCCTCGACCTGCGCGGCCTGCACGACATCGCCGACCTCGACCGCCAGGACCTCAAGTACGACGCGTTCCTGCCGGCCACGCACTCCAAGCTGGCCCCGGTCGAGTCGGCGTCCCCGGTCGACGTCTTCAAGGCTGTCCGTCGCGGCGACGTGCTCCTGCACCACCCCTACGACTCGTTCAGCACGTCGGTGCAGCGCTTCATCGAGCAGGCCGCGGCCGACCCGCACGTGCTCGCCATCAAGCAGACGCTCTACCGCACCTCCGGCGACTCCCCCATCATCGACGCCCTGGTCGACGCCGCGGAGGCGGGCAAGCAGGTGCTGGTGCTGGTGGAGCTCAAGGCCCGCTTCGACGAGTCGAACAACATCCGCTGGGCCCGCCAGCTCGAGCACGCCGGCTGCCACGTGGTCTACGGCCTGGTCGGCCTCAAGACGCACTGCAAGCTGGCGATGGTGGTGCGCGACGAGCACGACGGGATCCGGCGCTACACCCACATCGGCACCGGCAACTACAACTCCAAGACCGCGCGGCTCTACGAGGACTACGGGCTGCTGACCACCGACGTCGCCATCGGCGAGGACGTCGCCCACCTGTTCAACAACCTCAGTGGCTACTCGCGCAACGCCTCCTACGAGCAGCTGCTGGTCGCCCCCGACTCGGTGCGTGACGGCCTGGTCGCGCAGATCCATGCCGAGATCAGCAACCACCGCGCCGGGCGCCCGGCGGGCATCCGCTGGAAGGCCAACTCGCTGGTCGACGAGGCGGTCATCGACAGCCTCTACCTCGCCTCCCAGGAGGGGGTGCCGATCCAGCTCCTGATCCGGGGCATCTGCGCGCTGCGGCCCGGCGTACCGGGATTGTCGGAGACCATCGAGGTGCACTCGATCCTGGGCCGGTTCCTCGAGCACAGCCGGGTCTTCTGGTTCGCGAACGGCGGAGAGCCGACGGCCTGGATCGGCTCCGCCGACATGATGAACCGCAACCTCGACCGCCGCGTCGAGGTGCTGGTCAGGCTGCCCTCCCCCGCCCTCATTCAGCAGGTCGAGGACCTGCTCGACCTGGCGTTCGCCGACGACATGGGTGCCTGGGTGCTCGCCACCGAGGGTGCCTGGACGCACAACGGGCAGCCCCGCCACCTGCAGGAGACCCTGATCGCGCAGCAGCGGCGCCGGCGGACCTGACCCGCTGCTTGCACGCGCGCGCCGCGTTGGCCCTAGCATGTGACGCGTTCAAGCCCTCCTCTCCGGGAGTTCCCCTTGCGTTTACGTTTCCGCCCGGTCGACGCGACCTTCTACGACCTCTTTGCCGAGTCGGCACACCACCTCGTGGTCGGCGCCGGGCTGCTCGCCGACATGCTCGGGGACGGGGACCGTGCGGAGATCGCCCGGCAGATGCGCGAGGCGGAGCACGCCGCCGACGAGACCACCCACGAGATCGTGCGCCGGGTCAACAGCACGTTCGTGACCCCGATCGACCGCGAGGACATCTACGCGCTGGCCTCGGGGCTCGACGACGTGATGGACATGATGGACGAGGCCGTCGACCTGATCCTGCTCTACGAGGTGACGACGCTGCCGGCCGAGCTGTCCGAGCAGGTCGACGTGCTGCAGCGCTGCGCCGAGCTGACCGCGGCGGCGATGCCGAACCTGCGCGGGCTCAAGGACCTCGACGACTATTGGATCGAGATCAACCGGCTGGAGAACGCCGGTGACCGGAGCTACCGCCGTACCCTCGCGCATCTGTTCGGCGGCAGCTTCAAGGCGCTCGAGGTGATGAAGCTCAAGGACATCGTGTCGTCGCTGGAGGGCGCCGTCGACGCCTTCGAGAAGGTCGCCAACATCGTGGAACAGATCGCGGTCAAGGAGTCCTGACCGTGGAGCTTGCGATCATCGTCGCGGTGGTCGTCGTGGCCCTCGTGTTCGACTACACCAACGGCTTCCACGACGCCGCCAACGCCATCGCGACGTCGGTGTCGACCCGTGCCCTCACGCCGCGGGTGGCGCTCGCGCTCGCCGCGGTGATGAACTTCGCCGGAGCGTTCCTGGGCCAGAAGGTCGCCAAGACGGTCTCGGAAGTGATCACCCCGCCGACCGGGACACACGGGCTGGTGATCGTGATGGCCGGCCTGCTCGGCGCCATCGCCTGGAACCTGATCACCTGGTACTACGGCCTGCCGTCCTCCTCGTCGCACGCCCTGATCGGCGGGCTGGTGGGGTCCGCGGTGGCCTCCGGCACGCTGGTGCACTGGTCGACCGTGATCGACAAGGTGGTCATCCCGATGATCGTCTCGCCGCTGTTCGCCTTCTCCGTGGCGTTCCTGGTGATGCTGGCGATCATGTGGATCTTTCGCAGCCGGAGCCCCCGGCGCACCAACCGCGGGTTCCGGCTGGCGCAGACGGCCTCGGCCGCTGCGATGGCGCTCGGGCACGGCCTGCAGGACGCCCAGAAGACGATGGGCGTGATCTTCCTGGCCCTCCTCACCGGCGGGTACGTCGCCGAGGGCGACAGCCTCCCGGTGTGGGTGATCGTCGCGGCGGCGTCGGCCATCTCGCTGGGCACCTGGTCGGGCGGCTGGCGGATCATGCGCACCCTGGGCCGCCGGATCATCCACCTCGACCCGGCCCGCGGCTTCGCCGCCGAGTCGGTCGCGGCGTCGGTGCTCTACGCGACCGCCTACCTCTACCAGGCCCCGATCTCGACCACCCACACCATCAC
>JBBQRV010000046.1:0-17469 GCA_038214475.1 Propionibacteriales bacterium | reverse complement strand
GGCCCCGAGCCGAAGAAGCTGCACGAGCGCACCCTGGTCGCGGCGGCCCAGCTGATCGCGATGGGCATCGACCCGGACCGTTCGGCCATCTTCATCCAGAGCCAGATCCCCGCCCATGCCCAGCTCGGGTGGGTGCTGCAGTGCCTCACCGGCTTCGGCGAGGCGCGCCGGATGACCCAGTTCAAGGACAAGTCCGCGAAGGGCGGCGAGGGGGCAGCCAGCGTCGGGCTGTTCACCTACCCGGTGCTCCAGGCGGCCGACATCCTGCTCTACCGGCCGCACTTCGTGCCGGTGGGCGAGGACCAGCGCCAGCACCTCGAGCTGACCCGCGACCTCGCCCAGCGCTTCAACCACCGCTACAAGAAGACCTTCCGGCTGCCCGAGCCCTACATCCTCAAGGCCACCGCGAAGATCCTCGACCTCCAGGAGCCCACCGCGAAGATGTCGAAGTCGGCCTCCTCGCCGGGCGGCATCATCGAGATGCTCGACGACCCCAGGGTGAGCGCGAAGAAGATCCGTGGCGCGGTCACCGACTCCGACTCCGAGATCCGCTTCGACCCCGAGGCCAAGCCGGGCGTCAGCAACCTGCTCACGATCTACTCGGCGCTGGCGGCGCGCTCGATCGGCTCCCTGGAGGAGCAGTACGACGGTCGCGGCTACGGGGACCTCAAGAAGGACCTGGCCGAGGTGGTCGTCGACTTCGTGACGCCGTTCCGCGACCGCACCCTGGAGCTGCTCGACGACCAGGCCTACCTGAGCGACGTACTCAGGCGGGGCGCGGAGCGGGCCTCCGAGGTGGCCGCCGCCACGCTCCGTGACGTCTACCAGCGCGTCGGGTTCGTCGCCCCGGCGCAGTAGGGTCGGGTCCGTGCCCATCATCGGTGTGGCCGTCGCGGTACCCGAACCGTGGGGTCGCGAGCTGCAGGAGTACCGGGCCTCGGTCGGCGACGCCCACGCCAGCATGATCCCGACCCACATCACGCTGGTCCCGCCGCTGGAGGTTGAGCACGACCTGGCGGTGATCGAGGCGCACCTGGCCCAGGTGGCGTCGTCCGCGGAGTCGTTCTGCATCCATCTGCGCGGAACGGGTACGTTCCGGCCGGTCTCCCCGGTGGTCTTCGTGTCGCTGGTGGAGGGCATCTCGCAGTCGGAGCAGCTGGCGGCTTCGGTCCGGAGCGGACCGTTGACGACCGAGCTGGACTATCCGTACCACCCGCACGTGACGGTCGCCCACCACCTCGACGACGCCGCGCTCGACCGGGCCTTCGAGGAGCTGGCCGACTTCGAGTGCGTCTTCGAGGCCGGCGAGTTCCACCTGTACGTGCACGACGAGCACGTCGGCTGGCAGCCGACGAGGGGCTTCGACCTGGTGCCCCGTCCCGATCTGGAGGAGTGAACCCGCGCGGTGTCGATCAAGGAGAAGCTCACCGACCGTGTCGACGAGGTGCGTGAGCGTCGTCCGTCGGTGGACCACGTGGTCCGGATGGTCCAGCACTACGGCACGGTGAAGGGGAACATCCAGGCGGGCGCGGTCACCTACTTCGCCTTCCTGTCCTTCTTCCCGATCCTGGCGCTCGCGTTCGCGGTGGTCGGCTACCTGTCGAAGCTCTACCCCGGCGCCCGGCAGAACCTGATCGAGGCCATCGACCAGGTGCTGCCCGGCCTGGTGGGCACCGGCGACGGCCAGGTGCCGCTGTCGTCGATCGAGTCGGCGGCGGGAGCCGCGATCGGGTTCGGTCTCCTCGGGTTGGTGTACTCCGGCCTGGGCTGGCTCGCCTCGCTGCGCCAGGCCCTCACCCTGGTCTTCGAAGAGCTCCCGGGCGAGGCCCCGAACTTCGTGATGGGCAAGGTCCGCGACCTGTTCGCCCTGGTCGTGCTCGGGGTGGTGCTGCTGCTGAGCGTGGCGGTCTCCGCGGTGGTGACCAGCCTGTCGACCCAGCTGCTCGAGTGGCTGCACCTCGGCACCGGCCTGAGCTGGCTGGTCACCCTGGTCGCGATCGCGATCGGACTTGGCGCCAACGCCGTGCTGTTCTTCATGTTCTTCCGGGTGCTGGTGGCACCGCCACTTGCGGCCCGCGCCCTGTGGTCCGGCGCGCTGCTGGGGGCGGTGCTCTTCGAGCTGCTCAAGCAGGCGTCGCGATTCCTGCTCCAGGCCACCGCGCAGAGCACGGCCTTCCAGGCGTTCGGGATCGCACTGATCCTGCTCGTGTGGATGAACTACTTCTCCCGCGTCGTGATGTACGCCGCCGCGTGGGCGCACACCGACCCGGTGGGTCGTGCCGAGCGGCGCGAGCGGTTGCTGGCCAGTGCCGAGGCCGAGCAGAGGGTCGAGGGTCCGGCCGTCGGGCCGGCCGTCGACTCGGCGCCGCCGGCTCCCGGGCGCGGTCGCTCCGCCCTCGGTGCCTTTGCAGCCGGAGGACTCTCGGTGCTCGGGCTGCTCGCCGTACTCAGGAAGCGGAGGAACGCATGAGGTTCGAACGCAAGCACGCCTGGCTTCTGATCGGGCTGGCGGTGTGGAACTTCTTCATCTGGGCCACCTTCGCCAAGAACCTCTCCGCAGCGCACTCCGCCGGGGAGGACCGGCCCACCGGCTACTGGGTCGCCCACACCGTGCTGATCGTGCTCAACATCGGGATCGGCGTCGCGCTGGCCACCTTCGGCGCGAAGGTCCTGCGCCGCACCCCCCGCTGACCTGTCGCAGATGTACCGCCGAGATGCGCTGACCCGTCGCAGATGTACACGAGGACGTGTACATCTGCGACAGGTCAGTCAGTGGCCGTGCTTCAGGGCGGTCCGGAGGTCCTTGTTGAGCTGGGAGATCACGTCGAGCGGGATCCCCTTGGGGCAGGCGGCCGTGCACTGGCCGATGTTGGTGCAGCCGCCGAAGCCCTCGGCGTCGTGCTGGGCCACCATCGTGACCACGCGCTTGTCCCGTTCGGCCTGGCCCTGCGGGAGCTCACCGAGGTGGGTGATCTTCGCACCGACGAACAGCGAGGCCGAGCCGTTCGGGCAGGCGGCCACGCAGGCGCCGCAACCGATGCAGGTGGCCATGTCGAAGGCGCGGTCGGCGTTCTCCTTCGGCACCGGGGTGGCGTGCGCGTCCGGCGCCGCACCCGTGTTCACCGAGATGTAGCCGCCCTGGGCGATGATCCGGTCGAAGGACCGTCGGTCGACGCACAGGTCCTTCAGCACCGGGAACGCGTCGGAGCGCCACGGCTCGATGGTGATGGTGTCGCCGTCGGTGAACGAGCGCATGTGCAGCTGGCAGGTCGTGGTGACCTCCGGGCCGTGCGCCTCGCCGTTGATCATCAGGCCGCACATGCCGCAGATGCCCTCACGGCAGTCGGAGTCGAACGCGATCGGCTCCTCGCCCTTGGCGTTCAGCCCCTCGTTGAGGACGTCGAGCATCTCGAGGAAGCTCATGTCCTCGGAGACGTCGTCGAGCTCGTAGGTGTGCATCGCTCCAGCGGTCGCCGTGTTGGCCTGGCGCCAGATCTTCAGGGTCAGTCTCACTTGTAGCTCCGCTGCTTCATCTCGACGAACTCGTAGGTCAGCTCTTCCTTGTGCAGGACCGGCTTCTCGCCCTCGCCCGCCCACTCCCATGCCGCCACGTAGGCGTAGAGGTCGTCGTGGCGCAGGGCCTCGCCCTCGTCGGTCTGCGACTCGGCCCGGAAGTGACCGCCGCAGGACTCGCGCCGGTTGAGGGCGTCGATGCACATCAGCTCGCCCAGCTCGAAGAAGTCGGCCACCCGGCCGGCCTTCTCGAGCGACTGGTTGAGGCTGTCGGCCGTGCCGAGCACCTTGACGTTGCGCCAGAAGTCGTCGCGCAGGGTGCGGATCAGGTCGATCGCCTTGCGCAGGCCGTCCTCCGTGCGCTCCATGCCGCAGTACTCCCACATGATGTTGCCGAGCTCGCGGTGGTAGGAGTCCACGCTGCGGGTGCCGTGCAGGCCCATCAGGTGGTCGATGCGGGACTTGACCGACTGCTGGGCCTCGACGACCGCCGGGTGGTCCTCGGGGATCTTGTCGAACGGTCCCTCGGCCAGGTAGTCGCGGATCGTGTTCGGGAGCACGAAGTAGCCGTCGGCCAGGCCCTGCATCAGCGCCGAGGCGCCGAGCCGGTTGGCGCCGTGGTCGGAGAAGTTGGCCTCGCCGGTCACGAACAGCCCGGGAATCGAGGACTGCAGGTCGTAGTCGACCCAGAGTCCGCCCATCACGTAGTGCACCGCCGGGTAGATCCGCATCGGTACGGCGTACGGGTCCTCGCCGGTGATCCGGGCGTACATGTCGAAGAGGTTGCCGTACTTCTCCTCGATCGCGTCGCGACCGAGCCGGCCGATGGCCTCGGCGAAGTCGAGGTAGACGCCGCGGCGCACGCCCTCGACCTCGGGGCCGACCCCGCGGCCCTCGTCGCACATGTTCTTGGCCTGCCGCGAGGCGATGTCGCGGGGCACCAGGTTGCCGAACGCGGGGTAGATCCGCTCCAGGTAGTAGTCGCGGTCCTCCTCGGGGATCTCGCGGGGGTCCTTGGTGCAGTCCGCCGCGTGCTTCGGCACCCAGATCCGGCCGTCGTTGCGCAGCGACTCGCTCATCAGGGTCAGCTTCGACTGGTGGTGGCCGGTGACGGGGATGCAGGTCGGGTGGATCTGCGTGTAGCAGGGGTTGGCCATGTAGGCGCCCTTGCGGTGCGCGCGCCAGGTGGCGGTGACGTTGCAGCCCATCGCGTTGGTGGACAGGAAGAACACGTTGCCGTAGCCACCGCTGGCGAGCACCACGACGTCGGCGAAGTAGGTCTCGATCTCGCCGGTGACCATGTCGCGCACGATGATGCCGCGGGCCCGGCCGTCGACGATGATCAGCTCGACCATCTCGTGGCGGGTGTAGGTCTTGACGGTGCCGGCGGCGACCTGGCGCTCGAGGGCCTGGTAGGCGCCGATCAGGAGCTGCTGGCCGGTCTGGCCCCGGGCGTAGAACGTGCGGGAGACCTGCACGCCGCCGAAGGAGCGGTTGTCGAGCAGCCCGCCGTACTCGCGGGCGAACGGGACGCCCTGGGCCACGCACTGGTCGATGATGTTCCGGCTGACCTGGGCGAGCCGGTAGACGTTGGACTCCCGCGAGCGGTAGTCGCCGCCCTTGATGGTGTCGTAGAAGAGCCGGTAGACCGAGTCGCCGTCGCCCTTGTAGTTCTTCGCGGCGTTGATGCCGCCCTGGGCCGCGATCGAGTGGGCGCGGCGCGGCGAGTCCTGGTAGCAGAAGGACTTCACGACGTAGCCGGCCTCGCCCAGGGTGGCGGCGGCCGAGGCGCCGGCCAGACCGGTGCCGACCACGATCACCGAGAGCCGGCGGCGGTTGGCCGGGTTGGCGATCCGTGCCTCGAACTGGCGGGTGTCCCAGCGTTCGTCGATCGGGCCGCCGGGCGCCTTGGTGTCGCGGATCAGGTCGCCGGGGGTGTAGTACTCGGCCGCGTCGTCGTAGAAGCCGCCGGCCGGGGCCTCCGCCGAGGCGGGGGCGGACGTGGTGGTGTCGGGCATGTCGGTCATGGAGGCCCCTAGCTGCTCTTGGTGATGACGCCGAGGAGGACGAAGATCGGCACGAGTGAGAAGCCGCCGGAGATGATCACGGCGACGATGAAGCCGGAGCGCTTGGCCAGCGCCCGCGAGCGGGCCGAGTTGGTGTAGCCGAGGGTCTGCGCGGCGCTCCACACCCCGTGGTGCAGGTGCGCGCCGAGCATGGCCATCGCGACCAGGTAGATCAGGGTCAGCCACCACACGTCGAAGCTGTCGACCAGCAGGTTGTACGGGTCGTTGGTGGGCCCGCCCTGCACGTTGATCTTGCCGATCGTGAAGTTCAGCAGGTGCCAGACCAGGAACACCAGGATGGTCACGCCACCCCAGCGCATCAACAGGCTGGCGTACGTCGCGCCGGTGCGCTTCTTCACCTGGTAGCGCACCGTGCGGGCCTTCGCCGAGCGCCGCCACAGTGTCACCGCGGCGTAGACGTGCACCATCAGCGAGCCGAGCAGCACCACCCTGATGATCCAGAGCAGGCCCTCGTGGGGGAGCATCGGCTCACCGATGGTGCGCAGGTGCTCGGCGTACTCGTTGTAGGCGTCGTGGCCCGAGAAGGCCTTGAGGTTGCCGTACATGTGCAGCAGCACGAAGCCGATGAAGATGATGCCGCTCGCGGCCATCAGGATTTTCAGTGCGATGGTCGAACGCGAGGCGCGTGCCGCGCGGACCTGGGTCGGGGTTGCCACGCCCGTCACGGTACCGCTCGGCGGTGTCGGAGTCTGCCGGGGGGCAGTGTGACAAATGCCCGGTTACCGGTGAGTCAGGCGCTGAGCAGCCCCCGGGCGCCGGCCGAAGCCAGTGCGTACCACCGCTCGACCAGCTCGTCGGCGGCGTCCTCCCAGCCGCGGGAGGTGACCGCGGCGCGCGCAGCCCGCCCGAGCACCTCTCGCCGGCGGGGGTCGCGCACCAGGACCCCCACGGCGCGGCGCAGCCCCTCGCCCTCCGCCGGGTCGTAGAGCAGCCCGGTCTCCCGATGCCGGACAACGTCCGGCGCGCCGCCCGACGCCGGCGCGACCACGGGTACGCCGCTCGCCGCGGCCTCACGCAGCACGTGGCAGTCGGTCTCGCCGGTGCCCGGGTGCACGAGCACGTCGAGGGTGGCCAGCGCGGTCGCCAGCTCGCCCCGCTCGAGGCTGCCGACGAACTTCGCCTCCGGCAGCCTGGCGCGCAGCCAGCCCTCCTGCGGGCCGGCGCCGATCACGACCAGGCGCACCCCTGGCACGGTGGCGACCTCCGCGAGCCGGCGTACCCCGTTGCGCTTGTGCAGGCTGCCGACGTAGCCGACCACGACCTGCGGGCCCTGCGGCGAGCGGGCCCGCGACCAGCGGGCGTGCAGCCAGGTGTCACGCAGCTGGGGCCCGAAGCCGGCGACGTCCACCCCGGGGGTCCACAGCGAGGCCTCGATGCCCCAGGGCGCCAGCCGGGCCTGCATCCACTCGCAGGTGACCAGCACCCGGTCCGAGCGCGCCGCCACCGTACGCCGCCACTGCTCGGCGGCGAGGTCGCCCACCGCCGCCTGCTGCACGGTGAGGGTGCGCAGCCCGAGCCGGTCGGCGTGCTTGAGCGCCTTGCGGCCCACGGTCGCCGGGGAGGTGACGTGGACCAGGTCGGGCGAGAACGACACCAGCGCCTCGTGCACCTGGCGGCCGGGCTTGCGCAGCGGGTCGACCCGCACCACCCGGCTGCCGCGGTAGGAGGTCAGCCCCGGCCCGGGGGCCACCACGAGCACCTCGTGCCCGGTGTCGACCAGGCGGTCGGCGACGTTGCGCACGGTCGTGGTGGCGCTGTCGACGGCGGGGTAGAAGGACTCGGTGACCAGGGCGACCCTCATGCCCGCAGCCTGTTCGAGGGCGACCAGCGGCGCGCCAACACCGAGCCGCGCCGGGGTGACCGGCCGGTGAACTCGTGCCTTCGCCGTGACCGGCGACCCGGGCGGTGGGACAAACCGCCCGGTTCGGGCGCGCCCCTTCCACTGGGAACCGGTTTCGGGACAGACTGCCGACATCCTCGGACCTGACGGAGGCATTGATGGCGTCGACGGACACCGGAGTGACCGGACCCACCCGGGCCCGGATCCCCGAGCGGACCCTGCGTGGCGACCGGTGGTGGTTGGCTCCGCTCGCGACGTTCGTGGTCTTCACCGCGTTCGTCGTCTACGCCACGTGGCGGGCGTTCACGGGCAGCCACTTCTACGCCTCGCCGTACCTGTCGCCGTTCTACTCGCCCTGCCTGACCGACGACTGCGGCGCCGCGTCCGACTTCGGCACCCCCTTCAGCTGGTGGCAGCTCTCGCCCGCGCTGATCATCCTGATCTTCCCGCTGGGGTTCCGGATGACCTGCTACTACTACCGCAAGGCCTACTACCGGTCCTTCTGGCTGAGCCCTCCGGCCTGCGCCGTGGCCGAGCCGCACGGTGCCTACAGCGGTGAGACCCGGTTCCCGCTGATCCTCCAGAACATCCACCGCTACTTCTGGTACGCCGCCCTCGTGGTCGCCCTGATCCTCAGCTACGACACCGTGCTGGCGTTCCGCAACGCCGACCACGAGTGGGGCCACATGGGCCTGGGCACGCTGCTGATGCTGGCCAACGTGGTGCTGATCTGGCTCTACACGCTCTCGTGCCACTCCTGCCGGCACGCCGTCGGCGGCCGGCTGCGGCACTTCTCCAAGCACCCGGTGCGCTACCGGCTGTGGACCTGGGTGTCGCGGCTCAACGTCAACCACGCCCGTTTCGCGTGGTACTCGCTGTTCTCGGTCGCCCTCGTCGACCTGTACATCTACCTGCTCTCGACCGGCACGATCTCCGACCTGAGGTTCTTCTGAGATGAGCACCACCAACGACGACCGGCACCCGATGACGGGCAACCAGATGTCGGGCAGCGCCGCCGGTGGCATGGAGCGGCACGCCTACGACGTGGTGGTGATCGGGGCCGGCGGCGCCGGCCTGCGGGCCGCGATCGCGGCCCACGACGCGGGTGCCCGCACCGCCATCGTGTGCAAGTCGCTGCTCGGCAAGGCGCACACGGTGATGGCCGAGGGCGGCATCGCGGCCTCGATGGGCAACGTCTACCCCGATGACAACTGGAAGGTGCACTTCCGCGACACCATGCGTGGCGGGAAGATGCTCAACAACTGGCGGATGGCCCAGCTGCACGCCCAGGAGGCACCCGAGCGGGTGATGGAGCTCGAGGACTGGGGGGCCCTCTTCGACCGCACCGAGGACGGGCTGATCTCCCAGCGCGACTTCGGCGGGCACCGCTACGCCCGGCTGGCCCACGTGGGCGACCGCACCGGCCTGGAGATGATCCGCACCCTGCAGCAGCGTGCCGTCGCGCTGGGCATCGACGTGTTCATGGAGTGCACGATCACCGACCTGATGAAGGACGGTGGCTCGGGCGCGATCTCCGGCGCCTTCGGGTACTGGCGCGAGACCGGTCGGTTCGTGGTCTTCGAGGCGCCCAGCGTGATCCTCGCGACCGGCGGCATCGGCAAGTCCTTCAAGGTCACCAGCAACTCCTGGGAGTACACCGGTGACGGCCACGCCCTGGCCCTGCGGGCCGGCGCCAGCCTGATCAACATGGAGTTCGTGCAGTTCCACCCCACCGGCATGGTGTGGCCGCCCTCGGTGAAGGGGCTGCTGGTCACCGAGTCGGTGCGCGGCGACGGCGGGGTGCTGAAGAACTCGAACGGCGAGCGCTTCATGTTCGACTACATCCCCGAGTTCTTCCGCGCGGAGACGGCTGACACCATCGAGGAGGCCGACCGCTGGTACGACGACAAGAAGAACAACCGTCGTCCACCCGAGCTGCTGCCGCGCGACGAGGTCGCCCGGGCCATCAACTCCGAGATCAAGGCGGGACGGGGGTCACCGCACGGCGGCATCTACCTCGACATCGCCTCGCGCCGTACGCCGGAGTTCATCCGGCGCCGGCTGCCCTCGATGTACCACCAGTTCAAGGAGCTGGCCGACGTCGACATCACCGCCGAGCCGATGGAGATCGGCCCGACCTGCCACTACGTGATGGGCGGCGTCGAGGTCGACGCCGACACCGAGCTGAGCGGCGTGACCGGGCTCTACGCGGTGGGTGAGTGCTCGGGTGGCATGCACGGCTCCAACCGGCTGGGGGGCAACTCGCTCTCCGACCTGCTGGTGTTCGGCCGCCGGGCCGGCGAGAGCGCCGCGGCGTACGCCGCCGAGGTCGGTGCGGCGCGCCCCACGGTCGGCGACGCGGACGTGCAGGCGGCCCAGGCCAGCGCGCTGGCGCCGTTCGAGGTGGAGGGCGGCGAGAACCCCTACACGATCCAGCACGACCTGCAGGAGACCATGCAGGACCTGGTGGGCATCATCCGCACCGAGGCCGAGCTGGCCCGCTCGCTCGAGGAGGTCGAGAAGCTCAAGGAGCGGGCCCGGCACCTCACCGTCGAGGGGCACCGCCAGTACAACCCCGGCTGGCACCTCGCCCTCGACCTGCGCAGCATGCTGGTGGTCTCGGAGTGCATCGCGAAAGCGGCCCTGGAGCGCCAGGAGTCCCGCGGCGGGCACACCCGCGACGACTTCCCGGGGCCCGACCCCGAGTGGGGGAGCAAGAACCTGGTGCTCCGGCTCGAGGGGGCCGACGAGTCGGCCCGGGTGACCCTGGCCCACCAGCCGCTGCCCGAGATGCCCGACGACCTGAAGTCGTTCTTCGACGCGAAGTGAAGGAGCAGCCATGAGCTACGACCTGAAGATGCGCGTCTGGCGCGGCGACCAGTCCGGCGGCGACCTCAGCGACTACACGGTGTCGGTCGAGGAGGGCGAGGTGGTGCTGGACGCCATCCACCGCCTGCAGGCCACCCAGGTGGGCGACCTGGCGGTGCGCTGGAACTGCAAGGCCGGCAAGTGCGGCTCCTGCAGCGCCGAGATCAACGGCAAGCCCCGGCTGCTGTGCATGACCCGGCTCTCGGACTTCGAGGCCACCGAGACGATCACGGTCACCCCCATGCGGTCCTTCCCGGTGATCCGCGACCTGGTGACCGACGTGTCGTTCAACTACGAGAAGGCCCGGGAGCTGCCGTCGTTCGCGCCGCCACCGCGCGACGCCGACAACAAGCGCCGGATGATGCAGGTCGACGTGGAGCGCGGCCAGGAGTTCCGCAAGTGCATCGAGTGCTTCCTGTGCCAGAACACCTGTCACGTGGTGCGCGACCACGAGGACAACAAGCCGGCCTTCGCCGGCCCGCGGTTCTTCCTGCGCTACGCCGAGCTGGACATGCACCCCCTCGACACCCATGACCGGCGCGCCCTGGCCCAGGACGCCGCCGGCCTCGGGATGTGCAACATCACCAAGTGCTGCACCGAGGTGTGCCCCGAGGGGATCAAGATCACCGACAACGCGATCATCCCGATGAAGGAGCGCGTGGTCGACCGCAAGTTCGACCCGCTGGTGTGGCTGGGGTCGAAGATCGGGCTGCGCAGCACGGACAACGACGGCCGCAGCGAGGTCTGAGGGTGTCAGACGCCCGTCACTCGGCACGCAGCCTGGTGGTCTGGGTCACCCTCGGCTCGTTCTCGCTGGCCGCCCTGATGGGTGTCGCCGCGCTGCTCGGCCCGGGCGACTTCGGGGAGACCCAGGGCCGGGTGCTGCTCACCACGCTGGTGGTGGGCGTGACTAGCATCGCGGTGCTCTGCTACCTGGCCACGGCCGGCCGGCCCTCGCAGCCGGTGGGGGTGGCCGGCGCGATCGTGGTGCTGGTGCCGCTGCTGACCTCGCTGGCGATGATCTGGGCAGACCTCGGCTCGGCCGGTGAGGGCGTGGTCAAGGCGTTCGGGGTCGGTGCGGTGCTGGCGGCGACGCTGGCCCAGGCCAGCCTCCTGCTGGTGCTCGCGGCTGCGGGGTCGCCCGCCGTACGCCGCGTGCTGGTCGCCACCCTGGTGCTGGCGGCGGTGCTGGCGGTCATGGTCAGCCTGCTGATCCTGGGCTGGGACGACCCGCCCGACTCCTTCGCCCGGCTGCTCGGGGTGGTGGCGATCCTCGACGTCCTGGGCACGGTGGTGGTGGCCGCGCTGCGCAAGTTCGGGGCGGGCAGCGCGCTGGAGCCCACCTCGCTCGTGGTGCCCCCGGACCTGGCCCGGCGGCTCGAGCAGCAGGCGGCCGCCACCGGTCGCTCCCCGGAGGCGGTGCTCAGCGAGGCGCTGGAGCGCTACCTCGACCGCTCCGGTGTCATCCCGCCTGGATCCAGCGACTGAGCTTCCTCCGCCCGGGGGCCCAGTCGGCGCCGCCGTACTCCATCGCGGTGTGCACGGCGACCCGGATCCGGTGCGGCACCACGCCGTCGGTGCGCAGGCAGGCGCGGCGGAACCTCAGCCGCACCACCGCGTCGGTCCCGGGAGCGTCGAGCACCCGGACCCGGCAGCCCTCGGCTCCCCAGCGGCCCCAGCCGGTGGTGTGCTGGATCCGGGTCGGGCGCGGCACCTCGGCGGAGACGGTGGCGACGAACTCGGGGCCCGGATCGCGCCCGTCGGTGTCGATCCAGAAGTCGTAGAAGTCCGCGCTGGCCCCATGGACGGGCGGGCGGACCGAGATCCAGACGAAGCGCGGGGCGTGCGCGACCCGGACCCGAGCGATGTCTCCGAACCTCCCGGGCCCGCCGCCGGTGCCGCCGCTCCCGTCGCCGGTCCGGTCCTGGATCAGCCGGGTCTCCGCGGAGGCGGGTGCGCCCAGGAGGGTCAGGGCCAGCACCGCCACGGCGACCACGGTGGCCGGCGGCCTGAGCGCCGTGCGCATCCGGCGGGCTCGTGACGCGCCGGTCGGGCCGGGTGAGTGGGCAGTCCTCGTGGTGGGGTCCATCGTGATCCTCTCGCGTGTGGTCCGGTGTGCCCCTCACGAGCGGCCGGAGGCGTCGGGTGATACCTCGCGCGCTCGACGAGGCGGTCGGTGCGAGATGTGTCACGTCGAGACATCGGCCACTGGCGCGACGGCACCTGCTCGGTATCGTGCCCGCATGACCGCTCCCGAACCCCACCCGGACACGGACGGGTTCGCCCTGGTCTCGCCGGAGGACGCGCACACCCGGGCCGAGTGGGAGGCGGGCGCCGCCGCGGTGCTGCGCAAGGCCCGCCGGATGACCGACAGCGACCCCGACGACCTGGTCTGGGAGAAGCTGACCCGCACCACCCTCGACGGGATCGAGGTCGCCCCCCTGGGTGTCCGCGGCGGCGACGACGAGGCAGCCCACCGGCCGACCCGCACCGCCGACTGGGACATCCGGACCCACCTCGGCATGGCGGGCACCCCCGATGCCCACGAGGCGCTGCTCGTCGACCTCGCCAACGGCGCGACCTCGCTGTGGCTGTCGCTCCCCGCGGAGGCCGACCTGGCCGCCCTGCTCGAGGACGTGCTGCTCGACGTGGCTCCGGTCGTCGTCGACGCACCTGCCGACCCGGTCGGAGCCGCCCGGGCGTACCTCACCCACGCCCGGTCCCGGGTCGACGGCGGCGTACTCGCCCCCGGCACCAACCTGGGCGTCAGCGGTGCCGCACCCGAGGCCGACCTGGTCGCGGTGGCCGAGCTGGCCCGGGAGGCCGGTGTCCTCGGTGTCGTCGTCGACGCCACCGCCGTGCACGACCGCGGGGCCTCCGACGCCCAGGAGCTCGGACATGCCCTCGCCGTGGGCGCGCGGGTGCTCCGCGTCCTCACCGCGGCCGGGATCCCGCTCGACGAGGCCGCCGCGCTCGTGGAGTTCCGCCATGCGGCCACCGACGAGCAGTTCGCGACCATCGCCAAGCTGCGTGCCTCGCGCCGGCTCTGGGCCCGGGTGCTCGAGCTCAGCGACGCGGCGCCCGTGCCGCAGCGCCAGCACGCGGTGACCAGCCGGCCGATGATGAGCCGGTACGACCCGTGGGTGAACATGTTGCGCACCACCGTCGCCGCCTTCGCTGCCGGTGTCGGCGGCGCCGAGGCGGTCACCGTGCTGCCCTTCGACTCCCCGCTGGGGGTGCCCGACGCGTTCGGGCGCCGGATCGCCCGCAACACCTCCTCGCTGCTCATCTCCGAATCGCACGTGGCACGGGTCGCCGATCCGGCAGGCGGTTCCTGGGCGGTCGAGCGGCTCACCTCCGACCTGGCCCGGGCCGGCTGGGACGTGTTCGGCCGGATCGAGAGCGGTGAGTCCCTCGACGCGGCCATCGAGCAGACCGTCGCCCGGCGCGAGCAGCAGGTCGCGCGGCGTACCCGGCCGCTCACCGGGGTCACCGAGTTCCCGCACCTGGGCGAGACACTCCCCGAGCGGGCGCCGGATCCCGACGCCACGCCGGTGCGCCGCTACGGCGCCGGCTTCGAGGCGCTGCGCGACGCCCCGGCCGAGCGGGCGGTGTTCCTCGCGACGATGGGCACCGTGGCCGCCCACACCGCGCGGGCGAGCTTCGCCACCAACCTGTTCGCCGCCGGCGGGGTGCGGGTCGAGCTCGCCGGTCCGACCACGGACCCCGCGGCCGTGCTTTCGGCGTACGCCGGACAGCCGGTGGTCTGCCTGGCCGGACCCGACCCCGCGTACGCCGAGTGGGGCACCGACCTGATCGCCGGGCTGAGGGCGGCGGGTGCCCGCCACGTGATCGTCGCGGGTCGCCCCGGCGACCTCGACGTCGACGACTCCTGCGCCGTCGGTGTCGACGCGCTCGACTTCCTGACCCGGACGAGGGAGCAGCTGGCATGAGCATTCCCGAGAGCTTCGCGGGGCTCCCGCTCGACGACGACGCCTCCTGGAGCATGCAGTGGGGCGACCCGGCGCAGTCGTGGGCCAGCCCCGAGGGCATCGACGTGCTCCCGCGCTATGGGCCCGAGCACCTGGAGGGTCTCGACCACCTCGACACCTGGCCCGGTCTCAGCCCGTTCCTGCGCGGGCCCTACCCGACGATGTACACCACGCAGCCGTGGACGATCCGGCAGTACGCCGGCTTCTCGACCGCCGAGGAGTCCAACGCGTTCTACCGGCGCAACCTGGCTGCCGGCCAGAAGGGGCTCAGTGTCGCCTTCGACCTGGCCACCCACCGCGGCTACGACTCCGACCACCCACGGGTGCGCGGCGACGTCGGCATGGCCGGTGTCGCGATCGACTCGATCTACGACACCCGCACCCTCTTCGACGGCATCCCGCTGGACCAGATGTCGGTGAGCATGACCATGAACGGTGCGGTGCTGCCGGTGCTCGCGATGTACATCGTGGCCGCCGAGGAGCAGGGGGTGGCGCCGGAGCAGCTCACGGGGACCATCCAGAACGACATCCTCAAGGAGTTCATGGTCCGCAACACCTACATCTACCCGCCGGTGCCGAGCATGCGGATCATCTCCGACATCTTCGCCTACACGGCCCAGCGGATGCCCCGCTACAACTCGATCTCGATCTCCGGCTACCACATCCAGGAGGCCGGGGCGACCAACGACCTCGAGCTCGCCTACACGCTGGCCGACGGGGTGGAGTACATCCGGGCCGGTCTCGACGCCGGTCTCGACATCGACGCCTTCGCGCCCCGGCTGAGCTTCTTCTGGGCGATCGGGATGAACTTCTTCATGGAGGTCGCCAAGCTGCGGGCCGCCCGGGTGCTGTGGGCGCGACTGGTGCGCCAGTTCGACCCCCAGAACCCCAAGTCGCTCTCGCTGCGCACGCACAGCCAGACGTCGGGCTGGTCCCTGACCGCCCAGGACGTCTTCAACAACGTGCCGCGCACCTGCCTCGAGGCGATGGCGGCCACCCAGGGCCACACCCAGAGCCTGCACACCAACGCCCTCGACGAGGCGATCGCGCTGCCCACCGACTTCTCGGCCCGGATCGCGCGCAACACCCAACTGCTGCTCCAGCAGGAGTCCGGGACCACCGACGTGATCGACCCGTGGGCGGGCTCCTACTACGTCGAGCGGCTCACCCACGACCTGGCCAGCCGGGCCTGGGCGCACCTACAGGAGGCCGAGGCGGCCGGCGGGATGGCCAAGGCGATCGAGCAGGGCATCCCCAAGATGCGGATTGAGGAGGCGGCGGCCCGCACCCAGGCCCGCATCGACTCCGGCCTCCAGCGGGTGATCGGGGTCAACACCTACCGGCTGGCCGCCGAGGACCGGCTCGACGTGCTGCGCGTCGACAACGACGACGTCTACCGCCAGCAGATCGCCAAGCTGGAGCGGCTGCGCGCCGAGCGCGACGACGACGACGTACGCCGCACCCTCGACGCGCTCACCGCGTCGGCGGGTGACGGCCACGTGCACGGCGGCTCGCTCGACGGCAACCTGCTGAAGCTGGCTGTCGACGCGGCCAGGGCCAAGGCCACCGTCGGCGAGATCTCCGACGCGCTCGAGAAGGTCTACGGCCGGCACCAGGCCGTGATCCGTACCATCAGCGGCGTGTACAGGTCCGAGTCCGGCGCAGGCGACGAGAAGGTGCAGGCCGTGCTCGACGCCACCGCCGCCTTCGAGGAGGCCGAAGGTCGACGGCCCCGGATCCTGGTGGCCAAGATGGGCCAGGACGGCCACGACCGGGGCCAGAAGGTGGTGGTCACCGCCTTCGCCGACCTCGGCTTCGACGTCGACGTGGGGCCGCTGTTCTCCACCCCCGAGGAGGTCGCCCAGCAGGCCGTGGACGCCGACGTGCACATCGTGGGCGTCTCGTCCCTGGCGGCCGGCCACCTGGCGCTGCTGCCCGCGCTCAAGCAGGCCCTGGCCGCGCAGGGCCGGCCCGACGTGATGGTGGTGATCGGCGGGGTGATCCCGCCCGACGACGTCGCCACGCTGAAGGAGATGGGTGCGGCCGCGGTGTTCCTGCCCGGCACGGTGATCGCCGACTCAGCGCTCGACCTGCTGGCGAAGCTGTCCGCGCAGCTCGAGCACTGATGGTCGACGTCGCCACGCTGGTCGACGGGGTGCGCGCCGGCAACCGTGCCTCGGTGTCGCGGGCCATCACCCTGGTGGAGTCGCGCCGGACCGACCACCGTGACGCCGTGCGCGCGTTGCTGAGCGGCCTGGGCCAGCCCGACGCCCCCGCCACCCGGGTCGGCATCTCGGGCGTGCCCGGCGTCGGCAAGTCCACCTTCATCGAGGCGCTCGGCACCCGGCTCACCGCCGACGGGCACCGGGTGGGAGTGCTGGCCGTGGACCCCTCGAGCGTGCGCACCGGCGGCTCGGTGCTCGGCGACAAGACCCGGATGGCCCGGCTGGCCACCAACCCCGACGCCTACATCCGGCCCTCACCCACCGCCGGCACCCTCGGCGGGGTCGCCCGTGCCACCACGCAGGCGATGCTGGTGCTCGAGGCGGCGGGCTACGACGTGGTGCTGGTCGAGACCGTCGGCGTCGGCCAGTCGGAGATCACCGTGGCCGGCATGGTCGACACCTTCTGCTTCCTCACCCTGGCCCGCACCGGTGACCAGCTGCAGGGCATCAAGAAGGGCATCCTCGAGATCGCGGACGTGATCGCGGTCAACAAGGCCGACGGCGACCGTGAGCAGGAGGCCCGGGTGGCCGCGCGCGAGCTGGCCGGCGCGCTGCGACTGGTGCACGGGAAGGGCGAGTGGGCCCCGGCGGTGGTCACCTGCTCGGCGCTCACCGACGTGGGCGTCGACGCGGTGTGGGACCAGGTGCTGGTGCACCGCGCGCACCTCGGCGACTCCGGGCTGGCCGGCAAGCGGGCCGAGCAGCAGCTCGACTTCACCTGGGCGCTGGTGCGCGACGAGCTCGACCAACGGCTGCGTCGCTCGCCGGGCGTGGCCCGGGTGCGCGACGCCGTACGCCGTGCCGTGCTGGCCGGCGAGCTGCCGGCCGCGCAGGCGGCCGACCAGATCCTGGCCGCCTACGACGAGTGAGCCTGCGCCCGCTCAGGGGTGCAGGCTGCCGATCCGGATGTGGTTGCCGAACGGGTCGCGGATCGCGCAGTCCCG
>JBBQRV010000045.1:0-17567 GCA_038214475.1 Propionibacteriales bacterium | reverse complement strand
GACGCGTTCGGCCACGTGCGCCTGGGTGGGATCGGCGACCGGCTGGCCAGTGAGATCGAGTCACGCACGGGCAAGGAGGCCCGGGCCGTGGTGCTGGGCCACATCCAGCGCGGCGGCACCCCGACGGCCTTCGACCGGTGGCTGGCCACCCGCTTCGGCCTGCACGCGATCAAGGCCGTCAAGGAGGGCAACTTCGGCACCATGATGGCGCTGCACGGCACCAGGATCGACGCCGTCGCGCTGATCGAGGGCACCGGTGAGCTCAAGCTGGTCAGCCCGGCCGAGTACGACGAGGCGAAGGTGTTCTTCGGCTGATCAGGGCAGCAGCACCAGCTTGCCCGTGACGTGGCCACCGGCACTGAGCCGGTGAGCCTCGGCGACCTCGGCGAGCGGGAAGGTGCCCTCCACCAGCACCCGTAGCCGGCCGTCGCCTGCAAGTCGGGCCAGCTCGGGGCGGGCGGCGTCGCGGAGCTCGGTGCCCGGGTCGGCACCCGGTCCGCCACCGAGCAGCCGGATGCCTGCCTCGGCGCCGCGCCGGAAGGCGGCGATCGAGGCGATCCGGCCACGGTCGGCCACCAGCGCCAGGGACACGTCGACGGCCTCGTCGGTGCCGACCAGGTCGAGGGCGGCGTCGATGCCCTGCGGCGCCACTGCGCGCACCCGCTCGGCCAGCCCGTCTCCGTAGGTCACGGGCCGGGCGCCGAGGTCGCGGAGCAGGTCGTGGTTGCGCTCGCTCGCGGTGGCCAGCACCGTGGCCCCGCGCAGCGCGGCGAGCTGTACGGCCATCAGGCCGACCCCGCCCGCGCCGCCGTGCACCAGCACGGTGTCGCCGGCGGTGACCTCGGTGGCGGTGAGCGCGTGCACCGCGGTGGCCCCGGTGAGCATCAGCCCGGCCGCCTCCGCCCAGCCCAGCGCCGAGGGCTTGGGGGTCAGTGCATCGGCAGGTACGACGAGCTCGGTGGCGTACGCGCCGCCGGTGCGGAACACGATGACCTCCTGGCCGACCTCGACGCCGGTGTCGGCACCGACCGCGGTGACCACTCCGGCCGCCTCGTAGCCGAGCCGCATCGGCAGCAGGGCCGGGTCGGTGCCGAAGGCGCCGCCGTACCGCTTCAGGTCGGCTGGGTTCACGCCGGCCGCCCTCACCGACACCCGGGCCTGTCCGGGACCGGGCTCGGGGGTGTCGACCTCCAGCAGGGACAGGACTTCCGGGCCACCGAAACCGGTGGCCACCACGATCGACGTCATACCTGGCCCAACGGCCGGCTCGACCGTGCTGTTCCCTGAGGATCCCACCCGACGGGGTGCTTGCCAGCCGATCGGGGTCCGGGAAGAGTGGCGCGGTCAGCAACCCCCGTTCGGGAGAGGGTGCCGGATGAGCACGCACCGCGAGGCCGAGGCCGGGACCGAGGGCGGCCGCCAGGACCTGAAGCGGGTGATGGGTCCGGGGCTGCTGCTGCTCTGCATCGTCGGCGACATCCTGGGTGCAGGCGTCTACGCCGTCACCGGCAAGATCGCCGGCGAGGTGGGTGGGGTGGCGTGGCTGCCGTTCGTGGTCGCCTTCGCGGTGGCCACCCTGACTGCATTCTCCTATCTCGAGCTGGTGACCAAGTACCCCAAGGCGGCCGGGGCAGCGTTGTACGCCCACAAGGCGTTCGGGATCCACTTCGTCACCTTCCTGGTGGCGTTCACCGTGGTGTGCTCGGGCATCACCAGCGCGTCGACCTCGTCGGCGCTGCTGGCCTCCAACCTCCTGATCGGGCTCGACGAGATCAACGGGGCGGTGCCCACCGGGTCCACTGCCTCCCTGGTCGTCGCCCTGCTGTTCATGTGCCTGCTCGCCGCGATCAACCTGCGTGGCGTGGCGGAGAGCGTGAAGTTCAACGTGGTGCTCACCCTGATCGAGATGAGCGCGCTGGCGATCGTGATCGGGATCGGCTTCTGGGCGATGTCGAAGGGCGACGGCGACCTGGCGCGGGCGGTGGTGTTCGACTCCGGGAGCGACCGGGGCATGTTCGCGGCCGTGACGGTGGCCACCGCGGTGGCCTTCTTCTCGATGGTGGGCTTCGAGGACTCCGTGAACATGGTCGAGGAGACCAAGGAGCCCGAACGGATCTTCCCGCGCACCATGCTCACCGGGCTGGGGATCGCGGTGGTCATCTACATGCTGGTGGCGGTTTCGGTGGTGGCGGTGATCCCGGCCGGCGACATCGCGAACCCGCAGAACCCCGAGGCGGGCGTGCTGCTGGACGTCGTACGGGTCGGGGCGCCGGGCCTGGCGATCGATCGGATCTTCCCGTTCCTCACCGTCTTCGCGGTGGCCAACACGGCCCTCATCAACATGCTGATGGCCAGTCGGCTGATCTATGGGATGGCCGCCCAGGACGTGCTGCCACGGGCGCTGTCGCGGGTGCTTCCCGGCCGGCGGTCGCCCTGGACCGCCATCGTGTTCACGACCGCGCTCGCGCTGGGTCTCATCGTCCTGGTCAGCACCCGCTCCGACAGCACCGTGGTGGGTGCCCTCGGGCACCACCGGCCTGTTGCTGCTGGTGGTGTTCGCGGTCGTCAACGTGGCCTGCCTGGTGCTGCGTCGCGACCGAGCCTCCGAGGGCTTCCGCGCCCCGACCGCGATCCCGGTCGTCGGCGCGGTCGCCTGCGCGTTCCTGGTGGGGCCCTGGGCCCGCGACCCGGCCGACTACGTGCAGTACCGGATCGCGGCCTGGCTGCTGGCCCTGGGCATCGCGCTGTGGGCGCTCACCTGGGTGACCAACCGGGGGCTGCGGTCGCAGCGCACCGGCTTCCGCGACATCGACCACCTGGAGGAGTGAGTCCACGGCGGGGTCCGTGAGCGGGAGGCGCCGGCGGTGGCGCGTACGCTTGGCCGGTGACCAGCAGCATCCCCGACCTCGCCGCCCTGCACGCCCTCGGCGCCGCCCAGCAGCCGTCGTACCCCGACCGGGCGGCCGTCGACGCCGCCGTCGCAAAGCTCCGCACCGCGCCGCCGCTGGTGTTCGCCGGCGAGTGCGACGACCTCACCGAGAAGATCGCGGCGGTCTCGCGCGGTGAGGCCTTCCTGCTCCAGGGCGGCGACTGCGCCGAGACCTTCGCAGGCGTGACGGCCGACAACGTGCGCAACAAGCTGCGGGTGCTGCTGCAGATGGCCGTGGTGCTCACCTACGCCGCCTCGGTGCCGGTGGTGAAGGTCGGCCGGATCGCAGGCCAGTACGCCAAGCCGCGCTCGTCGGACCTGGAGACGCGGGGCGGGGTCACCCTGCCGGCGTACCGGGGCGACGCGGTCAACGGCTACGAGTTCACCGAGGAGTCGCGCCGGCCCGACCCCCAGCGGCTGGTCGACGTCTACAACTCCTCCGCGGCCACCCTCAACCTGGTGCGCGCCTTCGTCACCGGTGGCTACGCCGACCTGCGCCAAGTGCACACCTGGAACACCGACTTCGTCCGCGAGTCGCCGATGGGCCAGAAGTACGAGGCGATGGCCAACGAGATCGAGCGCGCGCTGACCTTCATGCAGGCGATCGGGGCCGACCCCGACGAGTTCCACCGGGTCGACTTCCACTCCAGCCACGAGGCGCTGGTGCTCGAGTACGAGCACGCGATGACCCGCATCGACTCCCGCACCCAGCTGCCCTACGACGTGTCGGGGCACTTCGTCTGGATCGGGGAGCGCACCCGTCAGCTCGACGGTGCGCACGTCGAGCTGGCCAGTCACATCCGCAACCCGATCGGCGTGAAGCTCGGGCCGAGCACCACCCCCGACGATGCGCTCGCACTGGCGGCCAAGCTGAACCCGGACAACCAGGCCGGACGGCTCACCTTCATCACCCGCTTCGGCGCCGGCAAGATCCGAGACGGTCTGCCGCACCTGGTCGAGAAGGTGACCGCGGCCGGGGTGCAGGTGGCGTGGGTCTGCGACCCGATGCACGGCAACACCTTCGAGGCGTCCTCCGGCTACAAGACCCGGGCCTTCGACGACGTGATCGAGGAGGTCCAGGGTTTCTTCGACGTGCACCGCTCGCTCGGCACCTGGCCCGGAGGCGTGCACGTCGAGCTCACCGGTGACGACGTCACCGAGTGTGTCGGCGGCGGCGAGGAGCTGCTCGAGATCGACCTGGGCAACCGCTACGAGTCGGTGTGCGACCCGCGGCTCAACCGGGTGCAGTCACTCGAGCTGGCCTTCCTCGTGGCCGCGATGCTGCGCAAGGCCTGAGCGGCCTCCCGGCCGGGACCGCCCGGGCGTCGGGCCGGTCACCCTGCTCGGTTAGGTTGGCGCGGTGATCGACCTTCGCTCCGACACCCTGACCCGTCCGACCCCAGCGATGCGGCAGGCGATGGCCTCCGCCGAGGTGGGCGACGACGTCTATGGCGAGGACCCGACGGTCCGGGCGCTCGAGGAACGGGTCGCCGGGCAGTTCGGCCACGAGGCCGCGCTCTTCACCCCCACCGGGTCGATGGCCAACGTGCTCGCCGTACGCACCCTGGTGCGGCCGGGAGAGGAGGTGCTCTGCGACTCCAGCGCACACATCGCCCGCGCCGAGCTGGGCGCCCACGCGGCGTACACGGGCGTCACGATGCGCACCTGGACCGGGGACCGCGGGGCGGTCGACCTGGCCGCGATCAGCCGGCTGTTCTCGCCCGACATGGGCCCGTTCCTGGTGCCCACCCGGGCGATCTCGGTCGAGAACACCCACAACTTCGGTGGCGGCTCGGTGCAGCCGCTGGCCGACCTGACCGCGCTGCGCGAGTACGCCGACGCGCAGGGCGCTGCGATCCACCTCGACGGGGCCAGGATCTGGAACGCCCACGTCGCGACCGGTGTGCCGCTGGCCGACTACGGACGGATCGCCGACGTGCTGGCGGTCTGCCTGTCGAAGGGCCTCGGGGCGCCGGTCGGCTCACTCGTGGTGGGTTCGCAGGCGGCCATCAGCGAGAGCCGCACCTGGCGCAAGCGGATGGGTGGCGGGATGCGTCAGATCGGCATCCTGGCCGCCGCCGGCCTGCACGCGCTCGACCACCACGTGCAGCGGCTCGCCGAGGACCACGCCCATGCCCGGCTGCTCGCCGAGGCCTGCGGCGCCGACCCGAGGGGAGTGGACAGCAACATCGTGGTACTGGAGCGGGCGGATGCGGGTGCGTTCATCGAGGCGGCCAGGGCCGAGGGCGTGCTGCTGGCTGCTGTGGGGCCGACGGCAGTGCGGCTGGTGACCCACCTCGATGTCAGTCGGGCCGACGCCGAGCAGGCCGCCGCGGTGCTGTCCCGCCTGGTCTGACCTGACGGGTCGCAAGCCGCTCCTGCGGTCGGCGCCCACCGCTGGGACTGGTGTGGACAGGAAGGGGTGACAGTGGGACTCTCGGAGCAGAGCCTCGTCGCATCCACGACGAGACTGGGATGCGAAGCCGCCCCACGTCAGCCCGCGGGATCCTTCGCTTGAACAAGCAGGGGACGGAGTCTCATCATGTTGTGGACCATTCTCGTCATTCTCGTCATCGTCGCGCTGGCGCTCTACATCTTTCGCCGCCTCCGCTGAACGCGTTGTTGGCGCAGCCATCGCCAGCAACTGCATGCCAGTATTCGAGGATGCGCACCGAATCTCCCGCTGTTCCGACGCAGGAGCCGCAACCGACTCGTCGACCACTGGGAGTGGCGGGCGCCATCGTCGTGGTGGTGGTCGTCGTGGTTGCCGCGCTGGGTTGGTGGTGGCGTAGCCACCCCGACCTCTTCCCCGAAGCAGCCTCCTCCGTGTCGATGAGCGTTCCTGACTGGCCCGTGGGACAGCCGATCTATGTCGGGATGACAAACGAGCCGACATCGACGGACGGAGTCATCACCCTCCGCGCAGCCGAGCCTGCGGTCGTCGAGGACGGCGCCGAGACCCAGATCGACTTCCTCCTCTGCGTCATCGACCCGTCGAGCGGCGTCGGCGGTATCGGCAGCGTCGGCGCAGACGGGATCGCCAACGAGTGCAGCACACTCACACCCGTCGAAGGCCGGATCTTGGAGCTGAACGCCGACCCCGGTCAGCAGGTGGTCATGGCCGTCACTCCGACCACTGCCGGAGTCGTCGCCATCGCTGGCATGAAGCTGTCGTACAGCCACGGCCGGCAGCACGGTTCTCAAGTCGTCGGCGAGTACCTGCGCCTGCACGCGGTCGACTAGCTTGTTGCCCAGCCGGTGGTACAACCTGCCTGGGCATCGCACCCAGTTGTCGCCGCCCGCAGTACTCGTGGGCGGTCCGATGAGTCTCGCCGTTCGTCGTGGTCTTCTGACCATGACGACCTTCGTGTTGCTCCACGGGTCCGGGGACGGCGGATGGGTGTGGCACCTCGTGCAACGCGCGCTCCGCGAGCGAGGGCACGAGTCCGTCGCGCCGGACCTCCCCACCGACCGCGAGGACGCCACGTGGGAGCGCTGCGTCGACGTGGTCGCCGAGGCGGCCGGGGGCGCCGCTGACGTGGTAGTGGTGGGACAGTCCTCGGGGGGCATGTACGTGCCGCTGGTGGCGGACCGGCTGGGCGCGATGCTGCAGGTGTTCGTGGCCGGGATGGTGCCGCAGCCGGGCGAGACCGCGAGCGACTGGTTCCGCAACGTCGGCTGGTCGGAGACGGTGGCCGACCTGGCCCAGCGGGACGGCGGCCTCACCGGCCATCAGGACCCGATGGTCGCCTTCTTCCACGACGTCCCGCCGGAGCTCGCCACCCGGGCGAGGGCGAGGGAGCGGGCGACGAGCGAGCTCCTTGCGGAGACGCCGTGGCCCCTGCCAGCGTTGCCGAGGGTCGCGGCGAGGTACGTGGTCACCACCCGGGACCGCTTCATCCCGCCCCCGGTCCAGCGGCGGGTCGCGGCCGAACGTCTCGGCCTCAGCGGTCCGGACGAGATCGAGGCCGGGCACTGCGCCAGCCTGAGCCGGCCCCACGAGCTGGCCGACCTTCTCGCCGGGTACGTCGGTCGAGACCCGAACCTCCCCTTTCGCCGCCTCCGCTGAACGCGTTTGCGCGGTCATCGCCAGCCGTGAGGCCCTTGAAACGCTCGCTGCAGACCCGGGCCCGCGGCGGGGTGAGCGAGTCACGACCACTCGCCGGCTGGTGGTTCACTCTGGGACCGGGTTGACACCCCAGAGTGCGGCCACATGGCGGACGTCGGTGCCGCAGCATCCACCCAGAACGGCGATGGCCGGAAGATGCTCGCGCAGATGCTGGGTCCGGCTCACCAGGAACGGCAGGTCGCCTGCATCCAGGTCTTCCATGACGTCGAGCTCGGCGTGCGACAGGGTCGAAGCGTTCGGGCGGAAGAAGGTCAGCCGGTCCTGCCAGGCTCCGCCGTCGAGCCCGGCCTGGACGTGCGCGGGGTGCGCGCAGTTGACGCCGTAGTAGTCCGCAGGAGCGGCTGCCTCGGTAGCCGTGATCGCCTCTGCCAGGGTGCTGCCGTCGGGAAGACGGCCGTCGGTCTCGACGGTGAAGGAGACTGCCACCGGCAGGTCGGCATCCCTCGCGGCGCGCACCACGCCGATCGCCTCGGCCGGTCCCGTCATGGTCATGGCATGCACCAGGTCCGCGCCGCCCTCGGCCAGAGATCTGACCTGCGGCGCGTGGTACTCGGCCGCCTCGTCCGGATCGACACCCCCCGCGAGGTATCCGTCGCCGCGCGGGCCCACACACCCAGAAGCCAGGCCCTCGCGCGCCCCGGCGGCATCGAGCGCCGCCCGGACGACGGCCACCGCGGCACGGTTCGTTCGATCCAGCGCAGCCGCGTCGTAGCCGAGCACACGTCCCCAGTCGGGGTTGGCGCGCCAGGTCGCGGTCTCGAGGAGCAGTCCCGCGCCGGCCGCGGCGGCGACGGCGGCGTACCCGGCGTAGTAGCGGCCGAGCAGCGCGGCGCCGTCGGCATCATGCACCAGTGGGAACGACGCGAACTCGGGCAGGTCGACACCGTGATTGAAGATCAGATCGGTCTCGAGCCCACCGTCGGTGACCCACCTGCTCTTGAGGAGCTCCATTCTCACCACCCCTTCGCGACTCTCCGCCCGTTGTATCAGGGCCCGGGGTCAACCACAACGGCTCGCCTAGCCATCCCGCCATGACGTGCGAGCCGAGATCGATGAGGGAGAGGTCATCATCCACGCCGCCGATGCTCAGGTGGTCGAGGACGGCGCCGAGACCCGGATCGACCTCCTGCTCTGCGTCATCGATCCCTCGGCGGTATCGGCAGCCTCGGCACGGCTGGCAGCGAGGCGCTCGCGGCCCATCTGGCTGGTGTCCCGGATGATCACCGAGTACGCCCAGCGCAGCGGGTCTGCCCCGTCCGGACAGGTCGGAGGCCCGGATGAAGTACCCACCGATTCCACGCACACGTTCCATGCCGACACAGTGCCAGATGGGCACCCCGCGGGGCCTGCAGCACAGCCCGCCGCTCGGCGTGCTGCGGCACACTCCGATCGCGTCCGCGTGGGGTGCCGCCCGACCTCTCTCGACTCGTCGTCGAAGAACTTGGGCAGAGCCGTCTCGGCGAGCCCGGGTCCATGCCTTGGCCGGGCTCGGTCCGAGGGCGACCGACGTACGCTGCGGAGGTATGACTCCCGTACGCCGCTGGCTCCTCGTGGCCCTCGGCGTGCTGCTGGTGGTCGGTGCCCCCGTCGCGCTGCGGGCCCTGCCGGCCTCTGACGCCGATGTCGACGCGGCCACGCTCCTCGCCCGGGTGCGCGACGCCGCGCCGGCCGCGTACGCCGGCTACGTCGAGAGCGAGGGCACCCTGCAGCTGCCGGTGACCGACAGCTTCACCGACGTCGGTGCGCTCTTCGGCGAACGCACCCGGATACGGGTGTGGTGGCGCAGCGCCGACGACTGGCGGGTGGACAAGCTGCTCACCGCGGGGGAGACCGACCTGGTGCACCAGGCCGGGCGGACCACCGAGTGGAGCTACGAGCGGGCCCGGGCCACCGTCTACACCGACCCCGACATCCGGCTGCCCCGCACCGCCGACCTGCTGCCCCCGACGCTGGCACACCGGCTGCTCGCGGACGTCGACCCGACCGAGCTGAGCCGGCTCGACGCCAGACGGGTCGCGGGCCGTGACGCCCTCGGCCTGCGGCTCGCACCGGGTGCGGCCCGCTCCAGCATCGAGCATGTCGATCTCTGGGCCGATGCCGACACCGGCATCCCGCTGCGCGTCGAGGTGTACGGCGCCGGCTCGACGCCCGCCCTCACCACCGCGTTCCGGGAGTTCTCGCCGACCCGGCCCGACCGGGCCCAGACGTCGTTCCAGCTGCCTCCCGGTGCCGACCTGCGCCTCGACGACGTGCTCGACATCGCCGATGCGGCCAACCAGTTCGCCGACGTGGTGCCCCCGGCCGAGGTGGCCGGACTGGCCCGGTCGAGCGCCAGCCGGGGCGCGGTCGGCGTCTACGGCACCGGGGTCACCCAGATCATCGCGGTCCCGCTGTGGGACCGGGCCGCCGTGCCGCTGCGCGAGCAGCTCGGCACCACACCCGGCTCCCGGCTCGTGGCGGACGGCACCTATGTCGCGGTCGGCCCGCTGGGCGTGCTTCTCACCGACCTCCCCGGGGGAGCCGGGTGGCTGGTGGCCGGCACCGTCACCGAGCAGACGCTGAGCCAGGCCGCGGTCCGGCTGGACCGCCAGGTGCTCGGCGGCCGGCGGTGATCCGCACCCGGGGCCTGACCAAGCGCTTCGGCTCGCTGGTCGCCGTCGACGCGCTCGACCTCGACGTGCGCGAGGGTGACATCTACGGCTTCCTCGGCGCCAACGGGTCGGGCAAGACCACCACGGTTCGGATGCTCCTGGGCCTGGTGCTGGCCACGGCTGGCGAGATCGAGGTGCTCGACCAGCCGATGCCGGCCGCCGGCAGGCGGGTGCTTCCGCAGGTGGGCGCGCTGGTCGAGGGGCCGGCGGCCTACCCGCACCTCTCCGGGCGTGCCAACCTGGCGCTCTTCGACGCGATGGGACCGGCCGGTGCGCGCGCCAGCCGGTCCCGGCGCGTCGACGACGTCCTCGACCAGGTCGGTCTGGGGGGCATCGACAAGCGCCCGGTGCGCGCCTACTCGCTGGGCATGCGCCAGCGCCTGGGCCTGGCCTCGGCGCTGCTGCGGCAGCCGCGGCTGCTGGTGCTCGACGAACCCACCAACGGCCTCGACCCGCAGGGGATCCGGGAGATCCGGGGACTCCTGCAGGACCTGCACGCGGCCGGCACCACGATCTTCCTCTCCAGCCACCTGCTCGCCGAGGTCGAGCAGCTGTGCAGCCGGATCGGCGTCCTCGACCGGGGCCGGCTGGTGCTCCAGGACCAGCTCTCCGAGCTGCGCCGGCCCACCGGCCGTACCTACGTGCGCACGCCCGACGTGGCCCGGGCGCGGGCCCTGCTCGACGGGTCGGTGGAGCACCACGACGACGACAGCCTCCTGGTGCGGGTCGACGACGCGGCCGCGCTCAACGCCCTGCTGGTGGGCGGTGGGGTGCGGGTCGAGGTGCTGGCGCCGGAACGGCACACCCTCGAGGACGTCGTGCTGGAGGCCGCCCAGGCCAGTGCCGACCGGATCGAGAGGGTGCTGCCGTCGTGATCGCCGTGGAGCTGCGCAAGATGGTGCTCAGCCGGCGCACCTGGGTCACGGTGCTGCTCATCGACGCCCTGCCGACCCTGGTGGCGGTGCTGCTGGCGCTGACCGACCTCGGCCCGCGTCCCGGCACCGGGCCGGCCTTCCTGTCGGCGGTGCTCACCGACGGCACGCTGTACCCCCTGGCGGCGATCGCGATCGTCGTGCCGCTGCTGCTGCCCATCGCCGTGGCCGTGGTGGCCGGCGAGGCGATCGCGGGAGAGGCCCAGGCCGGCACGCTGCGCTACCTGCTGATCCGTCCGGTCGGGCGGACCCGGCTGCTGGTGGCCAAGCTGGTCAGCGTGATGGCCTTCGTGCTGCTCACGGTCCTGGTGGTCGCCGCGACGGCGTACCTGCTCGGCACCCTGCTGCTCGGCAGGCAGGACGTGGTCACCGCGGGCACCGCCAGCATCTCGGGTACGACGCTCTCGACCCAGGAGCTCCTGGTGCGCACCGGGCTGGCGCTGGTCTACGCGATGCTGTCGATGCTGGGCGTGGCCGCGATCGCACTGTTCCTCTCCACTGTGGTGGACAGTCCGCTGGCCGCGGCGCTGGGCACCCTCGCGGTGCTGGTCGCCTCGTCGCTGCTGCTCACCCTCGACGCAGCGCACGCGCTGCAGCCGTGGCTGCCCACGCGCTACTGGCTGTCCTTCGTCGACCTCTTCCGCGACCCGATCCTGTGGCGTGACGTGCTGCGCGGCACCGGCCTCCAGCTGGTCTACGTGGCGGTGTTCCTGGCTGCCGGGTGGGCGAACTTCACCACCAAGGACATCACCGACTAGCGCAGACCTCGCTCGACGGGACCCGCGGCGCGGAGCTGCCCAGCTCGCCCACCGCCATCGCGATCACGACCGGGTCGCGGGGCAGGTCGCCGTGGCTGACCACGAGATCGGGGCAGACCGACTGCACCGAGAAGTCCAGGGCACCCTCGAGGGCACCCGAGTCGGGGGGCACCACGGTGCGGTCGCCGGTGGTCCACAGTGCCGCCCACAGTGGGCCGGCTGGCGTCTCGTCGCCGGCGTTGAGGGAGCGCAGCAGGTCGCTGTCGGTGGCCAGCTGGTGGCAGGCCTCGGGACAGCTCGCACCCGCCACGTCGCCGGCAAGGGCAGCCAGGTCGGTCCCGTGGTGCGGCGAGCCCAGGGTGACCACCCGCCGGGTGATCCGGCCACCGTCGAAGTCGCGCAGCCACAGTCGCACGGTCACGCCGCCTGCGGAGTAGCCGACCAGGTCGACCGAGGCTGCGCCGGTGCGGGCCAGCGCCTCGCGGACGGCCACGTCGAGCACGGCGGCCTGCTCGGCCAGGTCGCCGGTGCCGTCTCCGGCCAGCCGCACCACGGTGGCGTCGCGCCCGGCCTCGGTGAGCGTGGTCGCGAGCACCTCGAGACCGCTCGTGGAGCCGCCGTACCCGGGCACCAGCAGGACCGGCCCGGGCACCGCCTGGTCGGTCGGCGGCGCCGGGGCGCTGCGGCTCAGCACGGCCGTCACCACCCCGGCCACGAGCGCGGCGGCCACCAGCGCCGCGACCACGAGGACTAAGCGGCGACGCGCGGGGGACAGGGCGGCGAGCACTCCTCGATCCTGCCCGCGAGGTCAAGCGGGCTCAGCCGCCGACGATCGCCACCTCGCTGATCGGCGTGTAGTTGCGCCCGTTGCGGGCGCCGGGTGCGCTCACCGAGAGCAGCCGTAGTCGCACGGTGCGGGTGCGCACCGGGTCGACGGGGATGGTCTGCAGGTCGGGCGTGCGCTTCAGTGACTGGCGCACGCTGGTGCCGTCGTCGAAGAGCCACTCGACCTCGGTGATCCGGCGGTTGCGCTGGTACCAGTCGATCCGGTTGCCCCGGCGGTCGCGGTCGAGCTTGGCGTAGCCGTTGACCAGGCCCACCCGGGTGATCACGGACGCTGCGGGCAGCCGGAAGGCCAGGGTGCGCCCGGTGCCGTCGCCGGCCATCCGCCAGGCGGTGTCCGGCCGGCCGTCGAGCATGTTGGCGGCGACGTAGCGCACGGTGTTGCCGCGCACGTCCTGGTTGGGTGGCGCGGTCGAGGGCACCCGGGGCCGGGAGTCGGGCGCGAGGTCGGTGGGGTCGGCCGGTGCCGCCACCGGGGCGTCGCCGGGGCCGGGGGAGGCCTGGTCCGACTTCCCCGCGGCAGTGCGGCCACCGGCACTGGTGCCCGGGCTCGCGGGGGCACCGGCCTGGGGGGTGTCGTCGCCGGAGCCGAGCAGCCACACCCCCAGCGCGAGTGCCAGGGCGAGGACCACGCCGATGCCGACGAAGACCGGCCACAGCCGTCGCGGGGGAGGCGCCGGCGCCTCGCGCGGGGTGGCAGGGGACGACGCCACGGCCTCGCGGACACCGGGCAGGACCGCGGTGTGCTCGGGGTCGGTGCCGCCGAGCTCATCGGCGAAGAGCGGGAACCGGGCGGCGTACTCCGCCGACGTGTGCTCGGGCTCGGGGAGCGGCGCCGGCGTCCCGCGGTGGGCGGGGTGCGGGTCGGGCACAGCCGGCCGTTCGGCGGTGTCCGTGCGCGGGTCGGGGCCGTCGTACGGGGTCGCCACCGACGCCCCGCAGCGGGCACAGAAGCGGCCACCGTCGAGCGCGTGGCCACATGCGGCGCAGTAGTTCACGGCTCACCTCCGAATGTCGCGCCAGTCAGGGTATGCCACCGGCGGACACCCGGCCGCACCGTGTCCGCCGCCCAGCCACCGTTCACACCGCGATGTGGGTGACCTCGGCCTCGACCCTGCGGTGTGGCACCAGCTCGACGATCAGCATCGCGGCCAGCACCAGCGCTCCGCCGCCGAGCAGCCGCAGCGTGGCCGACTCGCCGCCGAGCAGCACCGCGAAGAGCGCGGCGAAGACCGGCTCCATGCTCATGATGATCGCGGTCCGGGCGGGCGGGAGGTGGGCCTGCGCCCAGGTCTGGGCGGCCATCGCCAGGGCCCCGGCGAAGACCGCCATGTAGACCACCGACACCCAGTCGGACGGGCGGGCAGGGAGCTCGATACCGCCCGGTGCCGCACCCACCAGGCAGATCACCGAGATCACACCCAGCTGCACGATCGACATGCCCATCGCCGCGCTGGGGGTCGACCAGGCGCCGAGGCCGACGATGTGCAGCGCGTAGAGCATCGACGCGACCAGGGTCAGGGACTCGCCGTACCCGAGGGCGAGCCCGGCCGGGTCGAGGGTGAGCAGGGCGATCCCGCCGAGTGCCAGGGCCACGGCGAGCCAGGTCATCGGCCCGATCCGGGTGCGCAGGAGCAGCGCCGCGAACACCGGCGTGGCCACCACGTAGAGCCCCGTGATGAAGCCCGACACCGAGGCCGCGGTGTGCGCGAGCCCCACGGTCTGCAGGACCTGGGCGACCGCGTAGAGCGCGCCGAGCACCACCGAGTGCCGCACGGCCTCGGCCGGCAGCCGCCCGACCGCACGCGGGAAGAGCAGGACCAGCGAGAGCGTCGCGATCGGGAAGCGGACGGCGAGGAAGTCGATCGCGCTGATCCGGTCGCTCAGGTCGTGGATCAGGAAGAACGTCGATCCCCAGCACGCCGTGGTCGCCAGCAGGGCCCCCGTCGCGAGGACCGCGAGACGGCGCTCGCTCACCCGTGCACCTCGCGACGCAGCCGGTCGAGCAGGGCCAGGTCGGGGTTGCCCGGCTCCCGGGAGCCCGGTGTCTCGAGGATGAACGGCACGCCCTCGGTGGCCGGATGGGCCAGCAGCTCCCGGAACGCGTCGACGCCGATGTGACCGGCCCCGAGGTTCTGGTGCCGGTCGAGGTGCCCGCCGCGCACGTCCATCGAGTCGTTGGCGTGCACCAGGCGCAGCCGCCCTGGGCCGCCGATCTCCACGACCCGGTCCACCGTCGCGGTCGTGCCACCGGGCTCGTCGAGGGGGGCGCCCGCGGCGAACACGTGGCAGGTGTCGAGGCAGAGGCCCGCCCTCGGATGGTGGTCGAGCGCGCCGAGGTAGCCCTCGAGGTCGTCGACGCCGGCGCACAGCGACCTGCCCTGGCCGGCGGTCGGCTCGAGCAGCAGCCACGGCGTCCGGCCGCTGTGGGTCGCCTCGAGCAGGTCGAGCAGGGGCAGCAGGCCCTCGCGCACCTGCCGCAGGGCGGCGTCGTACAGACCCGGGCTGCCGCTGGGGTCGACGTACGACCCGGTGTGCACGACCACGCCCTCGGCCCCGATCTCGGCGGCGCGACGCAGGTTGTGGGCCACCACGGCCACCGAGCTGGTGTAGGTCTTCTCGGTCGGGCTGCCCAGGTTGACCAGGTAGGGCGTGTGGATGAAGACCCGCATCCCCGCCTCCTCGACCAGCGTGCGGAACTGCCGGTCGCGGCCGGGGTCGCCGGGGGTGAGGGCCCAGCCGCGGGGGTTGCCCACGAACACCTGGAACGCCTCGCAGCCCAGGTCGGCAGCGCTCGGGAAGGCTCCGGTCGCGAGGCCCTTGCCGACGGTCACGTGGGTGCCGATCGGGTTGCGGGCGACCACGTCGACGGCAGGCGCGAAGGGAGGCACCGGCACAGGCTACGGCGCGCCGCCGGTGCGGCTCAGATCAGGTAGAGGGTGATCGTGCTGCCCCGGGGCACCAGCTCACCCGACCCGGGCTGGACCTGGAACACGAAGCCCAGGCCGAGGTACTGGTCGGAGTTCTCTACGTCGACCTGGAAGCCGGCGTCGAGCAGTCGCGTCCTCGCCGCCTCCACCCCGCTGCCCCTCAGACCGTCGGGGACCGCGATCAGCTCCGGGCCCTTCGAGACCACCAGCCGCACGGTGTCGCCCTTGAACAGCTGGCCGGAGTCGGGGTCCTGGGAGATCACCCGGCCCTCGGGGACGCTGTCGTTGAACTCGTCGGTGCGCTCGACGGTGAGCCCCTGTCGCTCGAGCGTCGACACCGCGAGTCCGCCCTTGCGGCCGGTGAAGTCGCGCACGTCGATCGGCTTCGGCCCCTTGGACAGGAACACGTCGACCGCGGAGTCGGGTCGCAGCATCGTGCCGGGTTTGGGGTCCGAGCCCAGCACCGTGCCGGCGGGCAGCGCCTCGCTGTACTTCTCGATGCTCCGACCGAAGGAGAGGTGCGCCTTGCGCAACGCGTCCTGCGCCTGGTCCTCGGTCTTGCCGCGCAGCTTGGGGGAGGCGTAGCGCTCCTTGCCCAGCGACAGCACCAGAGTCACGCTGCTGCCGCCGAGCACCCGGGAGCCGGGATCCGGGTCACTGTGCAGCACCAGCCCCTTGTCGACGGTCTCGGAGTACTCCGGCGAGCCCACCTTCACGTCCAGCCCCTCGGCTGCCAGCCGCTGCGCCGCCACCGACTGGCTGACGCCCAGGACCCCGGGGGTCACCGTGTAGCGACCGACGCCGAACCACCACGCGCCGACCCCGGCACCGGCGGCCAGCAGCAGCGCGACCAGGAACAGCGCCAGGCCGCGCCGCGACCGGGACCGGCGCGGCGGCGGCTGCCCGCCTGCCGGTGGACGAGGCGGGCCGGACGGACCGCCGCGCAGCACGGGCACCGGTTCGGTGGCCGCGGGCAGCGTGGAGCCGCTGGAGCCGGTGGTGATCGCCGCCGTGTGCTCCATCGGGTAGCCGGCCAGGTCGTCGGTGACCGCGGGGATCCGCTCCAGGGTGTCACCGCCCGGCTCGCCGATCGAGATGGACAGGTCGTCGGGCACGTCGAGGACGACCGGCGCCGACGGCGCCAGGTCGGCGGTCAGCTCGGGGTCGTCGGTGACCCCCTCGGCGAGCGCCTGGCGGACCCGGTGCACCTGGTGCAGGAACACCCCCGCGTCGGCCGGTCGGTTGTTGCGGTCGCGGCTGGTGGCCCGGGCGACCAGGGCGTCGACGTACGGCGGGAGCCCCGGCACCAGCGCGGACGGCGCCGGGACGTCCTCGTGGACGTGCTTGTAGGCGACCGCGATGGGCGACTCACCCTCGTGCGGCTTGCTGCCGGTGAGCAGCTCGTAGAGCACCACGCCGGCGGCGTACACGTCGGCGCGCGCGTCGGACGTGCCGTCGACGACCAGCTCGGGCGCCAGGTAGGACACGGTGCCGATCAGGATCCCGCCGGTGGCGGTGTGCTGGGTGTCGCTGCTGACCGCCTTGGCGAGCCCGAAGTCGGCGACCTTGATCCGCCCGTCGTCGGCGATCAGCACGTTCTCGGGCTTGATGTCGCGGTGGATCAGCCCCGCCCGGTGGGCGGCGGCCAGCGCGGAGAGCACCGGGTCGATGAGCGCCAGCGCCTTGGTGGGCGCGAGCGGCGCCTCCTTGCGGATCAGGTCACGCAGGGTGTGGCCTGGCACGTACTCCATCGCCAGGAACACGGTGCCGTGGTCGTCGCCCTGGTCGAACACGCCGACCACGTGGGGGTGCGAGAGCCGGGCCGCGGCGCGGGCCTCCCGCACGAACCGGGCCGCGAACTCGTCGTCGTCACCGAGGCCGGCGTGCATGACCTTGACGGCCACCACCCGGTCGAGACGAAGGTCGACCGCCTCGTAGACGCTGGCCATCCCGCCCCGGGCGACGCGGGGCCCGATCCGGTAGCGGGAGTCGAGGACCCGGCCGACCAGGGGGTCGGTGGGCCGGCCCTCCGCGGGCAGGCCCTGGGCGTCGACGTCCACGCTTGCGTCCTCCAGACGACCGGACGGGGAAGGATTCCGGACACCCCATCGTACGGTCGTCCGGCCGCAGGCCCACTCCACCCCGCCGTGCGGCGTGGCGTCCCCGGTCGTCCCCGGTCGTCGGCCGGTCGTCGGCTGGTCGTCGGCTGGACGTCGGCTGGACGTCAACCCGGCCTCAGGCGGGGGACAGGGCGGGGGACAGGGCGGGGGACAGGGCGGGTGGCCGGAGAAGTATCGCGACACGATCTTCATGGCCAACATTCACGGCAACCGGCTGAACAACGACAAGCTCGTGCCGCAAGGCTCCGGCTACGTCGGTACGCACATGCCGGACC
>JBBQRV010000044.1:0-17603 GCA_038214475.1 Propionibacteriales bacterium | reverse complement strand
CAGGTGCAACCGCTCGCCCCGATGGGACGTGCGACGCAGCAGCGACAGCCTGCCGTGGCACCACACCCGCACCAGCGGGGCGATGGACACCGCCGGGTCACCGCCGCGGATCTCGGCCTCCACCGCCACCCGCACGATCCGGTGCGCGGCGCTGACCACGCCCACGTCCTTGCGCACGCGGGCGAAGTCGAGAGGCACGGCCAGGGCTGTCGTCATGCAGGTCAGGAGTCAGCAGCGCAGCCCCAGATACGTCGTACAGGCACCGGTCGGGCCGGGCGGTTCAGGCCGCCGCCGGTCGGTGCAGCCCGCCGCGCACCAGATCGGCGTACCGGCCGCCGCTCAGCAGCAGCTCCTCGTGGGTCCCGAGCTCGACGACACGACCGTGGTCGAGCACCGCGATCTGGTCGGCGTCGCGCACGGTGGACAGCCGGTGAGCGACGGTGATCGTGGTGCGTCCCCGGGCGAGCGCGTCGAGCGCCTCCTGGACGGCTCGCTCGGTCTGGTTGTCGAGGGCGCTGGTGGCCTCGTCGAGCACCAGGATCCGAGGGTCCCGCAGCAACGTGCGCGCGATCGCCAGGCGTTGCTTCTCGCCGCCCGAGAACCGGTGCCCCCGGGAGCCGACGACGGTGTCGTAGTCCTCGGGGAGCGACGCGACCAGGTCATGGATCCGGGCCGCCCGACAGGCGGCCTCCAGCTGCTCGTCGGTCGCGTCGGCGCGCGCGTGCCGCAGGTTGTCGCGCACCGAGCTGTGCATCAGGTAGGTGTCCTGGGTGACCACGCCGACGGCGTCGGCGAGGTCGGTGAGGGCCAGGTCGCGCACGTCGATCCCGTCGATGCGCACGGCGCCGTCGGTCGCGTCGTGCAGGCGGGCCACCAGCGAGGCGAGGGTGCTCTTGCCGCTCCCCGTCTCGCCCACCAGCGCGAGGGAGGTGCCGGCCGGCACGTGCAGGTCGATGCCGTGCAGCACGTCGGTGCCGTGGTCGTAGGCGAAGCTGACGTCGTCGAAGCTGACGTCGCCGCGCAGCGCGCCGAGCGGCGTCGGGGTGGCCGGGTCGGCGATCTCGACGGGCAGGTCCTGGTACTCGAAGATCCGGCTGAACAGTGCCATCGACGCGGTGACGTCGACACTCACGTTGAGCAGCCCCATCAGGGGCCGGAACAGGGCGCCCTGGAGCGCGATGAACGCCACCAGGGTGCCGATGGTCATGCCGCCGGAGGTCGCCGGGAGACCCGCGGCCAGGTAGATCACGGCGGGGATCACGGCGAAGACGACGTTCATGGTGGCCATCCGCCAGCGCCCGGCGAGCTGGGAGCGGATCGCGAGCCCGACCAGGTCGGACGAGGTGTCCTCGAACCGGCTGCTGAGGGTGGGGCCGGCGCCGAGCGTCTTGGTGAGGACGACGCCGCTCACCGACAGCCCCTCCTCGATCTGCACGTGCAGGTCGGCCATCCGGGCCTGCCGCTCGCCGGTGATCGCGTGCCGCATCCGGGCCACCTGTCGGGTGAGCAGGACGGCGGGCGGGAGCACGATCAGGGAGAGCAGCGCCAGACGCCAGCTCAGCGCGGCCATCGCCACGGCGGTGCCGACGACGACGGTCAGGTTGGCGGCGAGGGAGGTCGCCGTGGAGGTGACCACGGACTGCATGCCGCCGATGTCGTTGACCAGGCGGGACTGGACCTCGCCGCCGCGGGTGCGGGTGAAGAAGCCGACCGACTGTCGCTGCAGGTGGGTGAAGAGGTCCGTTCGCAGCCGGTGCATGACCTGCTGGCCCACCGAGGTCGACATCCAGGTCTGCACGACGCCGATCGCGGCGGAGGAGATCGCCACACCGAGCATGCCGGCGACCAGGGCGAGCAGCAGCCGCACGTCCTGGGCTGGGAGGGCCTCGTCGATGATGCGCCGGACGAGGAACGGCTGGGCCAGTCCGATCAGGGAGCTGAGCACGATCAGGGCCACGATGGTCGCGAGCCGGCCGCGGTAGGCCGAGAACAGCCGGCCGATCCGGCTCAGGGCGACCGGCGAGTCGGCGAGCTGGCGGCGATCGGCCTGCCGGGCCTCCGGGCTCCGGCCTCCCGGACCTCCTGGGCCACCGCGGCCACCTGGGCCTAATGGGCCTCCGGGGCGCTCGCGTCGGGTGGAGCGGTTGGGGTCATCCATCTGACCACCTCGTTTCTTCAGGGTGTCTGCATAATGCTGAGGATACCTCACTTTGAGGAGAGCAGGTGAATCGGGTAGGGTGCCGCCATGAGTGACAACGCCGGCGAGCTTCTGATGTCGGCCGCACGGGTCCTACGCCGTGGGTACGGCGCCGCGCTGGCCGAGTGGGAGATCACCCCCGCACAGTCGAGGGCCCTGCGGATCGTCTGCGAGCTCGAGTCGGCACGCATCTCCGTGGTCGCGGAGAAGCTGCGGATCGCTCCTCGCTCGGCCACCGAGGTCGTCGACGCTCTGGAGAAGCGCGGACTGGTCACCCGGGTCGACGACCGCCTCGACCGGCGCGCCACATGTGTGCTGGCCACGGAGGAGGGCATCCGGCTGCGCACCGTGCTCGACGAGGCCCGGACGGCGGAGGCGGAGCGCTTCCTGTCCGTGCTGACCACCGACGAGCGCGCCGAGCTGGCGCGGATCCTCGCTCGACTTGCCGAGGAGCGATGAGGGTCGGACTGACCGGGGGAGTGGCCTCCGGCAAGAGCACCGTCTCGGCGCTGCTGGCCGAGCGCGGCGCCGTGGTGATCGACGCCGACCTGCTGGCCCGTGAGGTGGTCGAGCCCGGCACCGACGGGCTCGCCGACATCGTGGCTGCCTTCGGTGCCGACGTCCTCGACGCCGAGGGCCGGCTGGACCGACCGGCCTTGGGTGCGGTCGTCTTCGCCGACGAGGCCAGGCGTCGGGTGCTCGAGGGGATCGTCCACCCACGGGTCAGGGCGCGCGCGGCCGAGATCGAGGCTGCCGCCGCCCCCGGGGCCCTGGTCGTGCACGACATCCCGCTGCTCGTCGAGACCGGGCAGGCCGACGCGTTCGACGCGGTCGTCGTGGTCGACGTGCCGACGCAGGTGCAGGTCGAGCGGATGGTCGAGCTGCGCGGGATGAGTCGGGCCGACGCCGAGGCGCGGGTCGCCGCGCAGGCCACCCGCGGGGAGCGGCTCGCGGCCGCGACGTACGTGCTCGACAACACCGGCACGCGTGCCGAGCTCGCCGAACGCGTCGCCGACCTGGTCGAGCGCCTGACCGGGGTCTGACCCCGGCTGACCGGCTGACCCCGGCTGGCCCCGGCTGACCCGGGCGACGGTACTGGGGCATACCACCCGGACGACCCAGGCAGATGAACCGATGTGGCTATGGCTCCGCCGATGAGGCGCGGAGAAACTCGAAGACGAGCATCTCGCGGGGCTCACGTATCCAGGGGGTGGATACGAGAGGGGGAGCCATGGGCGACGTTCCACGCGCACGAGATCTCGGGGAAGTGTCATCCTCGGTCGAGCACGCCCCGAGGACGGTGCTGGTCGTCGACGACCACCGCACGTTCGCCGACCTGATGTGCGTGGCCCTCTCGTCGCAGCCCGACCTGTCCTGCGTCGGCACGGCGTACGATGTCTCCTCGGGGATCGACCTGGTGCGACGGCACCGACCGGACGTCGTGGTCATCGACTACCAGTTCGACGGCGACGAGCGCGACGGCGTCGAGGCCACCGCCACCATCACGTCCACCCACCCCGAGACGGCGGTCGTGATCCTCACCGGGCATGCCGACCACCAGCTGATGCGCCGGGCCGCCGACGCCGGCGCAAGCTCGTTGATGCCGAAGGACGGCTCCCTCCAGGACCTCTTGTCGACGCTGCGCACGGCCGGCCGGGCCGGCCTCGTGGTGCATCCCCGCCTGCTGCGTTCGCTGCTCACCGTCCCGCGCCCCGCGGCCTCTCCCGAGACACCGCTGAGCCGACGCGAGCGCGACGTGCTGGCGATGCTCACGATCGGGCTGGACGCGCGGGCGATCGCCGGTCAGCTGGGCATCTCCTTGAGCACCTGTCGCGGCTACGTGAAGACCCTGCTGCGCAAGCTCGACGCCCACTCCCAGCTCGAGGCAGTCGCGATCGCACGTCGCCGGGGGCTCCTGGATGCCGAAGACGCCCGCTGAGGCCGAGCCCGGGCCCCACGAGCCCTCCCTGGTCCGTGCCTCGCTCACTCGCTTCATGCTGCTCAGCCTGGTGGCGATGGTGGTCCTCGGGGTCGGGTCGGTGCTGGTCAGCAGGCACATCGCGGCCGACGAGGCCAGGCGTGAGGCCAAGGTCCGCAGTCGTGGGATGGCCAACGGCATCGCGGCCCCGCTCATCGACAGCCGAGTGCGTGCCGGCGAACCCGAGGCAGTCCAGCGGCTCGGACGGGTGCTGGAGAACCGGATGCGGGACGGCTCGGTGCAGCACATCCTGGTCTGGGACGAGCGGGGCGGCATCCTCTGGTCGGACCAGCCCGACCTGATCGGTGAGGTCATCGCCCTGCCCGACGAGGTCCCGGACCTCTTCGGCACGGACGACGTGGTCACCGGACTTCCCGGAGAGCGCGAGCCGCACGAGGGGCAGGTGGAGTCGCAGGTGCCGGTGATGGAGGTGTACGTCGGCGCGCGCGACGCCGACGGTGCGCCGTTCGTGTTCGAGGCCTACCTGCCGTCCACCCGGATCGACGCCGATCGCAACGCGATCTTCGTGCAGCTGTTCCCGATCGGCCTGGGCGCCCTGCTGCTCTTCCAGCTCGCGGTGCTCCCGATGGCATGGTCCCTGGCCAGGCGCGTCGACCGGGCCCGACGGCACCGCGCCGACCTGCTGGGCCGCGCCCTCGCCTCCTGGCACGAGGAGCGACGCCGGCTGGCCCAGGACCTGCACGACGGAGTGATCCAGGACCTGTCCGCCGCCAGCTATGCCCTGCCCACGGTGCTCGACCGGCTGCCGGAGGGCGCCGGCGGCGATCTGGCACGCCACACCGGTGAGCGGATCAACGGCATCCTGCAGCAGGACCTGCGCGCGCTGCGCTCGATGGTCATCGACCTGTTCCCCGCTGACCTGGGCCAGGGCGGTCTGCGCCGCGCCCTGGAGAAGCTGGCGTCGCGGGCCGCGGACACCGGCGTACAGGTGCTGCTCGACGTGCCCGACGAGCTGGACGTCGACCCGAGGGTGGCCGGGCTGGTCTACCGGGTCGTGCGCGAGGGGCTGCGCAACGTCGAGAAGCACGCCCGGGCCAGGGTGGTGTCGGTGCGGGTCAGCGCGGGCCCCGACCAGGTCGCGATCGAGGTGGCCGACGACGGCGACGGGCTGGCCATGCCGGCGGCGTCCGAGGGACACGTCGGGCTCCAGCTGCTCTCGGCGCTGGTGGTCGATCTCGGAGGCGACCTCGACCTGGGGCCCGGCGACCAGGGCGGGGTGGTGCTCCGGGTGCGGGTCCCCGCGCTGCTCCCGTTGTAGGCCCCCGGATGCCAGAACACCCCGGTGGGGGTGACCGGGGTGTTCTGGGGTCGGGCGGCTTCACGCCCGATCGGGGTACCGCCCGCTCAGGGCGCGGAGGTGAAGCTCCAGGTGGTGGTCGCCAGGGGGAGCCCGGTGGCCAGTGAGCGGATCGCGCTCGCCCCACCCGTCAGGGTCACCGTGAAGACGGTGTTCCTCGGGAGTGCTGCGTTCGGGTTGAGCGTGGCCCTGGTCCCGGCCGCGTTCAACGTGACCACTGCCGGCACCAGCGTCCCGGTGGCCGAGTTGCGCAGCAGGAAGGTCGTGCCGCTCACCCCGGTCACCGCCTGGCTGAAGTTGGCCAGGATGTTCGCACCTCTGGCGACCGCGGTGGCTCCGTCGGTCGGCGTCGTGGTGGTCACCAGTGGGGCAGCCGGCGCAATCGTGCGGAACGTCCAGCTGGTGTCGGTCAGGGGCACGCCCGCCGCGCTCCTGATCGCCGTCGCGCCGCCGGTCAGCACCACGGTGTAGGTGGTGTTCTGGGCCAGGTTGGCGCTCGGGTTGAGCCGCACCCGCAGATTGGCTGCGCTGTAGGCGACCGTGGCCGCGATCTGTGCACCCGCCGGGTTCAGCAGCCGCACCGTGCCGGTGTTGAACCCGTTCGCGGTCATGGCCTGGTCGAAGAACACGTCCACGTTGGCGTTGACCGCGACGCCGGTGGCGCCCGCGTCCGGGACCCGCGAGGTGATCTGCGGGCCGTTCGGAGCGGTGGGCGTCACCGAGTTGGAGGGCGCCGACAGCGGCCCGAAGCCGACCACGTTCTGAGCGCGCACCTGGAAGGTGTACGCCGTGCCGTTGGTCAGGGCGTTGACGACCCGACTGGTGGTCCCGGCCGGGATGCCGGTGATCACCCGTCCGTCGCTGACCACCAGCTCGTAGCCGGTCACGGCGGGTGAGCCGTCGGCGACCGGAGCCGTCCACGAGACGGTGGCCTGGGCGTTGCCCGCGATCGCGGAGACCGCGGTCGGGGCGGCCGGTGCCGAGATCACCACGGTCTGGTCGGTGAACCGCAACCGCTCGACGTGGGTCAGGGTGTCGATCCCGTCACTGACCTTCTGGCCGACCACGTTGGCCCCGGTCTGGGTGACCGTGACCGCCGTACCGAAGGCGATGGTGTAGTTGGAGCGCGGGCCGGAGAAGACGGCCGTGTCGATCGAGCCCGAGTCGCTCGCCGACGGGCTCACGATCTCCCGGACGATGACCAGGTTGCCCGGGTCGACGTCGCCGTCGAACACCGCCTTCTGCAGCGTCTCCCCGGCCGTGTTGAGGCCGAAGCCCCCGGTGAGGGCCTTGTGCTCCATCAGGTCGGTGCTGCCGATCTCGGTGGCGGGGTCGGCCGGGTTGGTCCGGACGCTGATCCGCACCGTGAGCGCCTTGTCGCCGTCGATGATGTCGTCGGCGCCGCGACCCTCGAGGGTGTCGTTGCCGCCACCGCCGAGCAGGATGTCGCCCTCGGCCCACACCGTGCCGGCGTCCGTGGGCGTGGCCCCGGCCCCGGCCCCGGCCAGCGGGCAGAACCCGGCAGCCGAGTTGTCGATGATCGGCTGGAGCTGTGACGGGAAGGACGTGACCAGGTCACCCAGGCCGGTGATCCGAGCGACGCCGGCCGGGTCGAGGGCGTTGCAGCCGGTGAACCCGCCACCGCCGATCGCCGCGGGCACGTCGTCGGTGCCCTTGATCAGGTCGTCGAAGGCCGAACCCGAGTCGCCCTCCACCTCCTGCCACCGGTCGCGGTTGACGACCACCTGGATCGGCGCGCCGGCCAGGAAGTTGTTGATCGCCATGTCGTCGTCGGCGCCCACCGTGTCGTACTGGTGGATGGCCCAGTCGAATCCGCCTGCACCGGCGTTCCGGTCGACCGCGGCGTTCTGCGACATGATGTCGTCGCCCCCCTCGGCGTCGTAGTCGTTCTCGCCCACCTGGCCCACGAACACGTCGTGGCCAGGAGCGGTCTCGGCCGGGTCGTCGAAGAACGGCGCACCGTGGTCCCCGATCAGGAGGTCCTGGCCGGAGCCACCCTGGATCCAGTCGTCGCCCCCGTCACCGAACACGGCGTCCGCGCCCTGGCCCGCGATCACGAAGTCGTCGCCCGGTCCGGCGAACGTCTCGTTGTCGTTGGCACCTCCGTTGATGAAGTCCTTGCCGTCGCCGCCCATGAACAGGTCGTCGCCGATACCACCGTCCAGCGCGTCGTTTCCCGGTCCCCCCTTGAGGACGTCGGCCCCGGAGAGGTCGGTGATGATGTCGTTGCCGTCACCGCCGAGCGACACGTCGTCGCCGCCGTTGCCCTCGATGAAGTCCCGACCGCCGCCACCCCAGAAGGTGTCGTTGTCGTTGCCGCCGAACACCCGGTCGCTGCCGTTGGTGCCGTTGTAGACGGCCTGGCCGTTGATCCCCGAGGGGTCGACGGTGTTGAACTGGCGGTACTGGATGGTCCCGTCGGGCTTGCGGAGCAGCAGCAGGTTCTCCTTGCACTCGGTGGACGGGTCGTCGGCCACCGTCGAGCCGAACTGGGTGAAGCCGGCCGGGGTGCCGGCCAGGTTGGCCAGCTGGAACTTGCAGTCGGCGGTCGCGAACGCGTCGGCCTTGAGCGTGTTCGTCCCCTCGGTGTTGCGCTGGATCATCTCGGCGAACGAGTTGCCCTCGAGCTGGGTGCGCAGGTTCATGCCAGGGGTGCGCAACAGGTAGTAGAACCGGTCGCCGTCCTGCAGGCTCTCCATCTGCGTCTGGAAGACGTAGTTGAAGGTGCTGCCCAGCAGGCCGCCGCCCAGGTTCGTGATCTCGGCGAGGCCGCCCACCCACAGGTCGACGTCGTCGACTCCGGTGACGGTGACGCCGCTCCCCGTGTTGCTCCAGTCCCGACAGTCCGTACCTGGCTGGTCACAGCCGGGCATGCTCCGTCCGTCGGTGCTGAAGAGGAAGGCCGCCGCGTCGGCCGGGATGTCGGCCGGGTCGGTGGCCGGCTCGGCCGTCGGGTCGATGATCGCCTTGGCAGCCGCCCGCTTCGCAGCCGCCGTGGTGGCTCCGGTGATGCTCGGGTGGGTGCCGTAGGCCGCCACGAAGTTGATCAGGCTCTCCGGGTGCTTGAGGTGCTGGCCGAAGTCCGACCAGTCCGTGTAGGGAGTCAGCTGCCCGTCGTTGGTGTCCGCCCAGATCTGACGGCGCACGTCGTTGAGCCGCGGCACTCCCGCGTCCCGGGCCCGGGCCAGGTTGAGCGTGGCCAGGTCGAGCGGGAGACCGAGCAGGTTGTTCCTCAGGGTCTCGGTCACGAACTCGTCGAGCTCGTTGCCCACCTGGTCCGAGGAACCCATCACGATCGAGCCGGCAGCCTCCTCAGGGGTGAGTGTCCCGGCGCCGCCGCCGTCGAAGAAGGCCGGCGGGTTGAGGAAGGCGGTCAGCAGCGGGAGCGAGTTGTCGCTGCCGTCGGCGTTGGTGCGGGCCACCGTGTCGTCGAGCATGGAGTGTCCGAAGCGGTAGACCGCGTGCGCGAACTCGGCCTGGATGGCCGGGTTGATGTCCGGGGAGTACACGTGGAAGGGCCGGATCGCCGGCTGCACCTTGCGGCCGAACTCCTCGAAGACCAGGTGCTGGTACTCCATCTCGGTGACGAACCGGGCGGCCTGGAAGAGCCGGTCGCCGTAGCCCCAGGTGCGCTGGTTGACGTTGGTCGTGGCGGTGTTCACCGCCAGGTACGCCGCCTTGAGCGCCTCGTTGCCGGGCGCGTCCAGGGTGTTCTGGATGTCGCCCACCAGCCGGTCGTGCTCGGAGTGGAAGACCTGGTGGATGGTGCTCAGCGCGATGTTCTCGTTGACGCGGCCGTCACCAGCGATGAAGTGCGCGTTGAGCATCTCGTCGTCGTAGGTGCCGGTCGGCTGGGCGCCGAAGTCCGCACTCGGGGTGTGCACCTCGAGGCCGTTGGTGTCCAGGTCGACGTCCGCGGTCGGCGGCACCGGCGGGGTGCCGGGGTTGTGGTCGGTGTCCTGGGGCGACGGGTCGGCGTTGTGCGCGATGTCGGTGAGGAAGGGGGTCGCGAAGTGCCGTGCGTTGGCAGGTACCGGCACCGGGTTGAGGAGGTCGCCCTCGAGCATGGTGCCGTTGTCGAGCACGTACTGCGGCAGGCCCTGGGGTCCCGGGATGAACTCGCCGTAGGGGTCGGTGGCCAGCATCGGGATGTCGGTCACGTCGGCGTCGGAGAGCAGCAGGCCGAGCTTCTCGGCCGCCTGCTTCTTCGTGGACGCCCAGGTGGCCATGCCGGTGCGGCCGTCGGGGGAGTCGTCGTAGGTCTCGCCGGCGGGCAGACCACCGAGCAGCCGGCCGGTCGACACCGGCACTCCCGCGACCATGTCGTACTCACGCAGGAAGACCTGGTGCGAGGCGTGGGAGGTGTAGGTCTGGCTCTGGTCGACCCAGGGTGAGTCGGTGTTGTCGGCGTCCTGGACGTCGTCAGCGGTGCCGAGCACGCCATCGGGTCCGGGCTGGTTCTGGGCGCGGGTGAGCACCATGAACGCCTGGGAGGGCGGGACCTCGTCGCCGTTGCCGGCGATCCCGTCCGGGCCCACGGTGCGCAGCGGGTCGTCGGCCTTGAGGGGCACGAACACCGTGCCGCCGCCCTTCACGGTCTGGTCGACGCCGTGGTCGAAGAACTGGCCGAAGAACGTGAACATCGAGTTGTACGGCGGCGAGAGACCGACATCGGTGGTCACGTTGGGGATGAACAGGGTCTGGTGCGACGGCACGCATCCGGTCGGGATGCCGGGAGCGCCGGTCACGGGGTCGGGGTCGGTCGTGCAGGGGAACAGTCCTGGGTTGCCCTGGGTACGCACCGGGAAGGCGGCTGCCGCGATCGCCGCCGGGTTCGTCGAGGTCTGGTCGACGATCAGGTTGCTGACCAGCCGGGGCTCGGAGTCGTAGACGAAGCCGACCTTCTGGGCATACGAGCTGGACGCCTGTGAGGGGAAGCCGGGAGGCGCCGGCTCTGCGTCGCGGAAGCGGGGGGTGGTGAGCCGCGGGAACGGCTCGTCGGCCGCGGCGAAGGCCTCGCGGCCCGGGAACAGGTTGTTGCAGGAGCCGTCGACCGTACGCAGGCCGTAGGCCGTCAGCCGGTCGGGGATCTGGTTGGCGTTGGGGCCGACCAGGGTGCCGCACGGGTTGCTCGCGGTCAGCGTCGCGGAGTGCCGCTCGGAGATCCGGATCTGCTTCAGGATGAAGGCGAGGTCACCCGCGGTGACCGTGAACCCCTGGCCGACCGCTGCCGGCGCTGCGGCGGCGGGGGCCCATCCCTGGGCCGTGAAGGTGCTGACGACGGCGAGTACGGCGGTGACCGCCACCCGCCGCAGCGTGCGTCGAGTGCGCGGCCGACCCTCGGCGCGCACGGATCCGTGTCCACTCATGACTGTCCCCTCTGGATGGCGATGTCCCACCGCGACGGCGGCACGGGGTCACGGTGGGCCCTCAGACCTTGGGAATTCCTTGGGCCGGCTCTCGGCACCGACTCGCCGACGGGGCCGGTCCGGACCAGGTCCGCAGCCCCACCTTTTCCCAAGGACCGGCTTCGTAGCCTCGCGGCAGTCACCGAGGGAGGAAGACCGATGGAACTGTCACGTCGTGACCTGATCAAGATGTCGATGCTGGGCGGGGTGGCGCTCGCCCTGCCGCTGGAGCGCGCCGCGTTCGCTGCCGGCCCACTGGCCAACCGGATCGCCGAGAGCGCGCTGCCCGCGCCCTTCAGCATCCCGCTGTCGGTCCCGCCGGTGATCCTGCCGACGTTCTCCGACGCCACCACCGACTACTTCCGGCTCAGCATGCAACCGATGACCAGCGAGGTCATTCCCGGCCTGCAGACGACCCAGTGGGGGTACAACGGGCTGGTGCCGGGGCCGACGTTCCGCATCGGCCAGGGCCGCAAGGCGGTCGTGCGCTGCGTGAACAACCTGCCCGCGGTGCATCCGAGCCTGGCCTACACGCCGTGGACGTCGCTGCACCTGCACGGGTCCGCCTCGCTGCCCCAGTACGACGGCTACGCGAGCGACATCTCCAACCCGGGGGAGTGGAAGGACTACCGGTACCCGAACTGGCAGCCGGCGCGCACCCTCTGGTACCACGACCACGGGGTGCACCACACGGCGGAGAACGTCAACATGGGCCTGGCCGGGCAGTACCAGCTGGTCGACGCGCTCGAGCAGTCGTTGCCGATCCCGCACGGCGAGTACGACGTGCCGCTGGTCGTCGCGGACAAGATGTTCGAGGCGGACGGCTCGCTGATGTTCAACACGAACGACGGGGCGGGCTTCTACGGGGACGTGATCACCGTCAACGGCCGGCCCTGGCCGGCCATGCAGGTGAAGCGGCGCAAGTACCGGTTCCGGATCCTCAACGCCTCGGTGTCGCGTTCCTACCACTGGTCGCTCGACAACGGCGCCAAGATGAAGGTGATCGGGACCGACGCCGGGCTGATGCCGCAGCCCAGGGCGGTCACGTCGTTCCGGCAGGGTGTGGCCGAGCGCTACGAGGTCGTCATCGACTTCGCGCAGTACGCCCCCGGCACCCGCATCGTGCTGCGCAACACCAGCCCGAAGAACAACATCAACTTCACCCACACCGACAAGGTGATGGCCTTCGACGTGGTCGACGAGCCGTTCAGCAAGAAGAACAACTCCGTCCCGTCGCAGCTGTTCCCGGCGCACCCCGCCATGGTGGTCCCGGAGGTGGACGCCGTGCGCACCCGCAGGTTCGACTTCGTCAAGGCCAACAGCCAGTGGACCATCAACGGCAAGACCTGGGAGGACGTGGTGGCCAGTGGCTTCACGCAGGTGCTGGCCGATCCCACCATCGACGACGTCGAGATCTGGGAGCTGCGCAACCTCTCGGGCGGCTGGCACCACCCGGTGCACATCCACTTCATCGACTTCCGGGTGCTGACCCGCAACGGCCGGGCCCCGATGCCGCACGAGCGCGGCCCGAAGGACGTGGTGTTCCTCGGCGAGAACGAGACGGTGCGGGTCCTGATCAAGTTCGAGAAGGGACGCGGCCGCTACATGATGCACTGCCACAACCTCGTGCACGAGGACCACGACATGATGGGCCAGTTCGAGATCGTCGACCCGGCGATGCCCTCCGACGACCCTCGGGGTGCGTGGCCGCTCCCGTTGCCCGAGGGGGACTGGTGAGCCTCGCCACGGCGCCGCAGCAGTCGACGGAGCGGCTCGACGAGCGGGCGTCCGTCGAGGAGCTGGGGGTGCTCGCGGCGGCCGGCGCTGCGCTGGTGGCCGGCGGCATCCACCTGGCCGTCGCACCCGAGCACTGGACGGTCAGCCCGGCCAGCAGTGTGTTCTTCGTGGTGCTCGGGCTCGGTCAGTGGGGGCTCGCGGTGGCCCTGCGGTGGCGACAGCCACCCTGGGTGCTGGCCGCCGCGGTGCTCGCGCACCTCGGCGTCATCGCGCTCTACGTCGCCAGCCGCACCGTCGAGCTGCCCTTCGTGGCGCCCCACGACGTGGGACACGAGATCTCCCACCTCCCGGTGGCAGGTGGGGTGGGCAACGGGATCCCGATCTATCCGGGTTCCCGGATCGAGCCGGTGGGACTGCTCGACCTGGCCTGCCTGGCCGCCGAGCTGGTGCTCGTCGCTGCTCTGGTCGCGATGCTGCCGCGTCGTTGGCGCAGCCTGAGCACGACCGTGATGGTGCTGCTGGGGGCCGCCGCGGTCGGTGTGCGCGTGTACGGCGCGTTCGCCTGACGTGATCGGGCGCCCGGTCCCGCCGGGGGACTAGTCAACGTTGGGGGGCCGGCTCCCCCCAGAGGGGGCTAACGAGACGGTGCCGATCTGGTCAGGATGTCGTCATCTGAGGGGGTTCAGGATGATCGACATCAGGATTTTCGGCTCGACCGTGGTCGAGCACGGGGGGCGCCGCTACGGGGCCGCCGACCTGGGGGGCGTCAAGCCGAGGCAGCTGCTGGAGATGCTGGCGCTCGACCTGGGAGCGCCGCAGGCGAAGGACGCGCTGGCGGAGCGGCTCTGGGAGGGCGAGCCGCCCGCGTCGTACCGGGCCACGCTGGAGAGCTACGTGTGCGTGCTGCGGCGCCGGCTCGGGCTGGCCCAGGGCCGCCGGGCGGCCCTGGCCACCACCACCAGCGGCTACCTGCTGGATCCCGAGCAGGTGCGCGTGGACGCGGTCGAGGTGCGCGCCCGCCTCGAGTCCGGCACCGATGCCGACGTACCGGACGCGTTGTCCCGGGTCTCGGCCGACCTGCTGGCCGACGAGCCGTACGCCGCATGGGCGACCCGGGAGCGGGAACGGTTCGCGGACCTGCTCGCCGCGGCCTGCATCCGCGCGGCGTGCAGCGCCAACGAGGTCCGCGACCACACGCTGGCCGGCCGCCTGGCCCGGGCGGGCATGAGGCACAGCTACTTCTCGGAGCCGGCGCTGCGCGAGCTGATGCGGGCCCTGGTGGCCTCCGGTGAGCGCTCCCAGGCGCTGCGGGCCTACGAACAGCATCGCAGGGGTGTGCTGGAGGAGCTGGGGGTCGAGCCGAGTCCGCTGACCCACCGCCTCTACCTCTCGATCCTCCAGGGCGAGTGCGACGCCGACGGTGCGGCCGGGCGCGACGAGGTCAAGCTCCTGGTCCGGCTGCTGAGGCACGCGCTCGAGAACGACCCGGAGGGCCCACTGGGCGAGCCGGCGGTCCTGGAGGTGAGCCGGCTGCTGCTCGCCCGGGCCGGCTGAGCGACCTGCCGACCGCTGTGCCCAGACGTGCGAGGACCCCCGACGACCAGGTCGTCGGGGGTCCTCGTCGGTCATCCGGAGGGGAGCCGGGTGACCGGGTCGCGTGGGATCACGCAGCCAGATCGGGATCCGCGAACTTGCGCAGCTTCTGCAGGGCCTCGCGCTCGAGCTGGCGCACCCGCTCGGCGGAGATGCCGTGCTTGGCGCCGATGTGGGCGAGCTTGTGCTGGCGGCCGTCGACCAGGCCGTAGCGGGAGCGGATGTTGTCGGCCGCGCGGTCGTCGAGGTGCCCCACCAGCGAGTTGAGCCGGTCGCGGGCCTCGGTGTCGAGCACGGTCAGGTCGGGACCCGGCGAGGTCTCCTGGGCCATCAGGTCGCCCAGCGAGGTGTCGCCGTCCTCGTCCACCGGGGTGTCGAGGCTGACGTGCTCGCGGCCCCAGTTGAGCAGGTCGAGCACCCGCTCGATGTCCATCCCCAGCTCGTGGGCGATGTCGGTCGGGGAGGGCTCGTGGCCCAGCTGGCGCTCGAGGGTACGACGGGCGCTGCCCACCTGGTTGAGCTCCTCGACCACGTGCACGGGCAGCCGCACCACGCGGGCCTGCTGCGCGATGCCCCGGGTGATCGCCTGACGGACCCACCAGGTCGCGTAGGTGGAGAACTTGTAGCCCTTGGCGTAGTCGAACTTCTCGACCGCCCGGATCAGGCCGGTGTTGCCCTCCTGGATCAGATCGAGCATCGGCATCTGCGAGCGTCCGTACTTCCGGGCGATCGACACCACCAGGCGCAGGTTGGCCTCGATGAAGGTCTGGATCGCGCGCTGGCCCTCGGCGGCGAGCCACTCCAGCTCGGCCTCGGTGGCGGTCTTGGGGGCGCCGCCCTTCTTGCGTCCCACCCGGCCCTCGGCGAGCAGGTGCTGGGCCATCAGCCCGGCTTCGATGGTCTTGGAGAGCTCCACCTCGGTCGCCGCGTCCAGGAGCGGGTTGCGGGCGATCTCGTCGAGGTAGAGGCCCACGCTGTCGCGCCCCTCGATCTCACGCGTCACTGCGGTCCTCGTTGCCGTACGTGTTGCCATGGGACGCCTCCTGTTCCGCTCGGCGCCCGCAGAGTGCGGAGCCTCACGTCTTGTGCAACTGATTCGGAGTCCGGGCCATTCCCGGATTGGATCCGTCGTGCCTGTACCCAGAAAGACGTCCCAGCAGCGTCCAGAGTTGCGTCTCGGCCCAGTTATCAGGGACTTCTCAGGGTTCGCGGCGCCCCTAGGCTGAGGCCCATGAGCGAGGGACTCGTCGACGGACTGCTCGACCCGGGGAACGACCCGGGGGCCGAGGGGCGGGTGCTGGTGCTCGACGGGGGGCTCTCCAACGCCCTGGAGGACCGTGGGCTCGACCTCTCCTCGGCACTGTGGACCGCCCGGCTGCTGCGGGATGCACCCGAGGAGATCGTGGCGGTGCACACGGCCTACTTCGCCGCGGGTGCCGACGTGGCCACCACCGCGAGCTACCAGGCGAGTGTGCCGTCGCTGGTGGCCGCCGGTCTCGACGAGGCGGCCGCCCGCGACCTGGTCACGACGAGCGTGCGGCTGGCGCGGGCCGCGCGAGACCGGGCCCAGGCCGCCGGCACCCGGCCGCTGCTGGTCGCGGCGTCGGTCGGCCCGTACGGCGCCGTGCTGGCCGACGGCTCCGAGTACCGCGGCGACTACGGGCTCACGACCGCCCAGCTGCGTGACTTCCACGGCCCCCGGCTGGAGCTGCTCGCCGAGGCCGGTCCGGATCTGCTGGCCGTGGAGACGATCCCCGACCTGCGCGAGGCGGAGGCGCTGGTGCCGCTGCTCGACGACCTCGGCCTGCCGGCCTGGTTCTCCTACTCGGTATACGACGGTCGCACCCGGGCCGGTCAGCCCCTGGACGAGGCGTACGGCGTGCTGGCCGGCAGCACCAGCGTGGTGGCCGCAGGGCTCAACTGCTCGGCGCCGGGGGAGGTGCTCGAGGCGGTGCGCACCGCGGTGCGGGTCACCGGGCTGCCGGCGGTCGCCTACCCCAACCTCGGCGAGGACTGGGACGCGGCCCGACGCCGCTGGGTCGGCGCCGCCGCGTTCGACGTCGACCAGGTCACGGCATGGGTCGCCGCCGGCGCGCGGCTGGTCGGCGGCTGCTGCCGGGTGGGCCCGGCCGACATCGCGGCGCTGGCCGGGGCCCTGCGCCCGGCGGGGTGAGCCCCGTCAGGCGGGAGCACCCGCCTGCCGGGCAGCCTTCTTGGCGGCCGCCTCGTCGCGCTGCTCGGTGAACCGGGTGGCCTGGGTGTCGAGCACCGCCACCGCCTCGGCGAGCTGGTCGCGGGCCTTCTCGCCCTCCGCGTCGAGTCCCTCGAGCTCGAAGACACCCCACTGCCGCAGCAGCGGCGTGACGATGTCGTCGTGGTGGATGCGGAGGTCGTAGATGCCGGCCTTGGCCATCTGCACGGCCTTGCGGGCGAAGCCGGGGATGATCGCGCCCGGCATCTGGAAGTTGACCACCTCGTCGGTGATCGCGCGCAGGGTCTGGTCGGGCGCGATCTGGAGGGCGGCGGTGACGATGTTGCGGTAGAAGATCATGTGCAGGTTCTCGTCCTTGGCCACCCGGGTGAGCAGCTTCTCCGCGATCGGCTCCTCGGTGTAGCGGCCGGTGTTGCGGTGCGAGACCCGGGTCGCGAGCTCCTGGAAGGACACGTAGGCGCACACGTTGAGCAGCGGCTTGTCCTCGGAGTCGTAGCCGACCTCCATGGTCTCCATCCGGGCCCGCTCGAGCTCGTCGGGGTCCACCCCGCGGGTCACCAGCAGGTAGTCGCGGATGCAGAAGGCGTGCCTGCCCTCCTCGGCGGTCCACCGGTTCACCCAGGTGCCCCAGGCACTGTCGCGGCCGAAGGCGCGCTCCACCTCGCGGTGGTAGCTGGGCAGGTTGTCCTCCGTGAGGAGGTTGACCTCGAGCGCCGTGCGGGCGATCGGGGACAGCTGTGACTGGGCTACGTCCCACGGCTCGCCGCCCAGGTCCTTGAAGTCCCGGCCGAGGCTCCACGGCACGTACTCGTGCGGCATCCACTCGGCGGCGACGCCGAGGTGGCGGTTGAGGTTCTCCTCGACCGTGGGTTCGAGCTCGGCCAGGAGAGCGGCGCTGTCGAGAACGGTCATGGGGACTCCTCCCGCGGGCGCGGCGCCCACACCCCTCCTTGGTACCACCCGCGCCCGCCCGTGTCGACGGACGCGACGCCCGAGCCGGCGACCGGCCCCTGCCGCTCAGCGCTCGGAGGCCTCGGCGAGCCCCATCCGGTCCAGGATCCACGCGAGCGCGAACGCCCGGTCGGTCCAGGCCTTGTAGCGGCCCGAGACGCCGCCGTGGCCGGCGGCCATCTCGGTCT